>NC_019904.1:4757500-5057500 GCF_000325705.1 Echinicola vietnamensis DSM 17526 | reverse complement strand
CTGCCCGATTAACAAAACGATAGGGATTGTTTTCCTCCTTGTTTGTCTCTGGGCAGCCTTTGATTAGGCAAAGTTATTCGATAAAGATTTTCACTTGGTTGTAAGCCTCAATGGAACCTGAAATCATGACCACATGGAAATCAAAATTAATGCTCCTGCCCAATTTTACCTGCCAGCCCTTTGACATCCTCAAGGGAAAGGTAAAGGCAGGGCACGATCACCAAAATGATGGAGGTGGCAAAGACGATACCGAAGCCCAGGGATATGGCCATGGGAATCAAATAAAAGGCTTGACTGGAAGTTTCCAAAATAATGGGCGTAAGCCCACCAAAGGTGGTCAAGGTGGTCAGGACGATGGGCCTGAAACGCCGTAATCCTGCCTCGTGGATAGCATCAAAAACAGGAAGGTCTCTTCTCATTTTATTGGCATAATCCACCATGATCAAGGAGTCGTTTACCACTACCCCTGCCAGTGCAATCATGCCCATCAGGCTGACCAAGGAGAGGTCATACCCCAGCAAAATATGTCCGATCACGGCACCGACCACCCCGAAAGGAATGGCCGTCATGACGATCAGCGGCTGGGTGTAATTGCCGAAGGCCAAGGCCAATAGCGCGTATATGAGCAAGAGGGCCATGGTGAAGGTTCCCCACAGGGAGTCGGTGGATTCCCGCATGTCTGCTTGGCTTCCTTCGAAAGTCCATGTAAGCCCGGGAAAATCTGCCCGCAGTTGGGGGAGGACCGATTCGTTTATGGAAGCCAACACCCTGCTGACGGCATTGGAAGGCTCTACGTCCATGCCTACATTGACCACGCGGCGGCCATCCCGGCGGTTGATAGAGGTAAAGGCTTCTTTTTGGACCACTTCCACGACATCCATTAAGGGGACT
Source organism: Echinicola vietnamensis DSM 17526 (assembly GCF_000325705.1). Lineage (NCBI taxonomy): Bacteria > Pseudomonadati > Bacteroidota > Cytophagia > Cytophagales > Cyclobacteriaceae > Echinicola > Echinicola vietnamensis. The sequence goes on along the minus strand of NC_019904.1, from coordinate 5,056,609 downwards.
TCCACGCCTGATGCTGTCCGAATGATAAAGTCCTCCAGGTTACGGATATCCTTTCGTTCCTCCAAGGGCAGCTTGACACGGACTTCCACTTCGTTATTGCCCCTGAGCTGCCGCATGGCCAAAGCTCCAAAAAAGGCATTCCGGACCTGCCTGCCCACCTCGGAAGAAGTAAGGCCGAGGTTTCTCCCTTGCGGCAGCAACTTAAAGTCGTACTGTACCTTTCCCTTATTGTAGTTGTCGCTGACGTCCCGGGTGTTTTCGAAGGTGTTCATCTTATCGACAAATGCCTTGCTGGCTTTTTCCAGCACGGCAATGTCCGTATGGCTGAGGTCCACGCTGATGGCTTGTCGAGCACCTCCCGGGCCCCTTTCTGCCTCAAAGGTGATCTGGTCCACACCCCGGATATCACCGATATTGTCTCGCCAAAGGGCGATGATCTCCCGGGCGGAAATGTCCCGTTGGTCGGGCGGAAGCATGACGATTTCCACGTCGATGAAGTTCTGCCCCCGAACATTGGTCTTGATTCCTTCGGCCACTTCGTACAGGTTGTGTTCCTCAAACATCTTTCTGGTGGCCGTGGTCACTTCCTCCGCCACTGCTGCGGCTTGGTCTGGCGTGGTGCCCACAGGAAGCCTGATCCCCGCCTCGATTTCATCTGCGGCCACTTCCGGCATCAAGATAATGCCCATGTGATCGCTTAGCCCATATCCGCCTACCACCACGAAGAGCCCCAAGGCGATGCTTAGGGTGATGTATTTAAATTCCAGGCATTTGTCCAGAAATGGATGGTAGTAGCTTTCGATAAACCAATCGAAGCCTTTGGCAAATTTAGCTTGGTAAGTCTCCAGCTTCAGGATGATTCCCTTTTTCTGGCGACGCTTGATATGGCCCAAATGGGAGGGGAGGATGAAAAGCGCTTCAATCAGGGAAACGCTGAGAATGACAATCACCACTGCCGGAAGCGGCCACCAAAACTTTCCGGTCTCCCCGGGAATGTAGAGTAAGGGAAAAAAGGCAATGATCGTCGTCAGGATACTGAACAGTACGGGTTGGGCCACATCTTTGGTGCCCTTGATGGCGGCATCCATGATACCATAGCCCTTTTGGCGGTATTCAAAGACGTTTTCGCCAACCACAATGGCATCGTCCACCACAATGCCCAGGACCACCAGAAAGCCAAACATCGAAATCATGTTGACGCTTACGCCGATCCACGGCAAAAAGGTGATGCCACCGATAAAGGAGATGACCATGCCGATCATTACCCAGAAGGCCAAACGGTATTCCAAAAACAGCGCAAGTATCACCAATACGATGACGATGGCCATCAGTCCGTTTTCCGTGAGCAGGGAAAGACGCTCCCGGTAGTCTTCGGCCCTGTTGCTGTCGATCCGATAAGCTACTCCAGGAGGCAACTGGAAGTCATCGAGGAGCTCGTAAACCAACTCTTCGATGTCCAGTGGAGATTGGTCGCCTACCCGGAAGATTTCCATACTGACCGCTGGTGTTTGGTTAAACTGACCATGAAAGCCCGTTTCCTCAAAGCCATCGGTAATGGTGGCGATGTCCCGGAGCTTTACCTGTGCACCTGATGGAGAGGAGGCAATGTTGATGTCCCCAAATTCCCTTGCCCACTGTTTTCGTTCTTTCATCCTGAGGAGGATCTCTCCGGAGTTGGTCTCAATGGCGCCGGCAGGAACGTCCCTGCTGGATTGGTCCACTAAATTGGCTACTTGCCCCAAGGTGAGCTGGTACTTCCGAAGGTTGTGGCGGGGGATTTCGATGCGGGTTTCATAATCGGGCACATTGTCCAAGCTGACCTGGGTGATTTCCGGTTGGCTCAAGAGCCGGTTTCTCAATCGCTCAGCCAGTTTGCGCAGCGTCCAAATATCCACGTTTCCGTACAGGGAAAGCTGCATTACATCGCGCTGTCGGTCCTGTAGGACGACTTCGGGTTCTTCAATGTCATCCGGAAAGGTGCGGATCCGGTTGACCGCCTGGTCGATGTCCTGGAAGGCCTTCATCCGATTGGTGCCGGCCACCAGCTCGATGCTGATCTGTGCGGAGCCTTCATTTGCGGTGGAGGTGATTTCCTTGATCCCTTGGATGCCCCGAATGGCCTCTTCCACCGGCATCAGGATGCCCTGCTCCACCTCTTCGGGGGCGGCTCCGGGATACACTACCGATACATTCACAAAATCAAGTTGAAATTGGGGAAACACTTCCTTCTGGATGGTGAACATCGTGTAGATCCCACCGCCCACCAGTAGTAGCATCAAGATATTGGCCGCCAGGGAGTGGGTGGCCATGTAGGCAATGATGCCCTTTTGTTCGGTATCGACGTGGCGCTTTTTCAAGGATGTGAAGGGTTATGGGTGCTGTCCTGCTCGACCCGAAGCGGCACGCCATTGGTGACGGTACTGATATTGGTCGTTACCACTTTTTCGCCTTGCTGCAGTCCTTCAGAAATGTAGGCATAGTGGGCGTCCATCAGCTGGATCCGAACCTTTCGGATGGAGAGTTTACCGTTTTCCATGACCCATACGGTTTCGTTGCTCCGCAGGTAATCCCGGTTTAACCTCACTACTTCTTTTACCGGGCTGCCCTTGATGGAGACTTCCACAAATTCATCAATCAGCAGCTTTGGCCGGTAGTCTTGGGATTGACTGGCCAGGGGATCGGGAACCTTGATGATGATGCGGGCCAGTCGGGTCTGTGGGTCGAGTGCTCCGATCTGGCGGTAAAGGTAACCTGTGCGGTACTCCTCCGGCTCCCAGGAGCTGGTATTTTTGATTTTTACGGTATCGCCTTTTTGGTGGTCTCCAGCGGGGAAGTGAAGCCATTTCAAGTCCCTCACCGGTAGGGTGACCTGCACCCAGTAAGCCTCAGTGCCGACCAACCTGCCCAAGTCATCACCGACACTCACTTGAGATCCCAACGTGACATTTTGGGTGATGATCTGTGCATCAAAAGGAGCCCTGATGACGGTTCGTCGAAGGTTTAGGCTAGCTTGGTCCACCGCTGCTCTGGCAGATTGGATTTGGGCATTGATGGCTTCGAGTTGGGGCTTTCGAAGGACCAGGGACTGTTCTTTTTCCGAAAGGGTGTCGCCGCTGATCAGGGACAGGTCCTGTTCGGCAATCTTTTGCCTTCCCATCTCGATCTGCAAGTTGGTTTCTGCCTGGGCCAGTTCACTTTGGCGCAAGGCCAGCTGGTTTTGGTAATCGGCAGGATTTATTTTTAGGAGCACCTCGCCCTTTTTTACCAGTCCACCGGGGACAAATTCCGCCATCCGCTCAATTACCTCACCGTTTACTTGAGCGCTTAAGCTGACGTTGTCCACGGCCTGAACGGTCCCCGTGGTGATGAATTCCGGGACAAAGGTGCCACTGCTGACTTCCTCGACGCTGACGAGCATGGCCGTGGTCTTGGTGGCTCCTTCGCTTTGGGCAGTAGGCTCGGTAAAAAATATCAACAATACCACCAACGCGGAGGCAGTCAATATTCCTACAACAATGAAAAGGGTCTTTTTATGGCTCATTTATGTGCTGGTTATCGGGTTGGTCATCTTGGAATTCCAGGTCAAAGTTTCCCGCCAAGGCCCGGTAAAGGGCTATCCTGGATTCAAAGACTTGTTGTTTGAGCTGGATTTTTTCACGTTCCAACTGCTGTTGTTCGTCCAGAGAGACCAGAATATCCAAGTATTCGGTCAATCCATTGATGTATTCGGTCAATCCATTGATGTATTCGATCTGCAATTGCTTTTGGACATTACTGGCCATGGTGATGCGTTTATCGATCACTTTCAGCCGCTCTGCCTGTTTCTTTTCCCGGATCAGGGCATTTTCTACTTCCTGAAAGGCTATCAGGACCGATTGCCCATAATTGTGGAGTTGTTGGTTCTTGATGGCTTCGGTACGGTCCACTTCTGCACGCAACCTGCCCCAGTAGAGCAAAGGAGCGACCAAATTGGCCCCCAAGGTATAGGCCCAATCGTTAAAGAGTTCGGGATAGGTATTGGAGCGCGTTTGGCCGGAGAGGTTGAAGGACAGCCGGGGAAACTTGTTCCTTACCGCGACGGCCATGTCCCGATCGGCAGCCATCAATTGGTGGTAAGCCCTTTGGAGATCAGGCCGACGCCTTACCAGTTCGAGGGGGAGTCCGGTTTGGGGATGCGGGGGAAGGGGCGGCAGGCTGTCCTTGGCCGAAATGGTGAAGTTTTGCGGAGCCACCCCGGTCAGCACGGCCAGTTGGTTTTTTAGGACTTCCAGGTCCGTTTCGTAAAGGAGCTGTTGGTTTTTGGCCTCCTCGACCAATTGCTGCTGCCGTAGGATGTCCACCCCCTTGACTTGGCCGGCTCCGAACCGCACTTTTATCAGTTTGATGATCTTTTCGTTAATGGCAATTTGCTCCTTGGCCAGGTTCAGTTGTTTTTTGGCGGTGATCAGCTGGAACCAAGTGGTGGCAATCTGTGAAGAAAGGGTCATGGCCGCTGTTTGGTAATCAAAGTAGGACGCCTGAAGCCTAAAGTCCTCTGCCTGCACACCTGCCCGGATCCTTCCCCACAGGTCCACCTCGTAATTTGCCGATACGCCTATCTGTGTGTTTTCCCCTCCTGCAAAATCAGGTTGAGGTCGGCTTATGGCCGTTCGAGCACTGCCCTCAATATCGGGCAGCAGCAATGAAGACTGTATTTTACGAATGGACCGGGCCTCCTGAAGTTGGTACCAGATGCTGATCAGGTCGAGGTTGTTCGAGAAGGAGCTGTCCATCAGCCTGTTCAGCTCGGGATCGTCAAAAGCCTCCCACCAACGGGCAGATACACTGTCCATTCCGGAAGATGAAAAAGCCTGAGGCTCGGCTATGGGTGGCTCATAGGGAGTGATTTTTGGTGAACACTGCCAAAAAAACAGGTTTAAGACCAGCAGGAGTATAATGCTGCTCGCAAAAGAGGTTTTCACTTTAGGGGCATTGATCTGCAATGGTCGTGTCCTTTAGGTGCTGGGTTTGTGCTAAAGTATTAAAATAAAGGATTTTAGGGAGTTGAGCAAATTGCTGGGCCTTGGAAGCGGGAAGTTTTTAGGGATGCATGAAAGTATAGGGAAGGGGAATCCTCTATGGAACGAAGGTTTCGTTTCGGGACCTGGCCGAGTGGTATATGAAAAAATCAACTGATAAGCGCAAAACCAAAGGAATATGGGAAGGGAAGCGTGGTTGGGATGATCCCCTTCCCATATTCCAATAAAAATCACTTTGTGATCAGGATTTCCGCTTAGGAAACCGCCACGGCTTGTGGTTTTTTCTTGGTTTTTCGGGAAGGCTTTTTCTTCATTTTGTTGATCCATATCAAGGTGCCGGTAATGGGCAAGCTGGTGGCGATCAAACAGGAGATGAAGTACAGCAATTTGGAGAATCCACCATACACAGAGCCGATGTGAAGGGCCTTGATGGATCGTGCCACCCGCTGATTAAAGGGCTGGTCAGCAAACCGATGGATGTCAGAGACCGCTGCAGTGGCAGGCTCAAGGCTGATCCGGTCACTTGCCGCAGGGGCAAAGAATCCCGTTTTGTTCTTTTGGATCTCGACCAGGTCGTTACCGTTTTTGGGGAAGCTGATCCGGTAATCACCCGTGTAGTCAAGGTGCTTGTCTGCCACGTCAAGGTATTCTTGGTAGGGAAGGAGCGATAGGGTTTTTTCGGGCTGTTCTTCCTTTTCGTTGGAAGGAGAAGGTCTTCCGTGTCCACCACCCCTGCCGGAAGGTTCCTGATAGGTACCCAAAGTCTTTTGCAGCCCCGTGCGGTACCAGGGGAATGACCACTGTGGCCCGGTCAGCCCCATGATCAGCAGGATGAAAAAGGCATAAAAGGCCAGTGTGTTGTGAAGGTCGTGGTTGGCTCGTTTCCAACTGCCGTTCAGTTTTAGTTTTAGGCCTTGCCTCCAGTTTTTTACTTTTTGGGGAAACCAGATCACGATGCCCGTGAGGACACCTAAGGTGAAGAGGATGGTGGCCGTACCGGTAATATAGCTGCCCAGTTTTCGATTCGAGAGTTCTCCGATCAACGGCTCTTCGATTTTGTCCAGGAGCAACCAGCGATGGAGGCTGAACATGTCTCGCATAAAACCTGCAATAGCATTTTTTTCTTCCGAAGTACCGACAATTTTACCTGTGTAGGGGTCCATATAATAAGATGTCCCGAACCTGCTCCGGCTGTCTTTTTCCCTGACGGTAAATTGAAAAGTACCTTGCGGGTCATGGGGTACAGAAACACCGGTGATGTCTCCATCCACCTGTGCGGAAAGGGATTGCAGGAGGGATTCTATGGTTTTTTTGCTGCTACCGTTTTGTATTTCTATATGATGGAGGTGGGCACTGAACATTTCCTGGAGCTCGGTGTTGTAGACATAGATGGTCCCTGAAAAGCAAACGGGGATGAGCACCAGGGCACTGGCCAATCCCACCCAAAGGTGGATATCATTGAAAAATTTTCTGACCTTTTGCCAAGTGGTTTTTTGCTTTTTTGCCTTCATTGTTTTGATAGTTTGATTGCCGGTGAAGTGGTTGGATAGGGATCATGACTGTCTCTGGGTCAATTTGCCCATCTCAGTATTCCTAAATAGCATTTTTGCTTTACGTAGGAAAGACCTTGTTTCCCCTTTTCATGAAATAGGAAAACAAGGTCAATGATTTGGATAAATCCCCGCGTGGGGAACCGATTTGATACCTTAAAAGGCTCCGATAAAATGGTTGCCCGGCTTGTTGATCAGTTTGGCGCCTACAGATACCTCTCCGGTTTGGCTGTGGAGGATATAAATATTCCCATCTTTGCCAAGTGGAGAAACCGGAACCAATAGGTCATTGCCACTTACCATAAAACCTTGGAATTGGTTAAACCTAACATCAGGATCATCTGGGATTTCGTTCACCAAATATGCCGTTTGCTGGTTTAGGTCCAGTCTCGCGATATAACCTTGGTCTTCCTCTCCATGTCTGATCATGGCATAGCCAATGCCATTGTTGACATATTTCCAAGCGTCCACATAGACGTCGTTCAGTCCCAGGGCCTCGTCCAAGCTCAGGGCGAAGGTATTGTCGTATTCATTCTCAGGAGTGATTCTCAGGATATGAGATCCGTCGGTGTCGCGGGAAGTGGCTTGGTAAATACTGCCGTCTTCTGCCAACTGGTTGACATTGCTGCGGTAGCCAGAGCAGTCTCCGTTTGCTTGTGTGGAGGTGATGATCGTTGGGTTTTCCAGAGAAGGATAATCTACCACGACTGTTTTGGTGCCCAATCTATCCCATTCACTTTCCCGCTCACCAGTGGCCACGTCATATTTGCGCATCCACGTTCCGATGAGCAGCTTGTCACCGGCTTGGTTCAGCACTGGTGCATCCAGTCTGAAGATACAGTGACCGGCCAGTTCTTCTTCTTCCGTTAGCGGAATTTCATAGTCTTTAGTAGCCCTGATAAGCACATCTTGGAGGTCCACATCAAGTACCGTCGCGGTACCTCTGTAATATTGGAAAGGCTCCGTGGAGTTTTCCGCAGCATTGTTTGCTGCAATATTGGCCACGTTTACTGCGATCCCGTTTTGGTCCCCATTGTACAATTTGCTCCATCGGGGAGCTGTGCCGACATACTGGGAAATGTTTACGGTGACGTCCTGCTGGACATAGCTGGAACCTCCTGCGACGTCAAATTTGGAAAATTCCCCGCCATTTTCACCACCATAGGCAATATTGAACAAGGTGCTTCCGTCTTCTGATATTTGCAGCCTTGCCGTACGGTTGGACTTGACTGGTTCCCCGTTGTCAAATACGTCGATTTCGATTTCTGGATTGATGGCGTCTTCATAACTCACCGCGTAGATTTTGGTACCGCCGTTTCCGTCACCCGGACTATCGCCCATCAGTGCGCCGGCGACGGTCACCCATCGGTCAGCATTCTGCTCGGGCTGGGGTGTGGGATCATCTTCGTTGTTACAGCTGGTCAGTGACAGGGCCGCCACAACGGCTCCCATATGAAGAATTTTGGATTTTAGCATGTTAGTCCTGAGCATCTTCCTATTGATTAATTGGTTAAAAATTATTTAAAGTTGTGAATTGCATAATTGATTTTGAGGTAAAAGGCCCTGCCGGGTTTTTGGACGGCAAAGTTGTCATAGACCTGCTTGTCAAACACGTTCCGTAGGTCTGCACTGATGGAAAGTCGTTGGTTGGGCAGGGTATAGGTGGCGCCCAGGTCATGGACATATTGTCGCGGGGTCCTGAAGTCCTCGATTTCCAGCCACGTGGTATAGAACCTCTCCACAAAGCTGAAATAATGCGATAGCCTTAAGGATGAACCCTGCTGGAAGACATCCTTGAGGGTATATTCCAGTGTACTGTTTATGGTAAAGTAAGGCTCATTTGGAATTTGCTGCCCGAATTTTTCGTAAAGGTTGCCATTGGGGTCATATTTGGTGTTGAAGACTGAATTGAACCGTGAAAAATTCACCGTTGCCCGTAAAGCCTTTTTATAGGAGTAGGTAGCCTGGCCTTCAAAGCCAATGGCTTTGGTCCGTCCCAGGTTTTCAAATGGATTGGTCTGCACTGCGTCGTTGATGCGCGGATTGATCTGCTGGATGATCTTGTCCTTGGTGTCACGGATAAATCCTGATCCGGAGAAGGAGAATTCATGGGCGTTTTTCCTGAATTCACCTAGTTTAAAACCGAGGTTCAAATTGTTACTGATCTCTGGTCGGATGCTCAGGTTTTCGACGATATTGTCCCCCGGACTGCCAAAGATCTCTCCCTCAGAAGGCATCCTTACCGCCTGTTCTGCGGAGGCAAGAAAAAGTATTTGTTTCCAGGCCCTGAAGGAATAGGCCATCCCCATGCCCGTGGTATTCCTGGAGCTGGTAACCCGGTCCTCTTGGCGTTCCGATCCGTTTGGTCCTTCCACCAATATGGGATCCATTCGTTCGATGTTTTGGACATAATACTTCCCGAAAACGTTGCCTTTGAGCCGGGAGTGCATCAGGTTAAACTCGTAACCCAGCGAGGTAATGTGTTTTTGGAGGTCCCTTGTGCCGACAAATTGCCGTTCTACCGCATTTCGCATTTCATCTTGCTGAAAACGGTCTATGTTGAAAAAAGATTGCCCGAAAATTAATTTGTGCTGCGGGTGGAGCTCATATTGTGCGCCAGCACGAAAAGTACTGACATTCCTGTCGATATGATTGATGGTCGGAGCGCCTTGCTGGGCACCGTCTGGCCTCAGGATAGGTTCGCCATCCAGATCCAAACTTATTTCCCCAAACCAATTGTAGTTCCATTTCACCGTATCGGTGACCACTTCGGCGCGTTTGCTGAAGGAGCCATTGAAGTTAACTGCCAATCCTTTGGTAAATAGGTCTTCCTTCGAATAGGTCAGCCCGAATACATTTGACTGGGAAGTCGTAAAACGTCCTTTGTAGGGGATGGACATGTAAGTGCCGTGCTGGATTTCATTATAATCATCCGATCCTGTGTAGCTGATAAAAAACTGGTCGGCCCATTTGACATCGGTAAAGCCGATATCGAATTTCCCGCCAACGGACCGGTAACTGTCGTTAAACCTTTTGGCCCGCACGTAGTCGTAGCGACCATTGGGGAGAATATTACGGACAAATTTCCCCCAGACCTCATAATCGTTGTCGGAGTAATTGTAAAATCCTGATATTTTGGTGGTGAATCCAGAGCGTTTGTCCCTATAGACGGCGTTAAGGTTGCCTTGCAGCGTGTTAAACGAACCATACGAAACCGCGGCCATAAGGCTGTTGACAGCTCCTTTTTTCAGCACCACATTGATGGCACCTCCCAGGGCGTCATCAGCCAAGTGTGCCGGAATCACGCCCTTGTAGATTTCGATGCGCTCGATCAGCGCGGGAGGAATGCTGTTCAGGCTGAAAGAGGGACCGTAGGTAGAAATGGGAAGACCGTCAATGAAGATCCGCACCGAATTTCCCGACATGCCGTTCAGGTTATAGTCCACTCTAGAGCCAATGCCCCCATTTTGACGGACACGGATGCCGGCGGTCCTGTTGAGCAGGTCATTGGTCTGGACAGACTGTAAGGCTGCCTTGTCCGTTTCCACCACTTCCACGGCAAACCCTTTGGTTTCTATCTCCGTTTTTACCGATTGACCTTCTATGATGACGCCATCAAGCTCTGTCATGGATTCCTCTAGCGCAAAATCCAAATGAACTGTGGGCTTGTTTTTTTCGATGGAGACCTTGCTCGCATGGTCTTGGTAGCCCAGGCAGGAAAGCAGCACTTCCACTTCCCCCTCTGGGATGTCGGTGATCTGGTAACTGCCATCCAGGGAAGATATGGCCGTAAGCGGACTGTCCTTGATCCTGACGATGACACCCGGAACCGGACTTTCTTCGGTATCAAAGATCCTTCCTTTTAGTGTCGTGGCCGGAATGGTCTGGGCTACCGCAGGTAATCCGGACATCAGCATACACAAGGCCGTGTAAAAATATATTTTCCCTAACGGTAGAAATGTTTTCATCCGAAGCTTTATTAGCGATGCTTAGCAAAGAAAAAATAATCAGTATAGCGCCACACGTGAAAAATGCATGATGCTGATGATTATTGTTTTTGTTTAGATTTAATCTAATTTGTTGCAAAAATATAGCCTTAAGATTATTATTACAATTATTATTTAGATTAATTTTTAATAAATTTATTTAAGGGGTAAAAAGTAATGGATACTGGCGAAATTATCCTATGCCCGACTAAAATGTGTGATTTGATCAGGCCGATTTTGATTATAAGGGGATTTAAAAAGCCCTATTGCGAAACGGTTGGTCCACAATAGGGCTTGTACTTTAATAGAACCTTTTTGTCTTCTTCAAAGCTTGAAAGGGGAGGTGCTATCGGTTCAGTTGGCCATGACCCTGGTTCCGATTTGTTTTCCATTGACGATATCCAGTAACACATTTGGTGTGGTGCCGTTGGCGATGTGGACGGCTATATTTTTACTGGCTGCTTTTTTGGCCATTTTGAGCTTTGAGGCCATGTTTCCTCGGCCAATGGTTTTGGGATCTCCTTTATCGTGGATATACTGTTCGGTTTTTTCATCTATTTTCACCTCTTCCAATACCTCGGTATGTGCTGCATCGGGAGGTCCATTGAACACCCCGTCCTTATGGGTAAGGAATATCAGCATGTCCGCCTCCAACAGTTCTGCCACGAGTGCTGCCAGTTCATCGTTGTCGCTAAAAGCGGACATGGAGAGGGAAACGGTATCGTCCTCGTTGGCAATCGGAACAATGCCCGAGGCGATCAGCCCGTTATAACAATTGATCATGTTTTCCCGGTGCTTTCCCGGAGAAAAGTCCCGTTTGGTGGCCAGCACCTGCCCACAACGGATGCCGTACTGTTGGAATATCTCGTAGTAATGGCGCATGAGCCTTGGCTGGCCCATGGATGAATAAATCTGTCTGCGCACGGCATCATCCTTTATGCTTAGTTCCCGCCCCATGGCCTCCATGCCTGCCGCTACCGATCCGGAAGTGATCAGGATGGGCATGATATTGTCCTCATAGAGTTCCGCCAGTTGTCCTACCAAATGCTGGAGGACGGTATCCATGATGCGGTTTTTATGATTGGTGAGCATATTGGAGCCTACTTTCACCACGATCTTTCTCGGTTTTTTACTCAAATTTTCCATTAATCCATGTTTTATCAACAGTTCAAAATTATGGTTCTATGAGAGAATTGCCATAATTTCGGTGAAAACATTTGGAATGAAGGGCGATCAGTGTACTGAGAGGACTGAAAGCCAAGGAAGTTACACCATTTGCCAGGGATGTCTGTCATTACACAAGCTACGGTCCCGAAATCAAAGGGGGAATAAATAAAAGGAAAACGTTATATTGAAAAAATTGCCTGCCTTGCGCTATAAAAATGGAGAAGTAAATCATAACCCTGAGGAAAACCAAAGATGAGAACATATCAATCAAACTGCATTTTCAGGATGCTAATCATGGTAGTGGTGCTTAGTTCTTGCCGATCAGAAAGCAAACAATACCGTAAAGAACCAAAGAAAAGCCAGTCAATAATGGTTGATGTCCAACAAGATGAAACCTTTCAGACCATTGCACATTTTGGTGCCTCGGACGCATGGTCATGTCAGTTTGTAGGCCAGTGGCCAGCGCCAAAAAAATCAGCCATGGCAGAATTGCTGTTCAGCAGGGAAGTTGATCAAGAGGGCCGTCCCAAAGGAATAGGGCTGTCGCTTTGGCGGTTCAATATCGGAGCAGGAAGTGCAGGGCAAGGGGATGAAAGTGGGATCCGGGACGAATGGAGAAGGGCAGCATCCTTTTTGGGACCGGATGGGCAATATGACTGGAACAAGCAGGCAGGACAGGTATGGTTTGCCTTGGCGGCCCAAGCATATGACGTTCCCCATTTATTGGTATTTCCCAACAGTCCACCAGTCCATATGACCAAAAATGGGAAGGCATATGCAGATGACGGGATCCCAAACCTGGATAAGGAGAAGTATAATGCGTTTGGCCAGTATTTGGCCAAGGTCATCAAAGGCCTGGAAGGGAAAGGGCTGAAGGTGGATTATGTAAGTCCGGTCAATGAGCCCCAATGGGATTGGTCGGATGGGGGGCAGGAAGGAACCCCATTTTACAATGTGGATATTGCCGGTATCGTAAAAAGCTTGGACGCATCCCTGACAGCAGCAGGACTGTCGACTAAAATCGATGTGGCAGAAGCGGGAAAGATCAATTACCTGTATGAAACAGCCGACAAGCCTGGCCGAGGGAAGCAAATAGAAGCCTTTTTTGATGAAGATTCCGAGTATTTTATTGGGGATCTTGACCATGTCGGGCATGCCATATCCGGGCACAGTTATTTTACCACATCACCCCATCATGCTGCCGTCGAGCAACGCCAAAATCTCCATCGGACCGTTTCCAAAATAGCCGGGATGACGTATTGGATGAGCGAATATTGCATCTTGGGCGATAACGGTGGTGAGATCGAAGGAAATGGAAGGGATTTGGGAATTGACCCGGCGCTTTACATGGCCAGGGTCATCCATGATGACCTTACCGTGGCCAACGCCTCCGCTTGGCATTGGTGGTTGGCGATTTCACCGTATGATTATAAAGACGGGCTCATTTATATCGATTACGATCAGCAGGACGGAGACTTCCATGAAAGCAAAATGCTCTGGGCACTGGGAAATTACAGCCGTTTTATCCGTCCAAATTATCAAAGAAAGGGAGTGGTCATTAGCGGAAATGAAGAGCAAGCTTCCCATTTGTTGGCATCAGCATTTTCTTCCCCGGCACAAGATGAAATGGTATATGTCCTGGTCAATTCAGGCCCGGAAGCCGTAGCCGCTGGATTGGCAGTGGACGGCAAGGCCGTAATGGCCCAACAAGCCTTTATTACCTCAAAGGATTTCGATCTCATGCCCATGGCGCTGGAAGGTGATACTTTTGATATTCCCGCCCGGTCGATCTTGACCGTTATTGTCAAGCCATTGGACTATTAGGGCGTTTCAGGGTTTTTATGGATGGCCTTTTATTTGGGGACAAGTTATTAGGGCAGGTTTTTCTTGGTTTTGGCAGGGCTGAAATGCCCTGACGTCCCTAAAATAGGAGTGAAAAATCTTTGGAAATAGGCCTGTGGAATGAGCCATCGCAATAGGAATTACCGGAACTGGGGGAAAAGGATTTGTAGGTATACCATCAATGGACAGGTTTTAAGGAAATCTTAAGAATTCCCTAAGGAAGTATTTAGGGAAGGCAGATAGTTTTGTAGCGGACCATAACCTCAATCGGAATGCTACAAAAACTTATCCAATACAGCCTGCAACATAAGCTGGTCATATTACTTTTTACCTTGGGTATTCTGGGCTTTGGCCTTTATGCGCTGACCCATATTCCCTTAGGTGCTGTACCGGATATTACCAATAATCAGGTACAGGTCATCACCACTTCGAAAAACCTGGCCACAGAGGATGTGGAGAAATTTCTTACCTATCCAGTGGAACTTGAAATGGCAAATCTTCCCAATGTGAAAGAGATCCGTTCGGTATCCAAGTTTGGGCTTTCGATTGTAACGGTGGTGTTTGATGATAAGGCAGGGACCTACCTTCCACGTCAACTAATTGCCGAAAAATTGAAACTTGCAGAGGAGAGGATCCCTGAAGGATTTGGGAGCCCATTCATGGGGCCCATTTCCACTGGTCTAGGAGAAATATACCAATATATCATAGATGTTGCTCCCGAATACAAAGGCGAATATTCCACTGCAGACCTGAGGACGATACAGGATTGGATCATCAGGAGGCAGCTTTCGGGTATCCCCGGGGTGGTGGAAATCAATACGTGGGGAGGTTATTTGAAGCAATACGAAGTAGCGGTGGACCCTGAAAAGCTAAGAGCGATGAATATACCGTTGCGAAAGCTATATACTGTGTTGCGGGACAATAACAGCATTGCCGGGGGAGGTTATATAGAAAAAACTGAAGAAACCTATTTCGTAAGAGGGGAAGGTCTAGTGGAAAGTCTGGAGGATATTGGCAATATCGTGGTGGAAAATAGGAACGGTGTCCCGGTCTATGTGTCTGATGTAGCGGAGGTACGGTTCGGTCATGCGACCAGATTTGGAGCGATCACCGGCAACGGGGAAGGCGAAAAGGTGCTGGGGCAGGTGATGATGCTAAAAGGAGCCGATTCTCAGGCAGTCATCAATGCGGTGGCCGAGAGAGTGGAGGCGATAAAACCTTCACTTCCCCCTGGGATCATCATCAATCCATTTTTGGAAAGGAGTGAACTGATCGGCAAAACCACTTTTACAATTGCCGAGAACCTCATTCTCGGTTGTCTAATTGTCATATTCGTGGTCGTACTGCTGCTGGGAAATCTCCGTTCTGCTTTGGTAGTGGCATCGGTGATTCCACTTTGTTTGCTGTTTGCGTTATCGTTGATGTACCTGACCGGTGTTGATGCCAACCTAATGAGTTTGGGAGCCATTGATTTTGGAATAATCATAGATGGTGCAGTGATCATTGTAGAGTTTATTGCCTACCAGATTACGGCCCAAAACGCATCGCTCATAGGCCTTAAAGGCAAGGAACGACAAGTGGCAATTGACCGGATTACTTTTTTAGGGGCTTCCAAGATGATGCACTCTGCAGTTTTCGGCCAGCTGATTATTATCATCGTATTCATTCCCATTTTATCCTTGGTGAATGTTGAGGGCAAGATGTTTCGTCCAATGGCCATGGTATTTTGTTATGCACTGGTGGGGGCGATGGTGCTATGCTTTACCTATGTGCCAGTGATGTCAGCACTATTTATCAAACCATCGAAAAAGTCCGGGGCAAATATCTCGGTCAAGTTGATAGCCGCTGTGTATCGGATATACCAGCCGGCGATATATTGGTCGCTGCGCCATAAGAAAATGGTGTTGTCAATGGCAGGAGGTCTATTGCTATTGGCTGGATTGTTGTTTTTTCGTATGGGTGGAGAGTTTGTGCCTACCCTCGATGAGGGGGACTTTGTGATCCAGCCAGTACTCAAAACGGGCACTTCTTTACAGAAGACCATTGAAACGACCACCAAGATGGAAAAGATCCTCCTTGGATTTCCCGAAGTGGATCAAGTGGTGACCAGGATAGGGGCTGCCGAAGTACCTACCGATCCCATGAGTATGGAAGAAAGTGATGTTATCATTAAACTGCATCCTAAAGAGGAATGGGTAACGGCGGAAACCAAGGATGGTTTGGCAGATGCATTCAAAACAGCTCTATCCATATTGCCAGGGATTGATTTTGAATTTACCCAGCCCATAGAAATGCGGTTCAACGAGTTGATAACCGGAGTGCGCGCAGACCTTGCCATTAAGATATTTGGGGAAGACCTCGACCTTCTTTACCAAAAGGCCCTTGAAGTGGAAACAGCTATTCAGCAAGTAGAAGGTGCTTCTGACATCATTGTTGAAAAAACGGCCGGTTTGCCTCAGATGTCCGTAAATTATGACAGGAGGAAAATTGCCAAATACGGCCTGAATGTAAGTGCGCTCAACGAGTTGATCAGCATGGGGTTTGCCGGTCTCCCTGCGGGGACCGTTTTTGAGGGAGAAAAACAATTTGACTTGGTTTTGCGGTTTGATCCTGAACACCGGAAAAGTTTGGAGGATATCCAATCTGCTTCTGTCCAACTTCCAAATGGCCATAGTCTTCCTCTCAGCGAATTTGCCTCGATTGGATTTACCACGGGGCCTGCAAAGATATCCCGGGACGATACCAAGAGACGGATTGTAGTGGGGGTAAATGTCCGGAACAGGGACCTGGAATCGGTGGTAGAGGATGTTCGGAAAATAATCGAGGAAAAGATTGAGCTGCCTACGGGATATTCGGTCACTTATGGTGGTCAGTTCGAAAATTTAAGAACTGCAAGGGAGCGCTTGATGGTAGCAGTACCCATAGCCCTATTATTGATTTTTGTCATGCTGTATTTTGCCTTTGGATCTATAAAGGAAGCCTTTATCATCTACAGTGCCATTCCATTGGCGGCGGTGGGAGGGGTGTTCCTGCTGTATTTTCGTGGACTACCATTTAGTATTTCTGCCGGGGTGGGATTTATTGCACTGTTTGGCATTGCCGTACTGAACGGAATTGTGTTGATCGAGGAATTCAAAGAGCTCCGTGATCAAGGGATCAAAAATGTTCACAAAGCTGTCCTTATCGGTACAAAAAAGCGGTTAAGACCAGTCTTGTTGACAGCTTCAGCAGCTGCATTGGGTTTCCTGCCCATGGCCGTATCCCATTCGGCAGGGGCAGAGGTACAGCGTCCTTTGGCCACGGTGGTTGTAGGAGGACTAGTGACGGCGACCCTTCTTACCCTATTGGTGGTTCCGGTTCTGTACACGATCATGTCAGCTCAGAAGATTATACCCAAAACCCCAAATAAAGTGATGGCCACGGCAGTGGTTTGCATTTTCCTAAGCCTAGCAGGTCACCAAACCTACGGTCAGGGAGAACAGGTCGGACTGGAAAAAGCGATGCAGTTGGCGGTAGAAAATAACCGTAGCCTCCGCTCTTCCCAAGTAGAATCCATTAGGCAGGAGCAGCTTACAGGAAGTGCTTGGAACATTGACAAGACAGCCTTCTACTACCTTTATGATGAAAATAATATAGCCGAAAATGGGGCGCCCATCAGGGTATGGGGAATCAATCAGACATTTGAATTTCCGACCGTTTACGGGGCGAGGCACCAATGGCAGAAGGAAAAGGCTGACCTCCAGCAAAGGCAATATCGGTTGGAGGTGTTCAAGGTCAAAAAAGAGGTTGCCCAAGCGTATTATACGGTGGTGTACCGAAAGCAGCTGGCAATCCATTATGTGTACTTGGATAGCCTTTATAAGGGGTTTGCCGGTGCAGCAGAAATGAAATTCGAAGCCGGTGAATCTAATTTGTTGGAGCGTCTGACAGCAGAGAGCAAATCAAAGGAAATGGCCGTGTTGTTAGCCCAGGGACAAAAGGATATGGAAAGAGCGCGCATTGCTTTAAATGGCTGGATTCAGGGAGATACAGCTTATCAGGTGATCGATCGTGAAATGCCGAAATTGGTACTTAATGGTGACAGTTCATTGCATCCTGGTATGGCCTATTACAAGCAATTGGAGGTGACCTATGGGAAGGAAGTAAAGGTCGAAAAGCAACAGCTGTTGCCCGATATACAAGTGTCACTTTTTCAGGGTACCAACCAATTGGCAGATGCCAAGCAGTATCGGGGTATACAGGCAGGAGTGGCCATTCCATTATGGTTTGGAGCCCAGCGTGCCAAAATCAGGGCTGCCCAATCCAGCTACCAAAAGGTTCAGCTGCAGCGGGAGAATTACCGGATTCATCTTCAGGCAAAATACTTGGCACTACTTGCAGAGCTCAAAAAGTACCGTAAGGCAATAGAATATTATGAACAGACCGGAGAGGAACTGGCCTCAGGGATTTTGGCCAATGCACAGATGGCTTACCGGGAAGGTGAAATTGACTATCTCCAATACATTCAGCTGTTGGAAAATGCACGAAACATTGAAATCAATTACCTCCGGAATCTGTGGGAATATAACATGACCGTATTGGAAGCAAATTATTTAACAGACTGAACCATGAGAATTACAAGCAAACAATTCAATGCAATTTTTGTCCTGACAGGAAGCCTGTTGTTGTTGGCCTGCAGCGGTGAGAAAAACCATGGAGACCAACAGCTCGATAATGGCGATAGTGTCATGGCTCCGGGGCTGGTCAGCTTGACAGAAGAGCAGATCATTGCCAATGATTTTACTTTGGGCAGTTTCGAAGAAAAGAGCTTCCATCAATCGGTAAAAGCAACTGGGATGATGGAAGTGCCTCCAGAAAGCAGGATAGCGATTAGCCCTTATCTTGGAGGATATGTAAAGGAACTTCCCTTGCTCACCGGTCAGAATGTCAAGAAAGGGGAAACCTTATTGGTCCTAGAAAATCCCCAGTTCATTCAGCTACAGGAAGACCTATTGGAAGCCAAAGGACAATTAGCATATTTGGAATCCGATTTCAGGAGGCAAGAAGGATTGGCGAAGTCGAAAGTGTCTTCGGAGAAAAAGTTTCGGAAGGCAGAGGCAGATTACAAGGTCATGAAGGCACGGTATGAAGCTTTGCGAAAAAAACTCGGCGTAGTGGGGATTGACCCAGATCAGTTAGCGCCCCATAACATTACTTCGATGGTCAAGGTATATGCCCCCATTTCAGGAACCGTTACGACCATCCAAGCCCAAAGGGGTATTTTTCTAGAGCCATCGGACGTGGCACTTACTCTGGTAAATACAGAGGATCTCCACCTTGAACTCAGGGTATTTGAGAAAGATGCCTGGAAAATACGAGAAGGCCAGCAAGTAACGTTTCGTCTGCAGGATAATCCTTCAAAGGAATATTCGGGAACCGTTCATTTGGTCGGTAGAGCAGTAGACCCAGTGGAAAGGAGCATAGGACTGCACGTACACTTTGATCCTTCAATCGAAACATCCAACTGGATTCCCGGCATGTACGCCGAAGCGTTCATCAGGACCGAATCAGTCCAAAGACCAGGACTTCCCATAGAAGCTGTGGTGCGGGCGGGAAACGAGCACTACGTTTTACTTCAAGCAGGAACATTCGACGGTAGAAGGAGGTTTGTCAAAAAACGAGTGGAGACAGGGAGTACAGAGAATGGATTTATGGAGGTTAAAAATGCTGAAGATTTTGAAAAAAATGCGGTGTTCCTGACCAAGGGAGCCTTTAATTTGATCAAAGAATAGCAGACTTGGTAATGGATTTTGCTAGATTGTAGACGAAAATCACAAGTGATGGTATTAACTGGAAGGATATGAAACTGTTGATTGTAGAAGATGAACCTGGCATCGTAAATTTCTTGAAACAAGGCTTTGAGGAAGAGGGGTACCAGGTCAGTTCTGCCCTGGATGGGGATAAGGGGTTGGACCTAGCTGTTTCCGATGATTATGATGTGCTTTTGCTGGATTGGATGGTGCCAGGAATCAGTGGCATGGAAATTTGTCGAGCTTTTCGAAAGATCAATAAACATACGCCTATTATTTTTTTGACAGCCAAGGATGAGGTAGCCGATGTGGTCTTTGGTCTCCAAGCCGGGGCAAATGATTATATCAAAAAACCGTTTCATTTTGAAGAACTGCTGGAAAGGGTAAAGGTACAGCTCAGGCCGCTATCAGGCGAACATGAAGTGTTCAGCATAGGAAATATTCGTCTGGATACAGGGACACATCAAGTGATCAAGGGAAGTGAAGAAATCTATCTGACCCAAAAGGAATTTTCCCTGTTGGAATACCTGCTTCGCCAGAAAGGAAAGGTTTGCAGACGGACCCAGATCATCGAGCACGTTTGGGACATCAATTTTGATTACAGCACTGGGGTAATCGACGTGTACATCAATGCACTTCGTAAAAAACTCCGATTGGATGAAAATGAAAATTATATCCAGACCATCCGGGGAGTGGGGTATATTGCCAAGGAATGATGAAGTTGGACTTTAAAAACAGGATTGCCCTTTATTATATGATGGCCACTTCGGTCATTAGTATTCTGGCTTTTGTGTTTATCTATTTCATGGTAAAGAACACCATGTACGACAGTCTCGACCATAGTCTTTCCTATGAGGCTCATAAGCACCTGAAAGAAATTGCGGTAGTCGCCGACACCATTTACTTTACACACAAGAAGGAATGGGAAGAGACCGAGCACAGGGAAGTCCAGATCAATCCTGTTTTCTTGCAACTTATGGATACCAACGGAAAGATCATGGACAAGTCCCCCAATCTAAAGGAAGATCACCTGATCATAAATCCCGCCTTCCCGAATGATGTGCACTATAATACGCGGTTAAAGGACCGGCCAATTCGTCAAATCCAGATCAATATCGAAGAAGAAGGAACCGTTAGGGGGCATATTGTCGCGGCCATTCCCATAGAATCTTCCTTAATGGTACTGTCTAACCTGCGCCATACACTTTTGGGGCTTTTTCCCCTCACCATGGTTGTACTTTTTTTTATATCCAGGTATTTAGCGGGGAAGAGCATTCGTCCCATTTCTACGATTATCGAAACAACCGGTCGGATTACCAAGAACAACCTGGGAGAAAGAGTTCCGCTGCCCACCCAAAAGGATGAACTTTACGACCTGTCCACGTCAATTAACGAATTGCTCAATAGGATTGAAGAGGCCATGGAACGGGAAAAGCAATTTACCGCTGATGCCTCCCATGAGTTGCGTACGCCATTGGCGACCTTAAGGGGGACCTTGGAGATCCTTGTACGAAAGGAAAGAAATATCCGAGATTATGAGGAGAAGATTCGCAATAGCCTTGATGAAGTGGATAGGATGTCGGAAATAGTGGAACAATTACTGTTTTTAGCCAGAAATGGGCAGGCTTCGGATCCCAGTCTCCAACAGAAAGTTCCGATAGCCGTGCTGGCAGATGAGGTACTGTCTCGCCAACATAAGGCCATTAAAGCAAAAAAATTGGTGATTTCCATGAAATCCAACGATTGGGGTAGTTTCGAAGTGCCTTATTATTATGGTTCGATCGTGCTGGATAACATTTTGGGCAATGCGATTAAGTATAGTCATGAAGGAGGAAAAGTGGTCATTGAGTTGAACGGTGACCGTACGGGATGTTTCTGCAAGGTGACTGATCAGGGAGTAGGCATCAAGTCAGAAGACTTGGACTATATCTATAATCCCTTTTTTAGGTCTGATTACTTAAAGCACAAACAGATCAAAGGATTGGGGCTTGGCCTTTCGATTGCTCGAAAGGCAGCCCTAGCCATAGGCGCTGACATTGTCATTGACAGTGAACTGGGAAAATGGACTGCCGTCAAAGTTTCGTTTTAATAAGAGGTCCATTTCGAGCAATTTGCCTTTCTCAAGGGCCCGAATTCATAAATGGTAACGGGAATGTCAGGTAAGGGAGTGAATAGGGAATAAAAACAATTGAAACTCAGGGAGAAATCTATTTGATCCTCTGGTGGAGTTGATAAGAGCAAATTCGAACCATTTGGGATCAAGCGGAAAAAATGGGGGTTAGCCTATTACCGAAGGGTAAATATGTTCTTTGTCACTTTTGGTTTCAATTTGGCCACGGATGAACACTGATAAAGACAGATAGGATGCTTAGGCAGGGTAAATCCTTGTTCATCTCCTCAGAAAAATGACTTGACCAAAATAACAGGAATTAATCCTATATCGATGGCAAAACCTAGGCTAAATAAAAATGTACCCAAGCTACGAAATGGATGCTGTAATCTACAAGGAAATTCATTAATAATTCCTTTGTACCTTTGAGCCTTCGTGGCGAATCATTTTTCCCCTAAATAACAATATCTCTCGCCCCCGAAATATGGCTTGATCCACCATTTAGTGGAGGATTTAAGGCTTTTGGCGGATATATGAAATCAGAAAGGGTGATCAAAGTTAGGGGAGTCACCTAAGTGCATAATAAGTGGCTCTTCCTTTGCCCTGTTTTTTAATGAGATTTTGCGCTACCATTTCAGTGAGAATTTCGTAGGTTTTTGTGTTTTTTAAGTCCAATAAAGCCGTAGCCTCTTTCCTTGAGATTTTTCCTTTTTCAAGTAAGTATAAAAGGATGGTTCGTTTTTCTTCCTCTAATCGTTCGTAATCGTTCGTAACCGTTCGTGATCCTGTCTTATTGATTGGTCTTGCTCAATACTTTCCTTTAAGGATGAAGTTTCCTGTGGCCGAATAAATTCATTGTCAAAATAGTCATTCTTCTCTTGGATAATTGGTGTTTGAAGTCCATAACCTTTACAAGCGCTGATGATCCTGTTAATGCCACTTCCCCATTGCTCGATCAAACCTAGCTCTTTGAATACATTTGCCAGTACTCTGTTGCGAACTTCACTACGACCATTAAAAATATCATCCATGGTAATGTTATTGGGCAAGCTACCAGGCGATACAATATTTACAATGTCATCATAAATACCCACTTTGATATCCCTGCCTTGGTTGACATAGTCCCGATGAATAATCGCCTTGACCAAAGCTTCCCTTAAAGCGACCACGGGAATTTCATATTTTTCATCTCTGTAAAGCCCTTTTATTTCAGCTTGGAGGTTGATATGGTTCAAAACAAAATTTTGGGTGTTTTCAAGAGCTGTAAAAATATCCCCACTATATTCCTTTTTATCAATAAAAGTCTCCATGGTAGTTCCTTTAAAGCGGGCACACTTTATGGTACAATGTGGAAGTTTCCCTAGAATAACCATTAAGGCATTTGAGGGATATATTTTATCATTGGAGGTTTTTATCAGCTTTAGGTTTTCTAGTTTCTCATTATTTAAGGGGTTACCAACTTGTTTGAATATATCAATTAGAGGGGACAAGTCAAGTTTATTGAGTTCAAGATCGTAATATACTTCCTCATCATAGCTTATATGATGTTTTTGACGTTCAAGCTCGGCAATTGTAGAGGAATCTGCGAGACGGTTGGTGGCACCAATTCTGACATAGGAACCAACTTCCCTTCCTCTGCTTTTTAAAAAATAAGGTTTTTGATTGCCACGAACTACTTCAATAACTAAGACCAGTTTGTTTTCTATATTTACACTGTAGATATCAGGAATAATCCCAGGGAAACAACTGTCAGAAATAATTGATGCAATCTTATCCTGTATTTCAAATAACATTGAATCATCAATGCCAACAATGCTTAATTGATCATTCACTCCAATGATCAGTTTGCCGCCACTTGTGTTTGAGAAAGCTACTATTGTTTTAGCGATACTTTCATTTTTTGGAAGGCTTTCTTTTAATTCGAGCGTTTTACTTTCTCCTTTTTGAATTTGATCGATTAAGAGCATTTTTCTACTGTGACAGTTATACGGAACTTTTTGGATGGATATAGATAGACAAATTAACCAAAAGCTTAAAGAATAATAAAGTAATCTTGATTTCTTAACTTCCCCTATCGCTTGAAATCTATATTATGTGACATTTTGAAGTCATTGGCAAACAGAAAAGGATATCAAAGAAATTTATGGGGAATTTTGTAATCACTTATTCAGAATCGGATAAACTGGAAATATTCAATGGGCTCTTTAAGGGTAGGTCAGATGTTTTCGCTGTTCGCTGGGAGAAGGGAGCCAAAGCCGGATATATGCCCGCATACCATTATGATCCCTATATGTATCGACGCCATAAACGTAATGGTGGTACATTCAAAACCTACAAGGACAAAAGCTATATCCCGTTAAAAGGCATTGAAGTTCTGAAGCATCTTAATGGAGAACACCATATCGGTATTTACCCTCTTTTACAGGACAATACTTCCTGGTTTATTGCTGCCGATTTTGATGGAAAAAATTGGGAAGGGGAGTGCAAAAAAGTAATGGGGCTGTGTAAATCCAAAAACATTCCTTCATATCTTGAAAGATCAAGATCCGGAAATGGAGGGCATATTTGGATATTTTTCGCGAGCCCTTATCCTGCAAGAAAAAGTAGAAAGCTGCTTGTCCATCTATTAAAGGAATCCCAATCGATTTCTGAATTTGATAAATTTTCCAGTTTTGACCGGCTGTTTCCAAATCAGGATTATCTATCCGGGAAAGGGCTTGGTAATTTAATTGCGCTTCCGCTAAACCAAGCTGTTTTGGAAAAAGGAAATGGTGGTTTCCTGAATGATAATATGGAACCATATCAGGACCAGTGGACTTTCCTGAAATCCGTCAAAAAGATTTCAGTGGACCGATTAGATGCCTTATATGACCAATTAATATTGGTCGCCCATGGATCAAGCCCATCAGATTTCAATACTTCAAAGAAGTTATTGATCAAACTGAGTAACAATATTCGACTCAATAAGTCTGCAATTACAATAGAGTTAACTGATTTTTTAAAGGAAGAACTGAATTTTTCCAATTCAGCCTATTTCGTAAAGAAGAAGGTTGGACGAAGCACCCATGGTACACCATCTCATTTTCGGTTGATTGATGAAACTGAAAATGAGGTTGTCATTCCTAGGGGTATTATGGGTAGGTTGGCGAGGTTTTGTACAGCCCACAACATTCCGTTTGAATTTAAAGATGAAAGAAAACTGCAACAGACAATCTCCTTTAACACCACTTTTAGACTAAGGGAACATCAGGAGAAAACAGTCTGTGCAGCGGAAAAGAAGCAGTTTGGGATAATTGTAGCCCCTCCGGGCACAGGAAAGACAATAATAGGGTTACAGATAATAGCCAATAAGAAACAACCAACACTTATTATCGTCCATCGGAAACAACTTATGGCACAATGGCTGGAAAGGATCCAGTCTTTTATGGGATTGAGGAAGGCTGAGATAGGAAGAATTGGACAAGGGCGTGCTAAAATCGGTAAAAAAGTAACCGTCGCAATGTTCCAAAGTCTGGCCAAGTTTTTGGACAAACCTGAATCAAGTGAATATTATGACGCATTCGGTACGGTCATAATTGATGAATGCCACCACATATCAGCAGAGAGTTTTCGGAACAGCTTGTCCAAGCTCTCTACTTTCTACCTGTATGGGCTGACGGCGACACCATTTAGAAAGGGAAATGACGGGAGGCTCATTTTTATTTATCTGGGTGATGTAATTGCCAGTATTGATCCCAAGGAAACCAAAAACTACCGGCCTGCAACGGTGAAAGTGAGGAAGACCGCCTTGCAAGTACCGTTCAATCCAAAAACTGATAGTTTTGAGACACTTTCAAAGATATTGGTGAACGATTCAGCCAGAAATCAGCTCATCATCAAAGATGTTATAAAAGAGGTGAATGAAGGGGGAAGTGTAGTGATTATTACAGAAAGAAGAGAGCATATCGCTACGTTAAACCACTATTTGAAAGGGGTTTTTGAAGTAATCACTTTGAGTGGGGAAGATAATGAACGTAGCCGCAAGGGGAAATGGGGCCAGATATCCAGAGGAGATTTCCAGGTCTTGATTACTACCGGACAGTTGATGGGGGAAGGTGTGGATTTGAATAACATATCAAGGCTGTTTTTGGTCTATCCTTTTTCTTTCAAGGGCAAACTTATCCAATATATAGGGAGGGTTCAGCGCTCCGAACTGGCTCCTGTGATATATGATTATCGGGATTATTTGGTTGATTATCTTGATCGTTTGTTTTTGAAGAGGAATACCTATTATAGAAAACTTAAGAAAGAAGCCGACTTGTTTATGGATCTAAGCGAATCTGGAGAAATGAGTGCTGTCACCATCGACAAGACAGTTAAAATTGCATTGGACAAACTGGATTTCAGGTATGGTAGCATTGCCTTTAATTATCCCGTGCAAGAACTCAATACAGAAATTGAATTTGAACTTGAAAATGAATACGTCCGTCCTGAGATTGAAGTATTAAAACCCTACTTCTCGAAGTCACTAAAAATGAAATATGCCAATGTGGAGATTTTTGCTGAATTTGAAAATGGAATGTTAGTGACCCAAAGAGCTGAATCCGAAGACTTGGGAAAAATTAATCAAGATACCATTGAGAGTGTCAGGTTTCAGTTTGCCATCGATGAAATTAAAAATGATCCAAATCATCAAAATGACAATAGGGCCACTTCTGATCTTGAAGGTTTAAGAAAATCCAATCAATTTCCCGGCTCTCATTTTACCGAAGAGCAACTGATCAATAACCTAATTGGAGATGAAAAGTACAGGCATTTCAGACAATTGAGGTACTTGGCATCAAAACACGAAGGTTCATTGTTAAAAATAAGGTTTATATTAAAACCTTTTTCATTCGTATTTCTATTAAAAGGTAAGAAATTTCACCATATCATTTTAGAAACCTTGGATACGGAAGAGGCTACCTATATTTGGCACACGGAAATCATGGTTAATGGAGGAGGAATTTCCCAATCCCTGCTTGGAAAAAGACTGAATGAGGTAGAATCGGACCTTCAGAATATAAAAGATAAGGGAAGACAAGCCTTTATAGAAAGCTCTCCGGAAAGTTTCAGTAGGTTAAACCATGATTATTCGGATCCAAGAAAGGGATATATCCTTTGGAAGGGGCAATTGGAAGAACGGTTGGTTTAGATGTGTTTGATATTTGGCTTTTAAAAAGAGTTTGGCGCATTAATTCAAAATAATTATTGGAATTTACAGGGAGTTTTATTTGAAATTTGGTTCGATTCCTACTAGCTAAGCCAATGAGATTGACCGAACCATTTGTTAAATTATATGATTTTTGAAGGTTGTTGTCAGTATTTTGATTTTTGATGGAATAGGTTTTTGGCAATTCATTTTTCGAATTATCAGCTTATTATATAGATGAAAACGATGTTTGTTAATTTGTTTATGTAAAAAAAATAAAAAACGAGGCGAAAATTCACCTCGTTTTTGGTTCGTGGAGCTAGAGGTACATGGATCGAACTCTTTTTTGGAAGAGATGGAAATGATAGATCAGTTTAGGCATTTGAAAGACTACTATCTGTGAATATGGTCAAATACTGTTCCACTGGCTTATAAAAAAATATGTTCTAAGGCTAAGCTCAAAAAGTATGTGAAGTATTAGGAGAAACAATAATAGAATTTTGAAAAGTAAATAATGTTTACAATATCGAGGTGATTTCCATTGACAAGGATTATCAAATACACTCATTCTAATCAAAGGAATGTTTGGTAAATTTATAAAATGATATTGTATAGTTTTTGATATAGTTTTTTACTTTGTAAAAACAAAATAATATTTCTATTAATGTATTGAGTCCTTTATTTGTGTAGCTATTGTTCTTTGTTGATTTGTTTTTTTTAATATTAATTATTTTGGTTTATTGTGTTGTGAAAGACTTAAGTTTTAATGTTTTGTTTTGAATCATAACTATTTATTGTATCGGTTTTGGGACAAATCGAAAATCTTACCATATCGAATTTAAAGAAGAAAACAGAGGAGGGCTTTGATTATTTATACCATAGGTATTACAAAAACCTGGTAAATTATGCATTTACTTTTTTGTTGGATTCCAGCGAGGCAGAAGATCTTGTTCAGAACCTCTTTATCCATTTTTGGGAGAATTTGGAAAGTTTTCAACTGAAAGGCACCTTAGATGGATTTTTTTATACTTCGGTAAAGAACAGGTGCCTGAACAAGTTAAAAAGTATTGATGTCTATGATAAGCACAAAATCCTATATATAGAGGCCATGTTGGTGCATCTATCAAGGGAAGAAGAAATCGATAAAAATGTACTTGAAGAAGAATTATTAATGGCCATAAGTAATCTACCAGTACAGGCAAGGGAAATTATTGTATTGAAATACTTCAAAGGCCAAAAAATAGCAGAAATAGCAGAAACACTTAACCTTTCTGAAAATACCGTTAAAACACAATTGAAGCGGGGTAAATCCAAGTTGAGGAATGAAATGAACCCCAAATTGTTTTCTATATTTTTCCTCTGATGATTATTTAGCCCCGTTCCTTCTTATTACAACTACTTCCCATCACTGCTTTTTTCTTCCTATATCACAAACTATCCTCAGGCCAAATGATGGAATGCCAAAGCACTTTCAGACCGAGATACTTGGGGGGCTTTGCATAGAAGAGGCTAATGCTTATTTCTGGTTTTATATTTGGAAATGGACCAGTTGACATGAACTGGGCATAATAATGGTTCCTGGCCAGAATTCCTGGATACAATTAGGGGATAAATGAACTTTTGTAAATGATTATACTGTGGTCTAGTAAAAAAATAAATATTTTTTTTGTCACCCCTTTTTTGAAGTCTCCTGTCCTTTAAGTGATAAAGGACAATAAAATGATCGATTACCTTCTCATTTGGAAAAAAATACATGGGCAACTGTCTAATGTTGAAGAAAAAGAACTTCAGGAATGGATAGCATCAGACAGCAAGCATGCGGATTATTATGCCAGAACCTTGGCATATTATAAATCGGGAAGAGATCCCAGGCTGCTACTTAAAGATGATGCATTAGTAAATTTAAAAAGCGGAATAACTTTTAAGAAAGAGAGAGATTTCAAAATTTGGAGATATGCAGCCGTAATCCTACTACTCATTTTTTCCGGGACCATTTTATGGTTAAGTATTGATAATTTCAGTTCTTCCCAACTGCCTGATGAAGAGCTTTTGACAGAACTGTCCAAGAATACAGGAAGTGTGCAGCTTTTTACATCGGGAGGAGAACAAATCAACTTTGACAAGGACAGTGCCTTTTCCATCGATGATGAGGAAGCAGCAGTTTCTGCACTGGGAAATAAGATTGAATATGAAAGCAAAGGCAATACAAAGGGCAAGTCAGCCATGAACATTCTGGTCATTCCAAGAGGAGAATCTTTCAATTTGGAATTGGCAGATGGAACTAAGGTATGGCTAAATTCAGAGTCTGTAATTAAGTATCCTTCAAAATTTGCAGACCAAATCAGGGAAGTTGAATTTTCCGGTGAGGCTTATTTTGAAGTGGCAAAGGATGCAAACCGCCCCTTTATTCTCCATTCCCAATCTCAGGAATTACGCGTTTTAGGTACATCCTTTAATGTCACTTCTTATAAGGACGAGGACAGGATTTTAACCACCTTGATAGAAGGTAGTGTGGCCATACAGCCAGCTTCAGGCGAGCAACTGATACTTCAACCCAACGAACAAAGTAGCTTGACCAAAGCTACGGGCATGATCGAAAAAAGAACGGTGGAGGTCGAAAACTTTATCGCCTGGAAGGACGGCATTATGCATTTTGATAATATGGAACTGCACGAACTGCTCGGTAGGCTATCGAGATGGTATGACATAAAAGTGGAATGTGAAAATCAGGCTATTAGGACAAAAAAGTTTACAGGGGAAATCGCCAGATATGATGACGTTTCAGAGTTTTTGAAAATGTTGGAAGCTTCAGGAATTGTAGAATTTAAATTAGATAAAAATGTAGTAACCGTGAAATAAAAAAAGGAGTGCTCCCAACACTCCTTGAGTTTGTTTAAATAAATGTTTAACCTTTTACAATTAAAATTTATGTTTAACAAGGATACAATAATACCCAAAAAAATCCGGAAAAAATATTTCCAAACCTTCTTGTTGACGATGTTGCTGTTAGCAGTCGCGAGTATGGAGGTTTCGGCCAATGTTTTTTCACAGACCTTGACCATGGACCTCAATGTCCAAAATGAATCCTTTGAGAGCATTCTCAAGGAAATCAAAAAAAAGAGTAAGTACAAAGTTTTGTACCCCAGTGATTTGTTTGAAGGGCTCCCCAATATGAGCATCAATGTTCAGAATGCCACCTTAAACACCATTTTTAACAAATTAATAGTTCCTTATGGCTATAGCTATGTTTTGAGGGATAAGACCATTGTTTTTAAAAAAGAAGGTGAAGCACCTCCAAAAGAAACTTTTCAGACAGCTAAGGATCCCATTCAGGTGAAAGGTCGCGTGACCGATGAAAACGGGGAAGGACTGCCGGGTGCGAATGTACTGATAAAAGGTACTTCCAAAGGTACAGTCACAGATGTAAATGGTGATTATAGTTTATCCGTTCCTTCTGATGCTATCTTGGAAATCAGCTTCTTGGGGTTTGTCAGCAAACAAGTAAATGTAGCAGGGCAGGAAGAAATTAATATTACCCTTTTGCCTGATGTTGAGGCTTTGGATGAAGTGGTGGTCATCGGTTATGGTAGTGTCAAAAAAAGTGACTTGACCGGAGCAGTGAGTACTGTGGATACCGAAAACTTTGATAAAATAGCGGGTACCTCGCCATTAAATGCCATTCAGGGTAGGGCCGCCGGTGTATCCATTTCAAGTGGATCAGGTCTGCCTGGATCTGGCTTTAATGTGACGGTCAGGGGAATCGGTTCGATCAATACCGGAAACGGGAGCGGTTCATCACCCATTTATGTAGTGGACGGTGTGATCACTAATAGTATAGAAAATATCAACCAAAATAATATTGAGTCAATTTCTGTACTAAAGGATGCCTCTGCTTCAGCCATCTATGGGGCCAGAGCGGCCAA
Source organism: Echinicola vietnamensis DSM 17526 (assembly GCF_000325705.1). Lineage (NCBI taxonomy): Bacteria > Pseudomonadati > Bacteroidota > Cytophagia > Cytophagales > Cyclobacteriaceae > Echinicola > Echinicola vietnamensis. The sequence goes on along the minus strand of NC_019904.1, from coordinate 5,026,054 downwards.
TGGCGTTATTTTGGTCACCACCAAAAGAGGAAGAGTAAATGTTGAACCTCAAATTACCTTTAATGCTTATTGGGGAGTAAGCAATGAGAGTAACTTGAAGCATGAACTGTTGAATGCAGACCAGTTTTTGGAGCTTTGGACAGAGTCTTATGAGAACTCCAATATCCCCTTGGATTGGGAGCAAAGTGATTTGGCCTATTATGAAGGTGTTGATACCAATTGGAAAGACCTGATGCTACAACAAGGCGGTATACAATCATATGATGTATCGGTAGCAGGAGGTTCTGAGCGTTCCAATTATTTTGTGTCTGCCAATTTAGTAGATCAGGATGGGATGGTAATTGGTACCGGACAAAAGAAATATACTTTCAGAATCAATACCGATCACAAGATCCGAGATTGGTTCAAATTCGGTAATTCCCTGAACATTAGCTCTAATAAAGTGCTGGGAGACCAAACCTACTATAGAAAAGCACTAACCAAGGTGCCACTTACAAGAAATAAGGAGGAAGATGGAGACTGGGGGATCATTCACAATCCCGGCTTGGAGCACTTCTTTGCCAATCCAATATGGGAGGCACAAAATAGCAGCCAGGAAGCCATTTGGAAGGGATTACAGGGAAACCTTTATATCACCGTTTCTCCGGTGAAAAACCTGGAATTTACGGTGAGGGGAAGTCTTAACTATTCGGGGAAAAAACAATCTGATTTTGTTCCAGGTGTACCTCCAGAGTATGGATGGGGAGGTACTAATGTCAATACCGTTTATAAGGAATCCTATGAAAATGTTTATTGGAGCAATGACTACTTGTTAAAGTACAAACTTGATGTCAAGGACCATGCTTTTAACTTTTTGTTGGGCTATTCCAGAGAAGAAAATTCTGCAGAAACCCTTTCAGCTCAACGTACTGGTACGATTAATAATGACATCCGGTATTTGGATGCAGGAGATCCTACCAGCCAGATCAATAGTAACTTTTTCAGGGACTGGGCTTTGGTATCCATGTTTGGAAGGCTGAATTATTCCTTCAAGGACAAATACCTTTTTACCGGTACTATCCGTAGAGATGGTACTTCCAGACTTACGGAGGATAATAGATGGGGAGTTTTTCCTTCAGGATCCATTGCTTGGAAGATTTCTGAAGAGGCTTTTTTGGAAAACAGTGCTGTATTGGAAGAATTGAAGTTGCGGGCCAGTTATGGTTCTTTGGGGAATGTCAATTCCATCGGGATTTACGGGACCAGTGCAACCCTTACCAGCGAACGTGCCGTATCCAATAATCAACCTGCTTTGGGTTATACGATGACCTCAGCGGTCAACAGGGACGTGACTTGGGAGTCAGCCAATAAGGCTAACCTCGGTATTGATGCCAGTGTAATCAATGGACGTTTTTATGGTTCTATTGATTACTTTATTGAAAACACCTTTGATATGCTTTTTGCAGAGCCCATTCCTCGCTCATCTGGATTGTCCGGCTTTCCGGTGATCAATGGGGGCAATGTAAGAAACAAAGGTTTTGAGGTGGTTTTGGGAGCAAGAGGAGGCAATTCAGATTGGTTTTATGATGTCAGCTTTAACCTGTCCAAAATTAAAAATGAGGTGACTGATTTGGCAGGCAGGGAAGAAATCAATTTGGGCAGTAGTAGGATCAGTTATAAACATAAGGTAGGAGCACCGGCCCATTCATTTTTTGGCTATAAGTCAGATGGACTTATCCGTGAGGAAAGCGAATTGGACAAATATGCAGGAGGGAGCTTCCCCACCAAAAAAGTAGGAGACATCGCCCTGATGGATATCAATGGGTATGATGCAGAGGGAAATTTGACGGGCGAACCTGATGGTGTGGTGAATGAAGCCGACAGAACCATCATCGGAAGCAGGTACCCTGAATTTTTTTACGGAGGGGTGATTTCCGGAGGTTATAAGAACCTTAGTTTATCCATTCAGTTACAAGGCTCGCATGGTTCTGATGAATATTTTGGACCGGGCCAGTCCACTGACTTGTTTCAGTTGATGACCAGTTTTGCCCAAAATGAAGATGTTAGACTTTATGACCGTTATCACCCTACTAAAAACCCTGATGGAACCTTTCCGCTTTTGAACAAAAATGGTTCCGGTGGAAATGAACAGTTTTCGGATTTTTGGCTGGAAAATGCCTCTTATCTGCGAATTCAGAACATTACCTTGAGCTATGATTTGCCTGCAGCGCTGATCTCAAAAGCTCAAATTGACAATTTGGGTGTTTACTTCAGTGTGCAAAATGCCCATACTTTTACCAAAAACCATAATCCAGAAGTAGGCAATGCCACTGCCACCGGATCTGGTTTGAATGCCTTCGTTACTGGGGTACCTATCCCCAGAACGCTTACACTAGGTATAAAAGCAGCATTTTAAACCCAAAAGAGTTAAACCATGAATTCAATAAAAAACATAAAATATATAGCGAGTTTCTTTTCTTTGATCATGCTAATGTCCAGCTGCAATGAAGAGGAATTTCTGAACAGATATCCTTTGGATAGACCTAATTCGGCCAATTTTTTTGTAGGACCGGAATCTGCTAGAGCGGCGGTCAATGCCTGTTATGAACCTTGGCACAGAGGTAATGCCAATATGCTTTATAGGGATATGACGATCCATCTGGATGCCCTTACGGATGATGGTTACTGGCGTCCAGTGAGAGCGGCTTCCATAGCCCTTGAGGAGTGGAACATTACACCTACCCATGAAAATGTCAAAAGCTGGTGGAGATACCCTTATGTGTGTATCAATGCGGCTAACTTTGCCCTAGCCAATATTCCACAATCTACAGACGAAAGTTTTACGCCTGAGCAGCAGGCACCTTATCTGGGAGAGGCGGCTTTTTATAGGGCCTATTCTTATCAGTTTTTAACCATGTTATATGGGGATGTGCCTTTGTATTTGGATTTGGCGGGTAGTTTTGATGATTTCCATTTGCCCAGATCACCCAAGGATGAGGTGCTGGCGCAAGTAATTGCAGATTTTACTTTTGCCAAAGAAAACCTGAAGAACCAACCGATTTTCCCAGGAGCTCCTTCAAAGCCCATTGCAGCCGCCATGCTGGCCAAAACCTATTTGATTTTAGGAGATTGGATCAATGCAGAAGCTGCCGCCAGGGAAGCCATAGAAATTGCAGAAGCAGCTGGTAAGCATTTGATGGATGACTTCGAGGCTATCTGGGCCCTTGAAAATGAAGGGGACAGCAATCCTGAGTTATTGTGGTATTGGGGATTTGTGGAAAACGATGAATTCCACGGTGGAAACCATGCGGTTCAAAGATTGACCAGGGACCTGCCTGCAGAACTTAAGACGGCCATTGACGGGGATGGTTGGGGCTATGCTTTGCCTCAGCGGGATCTTTATGACGCCTTTGAAGCAGGCGATCCCAGAAGGGAATATACCATTTTTGCTCCTGGTGATGATTATAAGATATATCCAGGTGAAGACTTTTCCTATAGACACCAAAAATTGGATGAGAATGGGGATACGCTTAGATGGGATGTGGTGTATTCAGCAGGAGATATGGTGGAGTATGATTACCGTTGGTCTCCATCGGGCATGAATGTTAGAAAGATGATCAGGACAGTCATTAATTTGGCAAATGTCCGCTGGTCCGGTCAGGATGTTCCTGTGATGAGAATGTCTGAACTTTACCTGATTTTGGCAGAAGCCCTCGCAGAACAGGGTGATGCAGAAGCCTATACTTGGGTAAACAAGGTAAGGGCTAGACCCTCGGTAAACATGCCTCCGGTAAACAGTGGTGATCTGGTAGAAGTGGTTCGCCATGAGAGAAGGGTAGAACTGGCTTTTGAAGGATTGCGCCTTTTTGATCTGATCAGATGGGGTGAAATTGATGATGTTTTTGGTGATGGTACCAAGGTGAAGCGGCATTTTTATTCAGACTTTTTACCTGATAATTCGCTGCTTAAATACGATCATCCTATTGGAAAACTTAATTTGGATCCTTTGTTCCCTATACCACAGGAAGAAATTGATAATAATATCAATATCAATTCGAACAACCCCGGATGGTAATTCTTTTTAGGCTAAACGGTTGATGTGTTCCTGGAGGCTGTGCCTCTAGGAACCATTATCATTCAGCATTAGCGCCTTTTTTAGGCTGAGGGGAATAGTATGTCCTTATCCAAAATATTTCTGACGCAGCTTAATGATAAATCCTATTAGAAAATAGGCTTGATTTTGACCTTTTATAACCTTCAAATCATCAATAAAACCCAAAAACATGTATAAATATAGACAAATTTATATCACCATATTCCTGCTATTGTGCATGGCCTTCGTTGGTGCACAGACCGCAAAAGCCGGAGTAATTCAGGTAAACCCTGGAGATGATGTGGCTGCCATTATTCAAAACGCAAATGGCGGAGACGAACTGGTATTCAGTCCAGGTACTTACAGTAAAGTGTTGATACAAAATCGACAATTCACAGAGAATGCGCCCCTGATTATCAAATCTGATGGAACCGGAGAAGTGATTTTCGAAACGGTAACCAATACTGGTACGGCTTTTAAGATTATTAATAGCAGTTATATAGTGCTGCAAGGTGTCTTTGTTCGAGGAGGACTAAACGGAATAGTTCTAGAGGGAAGTGACCATATTATGATCCTCAACAACGACATCAGTGGACCAGGACAGGCAGGCATACATGTTCATTACAGCTGTTCATATGTGGATATTATTGGGAATCATATTTATAATACTGGATTAAGAAACTCCCAATATGGAGAAGGCATCTATGTGGGCACAGGCAATTATGCCTACACGACCTTTCCGGATAACTGTGAAAATATTTGGATAGAAAACAATGAACTTCATCATTGCGGCAATGGTGAGGCCATCAATATCAAGGGAGAGAGCTTCCATGTGACGGTCAGGGATAATGTCATGTTTGATATTGCACCTGGAACGGCTACACAGTATAACCAAGCGGCGGTGACCGTGGAAGCTGCTTCAGTTTCCATTACCAATGATTACCGTTTGGATGAGTGGCGCGATACCTGGGTGGAAAACAATATCATCTATAATGTGGCAGGAGGTTATGAAGAGCGAAGCTCCAATAATGGGATCATGTTCGGGGGATCTGGATGTTATATCATCGGAAATACCGTTTTTAATTGTGAAGAACGAGGGCTATATGGCAATTCTTTTAAAAGTTTGGGCTTTGACACCTACGTTTACAATAACAATACTTATGATAATGGTATCAATACGCTCTACAATTCGGCATTGACCATTCTGGATCAGGATCCTGGACCAAACCCGAATGTGCCACAAAATTGGTACAGCGCTCCTGCTTTTTCAGTTGATACAGTCCTTTTGGATTTAACTTCGGTATTGATGGAAGTGGGGGATAAACAACAGCTAGTGGATCAGGTTTTGCCCTTAATGGCCAATGACCGGTCGGTGACCTGGAGCTCATCAAACACCAATGTAGTGACGGTGGATGAAAATGGTTTGCTAAGGGCCATAGGCTTGGGGCAAGGGATCATTTCAGTGGTCAGTACAGACGGTAGTAAGACAGCTACCTGTTCTGTAATCGTCAATGATGGAGACATTGCTTTGGGCAATACAGCAATTTATCCAATGATCAGCACGGCAAGTAACAGAAGTGCTATTCCTGTGATGGTAACACATCCAGGTGCCATCAACGAAATTTCTATTTATCATGAAGGAGGAACAGGAAATATGTTACTGGGGGTCTATGAAGGGGAAGTGGCTCCTACTAATTTATTGAGCAATACAGCCATTACAGCCGTCAATGCAACTGCTGGTTGGCAGCACCTTCCTTTGGACAGTTTAGTGGAAGTCAACTTGGGGCAAAAGATATGGTTAGCTTGGAATTTTGAAAATAATCCGGGGATTCATTACCAGTCGGGAAGCCCTGGAGTCCATCATTCATCAGGTTCTTGGCAAAGTGGAATGCCTCTGACTTTTGGTGCCACTACAGAAGAAAATAAGGTTTATTCTATTTTTGCCTCATTGGATCCTGAAAATATCCCCCCAAGTATTGAACTGACAAATCCATCAGCAGGAATACTGGAAATTAACCCTGGATTGGCCCTGGTAGAATTATTGGCATCTGCCAACGATCTTGATGGGGAAGTAACACATGTGAATTTTTTCGTGGATGGCAATTTGGTGGGAAGTGCAAATGGTTCTCCTTTTACGGTGGATTGGGTAAATGTTAGTGCAGGTACTTATTCACTTAGCGCAACAGTACAAGATAATGAAGGGGCGGTTGCATATTCAGATACCAGCATGGTTACCATCACTGAGAAGGACTTGGTTCCGGGTACAGTAGGTATTACCGATGTGTTGGGAATCAATACCACCAATAATAAAAGAAGAGCGCAACCTTTTGTGATGCCTGAGGATGGAAGGATAGAAAGTATGTCCATGTACCATAATGCAGGCAGTGGCGGAATGATTTTGGCCATTTATAATGGCACCTCGGCCCCAGATAGTTTGTTGGCCATTACACCGGTGACTCCTGTGGACAATGTGGAAGGTTGGCAGACCATTGGCCTTTTGGACAGTGTGGAAGTCAGTGCTGGAGAAACGGTATGGTTGGCTTGGTTGTATGAAAGTAACCCTGGGATTCGCTATGATAAGGGAAGCCCTGGTCGATTTGATTCCAATATCGCTTGGATAGGGGGAATGCCTGCTTTGTTTGGAAGTGGCACTCAGGGAACAGCCATGTATTCCCTTTATGCTTCTTATGTGCCCACTTCAAACCCTTATGTTAATCTTACTAGTCCGGCAGAAGGAGCGGTTTTTTCAGCACCTGCAGATATTGAAGTGACGGCAGAAGTGCTCAATATTGAGGGACTGTCGGAGCTGACTTTCTTTCAGGACAGTCTACCTTTACAAACACTCCAGTCTGGACCGTATACCTTTAATTGGGCAGATGTTTCTCCTGGAGCATATAGTCTTTATGCTGTGGCCACGGACAGTGCTTCCAATGAAGTAGTATCCGAGATAGTAAATTTCACGGTGGAATCTCCCGATTCCTTGCTCAACACAATTGGAATTACCGATCGTCTGGCCAGTGCGACCAATTATATCAATAGAAGAGCGGTACCGTATACCATGCCTGAAAATGGAACAATAGAAAGCATCAGTATGTATCATTTGGCGGGTAACGGTAATATGCTGTTGGCAGTTTATGAAGGAGACAGTGTGCCGACCAACAGAATTGCGATTACACCCCTTACCACTGTAAATCAAGTGGATGGATGGCAGAAAGTGATGTTAGAAACTCCCATAAGCGTAAATGCTGGAGAAACGGTATGGTTGGCTTGGGTATATGAAAATGCAACGGTCATTTATTATGAATCAGGAAGTCCTGGACGCTTTGATTCTGGAAAAACATGGAGTGGTGGCATGCCTGAGGAATTTGGTTCAGGCACCCAGGGAAATGCTGTTTATTCCATTTATGCCTCTTATATTCCGGACGCAGCTCCTGCTGTGAACCTGATCAGTCCTTTGGATGGGGCTGTATATGACGCACCAGCAGCTATTGAAATGACAGCGGAGGTGTTTAATATGGAAGGCCTGTCCCAAGTGATTTTTTATCAAGATAGCGTTCCATTGCAGGCTGTTTATACTGCCCCCTATACTTTTACATGGCAGGATATTTTCCCTGGTGTCTATAGTGTATATGCTTCCGCTATGGATAGCTCTTCTAATGAGGTGTTCTCTGAGCTGGTCAATTTCACAGTGGAGTCACCTGATTCCCTGCTCAATACTGTGGGAATTACCAGTCGTTTGGCCAGTGCCACCAATAATGCCAACAGAAGGGCAGTGCCTTATACCATGCCTGAAAATGGTAAGATAGAAAGTGTAACCATGTACCATAGGGCAGGAACTGGAAACATGCTTTTGGCAGTGTATGAAGGAGATAGTACACCGACCAATAGGATTGCCATAACTCCACTGACTCCTGTCAGTCAAACTGATGGTTGGCAGGAGGTATTGCTGGAGTCTGCTATCAGTGTGGGGGTCGGAGAGACCATCTGGTTGGCTTGGGTGTATGAAAGTCCGACATCGATTTATTATGAATCTGGTAGCCCCGGGCGTTTTGATTCGGGTGACAACTGGACAGGTGGAATGCCTGAGCAGTTTGGCAGCGGGAGTCAGGGAGATGCCCTTTATTCCATTTATGCTTCGTATGTAGTGGAGGAGTCCATAGGGGATACGACAAGTAGTGAAAATAAGGATAAAAAAGTCAAGACAGGCAAAAAGCCTAAGGTGAAAGTTTATCCAAATCCATTTGAATATGAAGTAAGCATAGGTTATGAAATAAGCGAAACATCCCAGGTGCTTTTGGTCATCTATGACTTAAATGGAAATGAAATTAATCGATTGGATCAAGGGCAAGTAGAGTCGGGATACCATGAAATCCATTGGGATCTTTCCCAATCCAATGCAGCCAATAAAAAACTATTTGTCTATCACCTTTCTGTGGTGACGGAAAGTGAGGATCATTTGATCATGGGCAAATTGAAGGTAAAATAATCCAAATTAGCCAGAGGTGGGGACTTAGAAGGAATTCACCTCTGGCTAACTACCATAAAAATTATCATCAGATGAAAAGAAAACATTTGTCGAGTTTTTTTTGTCTACTAGCGGTATGTACTATGATGGCCTGTAGGGATAGGCCTGCAAGTGTAACATTGCACAACCTGTTTTCAGACCATATGGTATTGCAACGGGAAAAGCCCATTCCCATATGGGGAAAGGCCCTTCCAGGAACTGTGGTGACGGTAAAGCTGAATGGTTTTACGGCGAGTTCCGAAGTAGGAGAAGATAGCACTTGGTTAGTAGAGCTGCCTGCCCAGAAGAAGGGCGGACCTTATCAATTGGAGGTGCTTGCGGATAGTACACTGAAATTGGAGGATGTGTGGCTTGGGGATGTGTGGGTTTGCTCCGGTCAGTCCAATATGGAGTGGCCACTCGAAAGGGCGGGAAATGCCAGTGAAGAAATCCGTCAGGCCAATTATAGCCAAATAAGACTGTTTGATGTACCGCATCAAATGGAGCAATCCCCCTCTGAATCTTTGCCTGATAGCGTAGCATGGAAGGTATGCTCTCCGGAGACCATTAAGAATTTTTCAGCAGTGGGGTATTTTTTTGGAAGAGAATTGCAACAGGAACTGGATGTGCCCATTGGTTTGATCAGCAGTAATTGGGGCGGTACCAATGTAGAGGCCTGGACAAGCGCAGCCATGATAGGTCAATTCCCTTCTCATAGGGCTAAGATTGCGGCATATGACAGCATCAATTTAAAGGAAATGACCTCAATAGCTTCATTGGCCATAGATAGTTGGCTGCAGGCTATCGACTCACTGGACCTGGGCTTGCAGGAAAATTGGTCCAATCCTGAAATTGAATGGGAAAATAGTAGTACTGTGGTTTTGCCCGAAGTATTTGAACGTTTAGATGTCCCAAATACAGATGGGGTTATTTGGTTCAAGAAGACCCTTTATCTTTCAGAAAATGAAGCAAATCAGGATGCTGAAATTTCCTTAGGAAGAATAGATGAGGAAGATTTTACCTATGTGAATGGACAACTTGTAGGATCGATGATCGGAACCGATCCCCTGAGGTCTTATAAAATCAAACAAGGAGTACTGAATGAAGGGCTTAATACCATCATAGTAAGGGTAAAAGACAAAGGTTGGACCGGTGGTTTTAAAGGCACTCCCCAACAGATGAATTTGGCATTGGAAAATAAAAAGTTGGACTTATCAGGAGAGTGGGAGATGAATATTGGAACTGTGGATTTGCCCATTGCTCCCAAGAATATCCATCCAAATAATTTTCCGACCACACTCTTTAATGGGATGATAAAACCGCTAATTCCCTTTAGTATCAAAGGTGCTATTTGGTATCAAGGAGAAAGCAACGCTACAAGGGCATATGCTTACAGGGAGATGTTTCCCGCCATGATCAAGGATTGGAGAGTACACTGGGGACAAGGTGATTTTCCTTTTTACTTTGTTCAACTGGCCAATTATAGGGCTGAACAAACAAGTCCCGGTGAAAGTACTTGGGCAGAAGTACGGGAATCCCAAATGGCCGCCTTAAAATTGCCTCATACGGGAATGGCCGTGGCCATCGATCTGGGAGAAGCAGACAATATACATCCCAAAAACAAGCAGGAAGTGGGACGAAGATTGGCATTAGAGGCTCTTTCAAATACATATCACCATGATATATTGAGCACAGGTCCAACCTATTCCCGACAGGAAGTTTTGGGAGATAAGCTGCGTTTAGTCTTTTCAAATATTGGTGATGGGATGACGACTGGAAAGAATGATAAGGAGCTGAGAGGTTTTGCCATCGCTGGCAAGGATAAACAGTTTTATTGGGCCAAGGCAGTCCTTGAATCTGATTCAACCATTTTGGTCAGTAGCCAGTATGTAGTCCGACCCCAGGCCGTAAGGTATGCTTGGGCAGATAATCCCGGAGCACTCAATCTGTACAATAGTGTGCATTTACCCGCCAGTCCATTTAGAACGGATAGTTGGAAAGTATCTACAGAATAAAATATATAAATAGAAATATCTTAATGAATAGTCAACCAGTAATATCCATGTTAGCCTATCCTGTCAAGGTCGTATCATCCATTGGCCTATTGATCTTTGTACTGTCCTTGTGGATGCTGCCTTTGCGCACAAATGCACAAATGACTGAAAAGAATCCATATGCGAGAGAGTTGGATAGGATCGTTTTAGAGATGGCAGGGAAATTAGAGCTTTTGGAAGTGGATTCTACCATGATTCCCCGCTCATTAAGGGCACAAGGCGACTTGGCAGGAGTGGGCTCCAGGGATTGGACCAGCGGTTTTTTCCCGGGTACGCTTTGGTACCTGTACGGTTATTCAGGAAACCCGGCACTCTTGTCCGCAGCCAGGACTTGGACAGCCTTTATAGAAAAGGAAAAATATGATGGGCATACGCATGATACGGGGTTTAAGGTATATTGCAGCTTTGGCAATGCCTATAAAGTCCAAGAAAAGGAGAGCGATAGAAATATCATCGTACAAACTGCTAACACATTGATGGGGAGGTTTGACCCAAAGATAGCTTGTATTCGTTCATGGGACTTTAACCAGGAAACTTGGCAATATCCTGTCATCATAGACAATATGATGAATTTGGAAATATTGTTTGCAGCCACACGCTTTACAGGGGATTCGAGTTATTATCAAGTGGCAAAAGCACATGCATATACTACACTCAAAAATCATTTTAGAGCGGATTATTCCAGTTACCATGTGGTCGATTATGATACCATATCCGGAATGTCCAGACTGAAAACTACCCATCAGGGATATGGAAAAAACTCCAGCTGGTCGAGGGGGCAGGCTTGGGCATTGTATGGTTTTACCATGTGCTATAGGGAGACCGCTGATCCGGTATTTTTCGAGCAGGCACAGAAGGTCGCTAGATTTATTCTCGATCATCCAAGGCTGCCTAAGGATAAAATTCCCTATTGGGATTTTGATGATCCCAAGATCCCAAATACACCGCGGGATGCTTCCGCAGCCGCTGTGATCGCTGCTGCATTATTGGAACTTTCCACCTATAGCCGTCAGGAACAGACTAGGAGATATTGGCAGGCAGCAAATACCATTCTGAAGCATTTGTCTTCCTCAACCTACCGCATGAAAGGAGAGGAATTACCTTTTCTTTTGGACCATAGTGTAGGCTCAAAGCCTCATGACGCTGAAGTAGATGTCCCTTTGGTCTATGCGGATTATTATTATGTGGAGGCCTTAATCCGGGCCAATAACTATGCCTTATCAAACATGAATAATGGATCAGGATTAACTTGGTAGGTGATGTTTTATCTTGATGAACAAAAACTAAAAAAGTACTTATGTTGAAATTCAATTATCTGAAGTCCAATCTTTTATTATTGGCCTTATTGCTTTCCCTGAATGTTTTAGGTCAGGAGAAGGAGACATTGAGGGTGTTGTTTGTAGGAAACAGCTATACTTATTTTTGGAATTTGCCTCAAATGGTAAGTGCTCTTGCAGCGGATCAGGGGATGTCCATTATTACACGAAAATCAACTTTGGGCGGAGCCACACTCAAGCAACATTGGGAGGGTGAGCGTGGCTTGGAAACAAAGAAAATGATTTCAGAAGGGGAATGGGATGTGGTTGTCCTTCAAAACCACAGCAAGAGCACTATTAATGATCCTGTGGAATTTGAGGATTATGGTAAAAAGTTCATAGAGCTGGTGAAAGCAAAGGGGGCGAAACCATTGCTTTATATGACCTGGGCCAGGAACTGGAATCCCTTAATGCAAGAGACCATTTCTGAAGGATACCGTGATTTGGCCAAAAGCACAGGAGTGGATTTGGCCCCTGTGGGGGAAGTATGGGGACAGGCAAGAATATTACGTCCAGATTTAAGTTTGTTTGATCCTGACGGAAGCCATCCCTCTCAGATAGGGACTTATCTTACAGCCTGTGTTTTTTATAGGATACTGAGCGGCAAAGCAAGCCAAGGTTTGTCGGGAAGGCTTTCTTGGGTTGATCAGGATGGAGAGGAAATCTTTTTGGCTATTATTCCTGAAGGTGAGGCTGAATTTATCCATCAGTTGGTAGATAAGGTGCTTGTTAAAACTATGGAGCAGGAATAATGGGAAAAACTTTCAGTAAAAAGTGGTCACTTATTCTAGGCCCAATGGTTTTTATCGGGTTGATTTTGTTGGATCCTCCAAGTGGCATGAGTGAGGAGGCTTTGAAGGTGTTAGCGGTGACGCTATGGATGGCCATTTGGTGGATAGCGGAAGCAGTCCCCATAGCTGTGACGGCATTACTTCCTATTGTTTTATTTCCAATAACGGGAGCGGTAGAAATCGGTATTACTACCGAGGCATATGGTCATAAGTATATTTTTCTTTATATGGGAGGGTTTATCTTGGCCCTGGCCATTGAAAGGTGGGGCTTACACCAACGTATTGCCCTGATCATCATTTCCCTGATCGGTTCCAATATGAACAGTATTATGCTGGGTTTTATGCTTGCGACGGCCTTCTTGTCCATGTGGATCTCCAATACAGCCACTGCTGTGATGATGCTGCCCATAGGGATGGCCATTGTCAATCAATTTGCAAAAGTGAGTGATATCTATCCTGATAACAGGGAAAAAGAGGTGGGGAAAGCTTTAATGTTGGCGATTGCCTACAGTGCTTCTATTGGCGGTTTTGCCACATTGATCGGCACGCCCCCAAATTTGGTACTGGCAGGGATTATAGAAGAATTATATGATGTGAAACTGAGCTTTCTTGATTGGATGAAATTTGGTTTTCCTTTAAGCATGCTATTGCTGATCATTTGTTGGAAATACCTGACCACTTATGCGTTCGACTGTAAAAAGGTGGATTTTCCAGGGGGAAAACAGGAGATCAATAAAATGTTGAAGGCCTTGGGCAAAATAAGTTTTGAAGAAAAATGGGTGCTGATCATATTTGCCTTAACAGCAGCGGCATGGATACTAAGGTCCTTTATCCAAAGGTTGCTTCCGGGTATTGACGATGCCGTGATTGCATTGATGGCTGCCATTACTTTGTTTGTTTTGCCAAGTAAAAGCGGGAAGAGAAAACTGATCAATTGGGAAGAGGCTGTAAAACTCCCATGGGGCATTATTTTACTTTTTGGTGGAGGAATGGCTTTGGCCAAGGGTTTTGGTATTACAGGTCTTGCGGAGTGGATTGCCGGAAAGATGGGACAGATGAATGGCATGTCCATGATACTGATGATATTGATTTTGGTCGCCATGGTCAATTTTCTTACAGAAATCACTTCCAATTTGGCCACCACAGCCATGATTTTGCCGGTATTGGCGCCATTGGCCATGTCTTTTAATGCACATCCATTTATGTTGATGGTTCCAGTAACTGTTGCTGCCTCTTGTGCATTTATGCTTCCTGTGGCCACTCCACCAAATGCCGTGGTGTTTGGTTCAGGCTATTTGAAAATTCCAGACATGGTTAAGGCTGGTTTCTGGATGAATATTTTTTCTATTCTTTTGGTTACAATTGTGAGCTACTACCTTTTAGATGCCTTTTGGAATTTTGAAGCTGATGTATTTTCTAAAGTATTAATTACCTGAGTTCGATTAATAATTCCCCATAAATTGTCCGCCAAGAAACGTTCAAGCAAGAATAACACAAAAATTAATGTTAAAATTTATTTTATAAAAAAATTCACATATATAGATAATATTTTCTATGTATTTAATTAAAAACTATAATTAGAAACATAGAAAAAGCCATGTTTTTTCGTTATATTAAAGTGTTGAAGTTCAATACATTAACTACTAAAACATGACCTTAACTGACTCCAAAATTACCGAAATTTTCTATCTTATCGATGAATTCTGCATCCAATTTGAAAAATCCACTGAAAAACATATTCTTGGAAACAGGCCCAAGAGAAGGCCCAGAATGAGCCTGAGCGAAGTCATTACCATTATGGTGATGTTCCATACCGGGGGATTCCGAAACATGAAACACTTTTATCTCTATTTTATCAAAGTCCATAAAAAACACCTTTTCCCCCAGACCGTTTCCTACAACAGGTTTGTTGAACTGATGCAATCCGCCACCCTTCCGATGACTATATTCCTGAAAACCTGTTGTTTAGGAGAGGGGACAGGTATTGCGTTTATCGACTCAACTCCGATCAGGGTATGCAAAAACAAAAGGATAAAAAGGAACAAGGTTTTCAAAGATATTGCCCAGGTGGGCAAATCCACCATGGGATATTTCTTCGGCTTCAAGCTCCACCTGGTCATCAATGACAAAGGGGAGCTGTTAAACTTTGTGGTCACCCAGGCCAATGTTGATGACAGGGAGCCGCTTAGGAACAAAAGTTTCGTAAATAACCTAAAGGGGAAATTATATGCGGACAAAGGCTATGTTTCAAAGGATTTGACCGAATTGTTGTTTTCAGACGGGCTTCACCTAATTGCCAATATTAGGAATAATATGAAGAATGTCCTTATGGAAATGAAGGACAAAATCATGCTCAGAAAACGATCTGTTATTGAAACGGTAAATGATGAATTGAAAAACATGTGTCAGATCGAACATTCCAGGCACCGCTCTTTTGGAAATTTCATCACCAACATGATTTCAGGACTCATTGCCTACTCATTTTTCCCTAAAAAGCCCGCAATCAAATACCAAACAGTCCAAACTAACCAAATAGCCCTGTTTTAAAATCGAACTCAGGTTAATTGATTAAAACCCATGGAATGAGGGTAGCTTATCGTGTGTTTTAAAACATCTCGCCATTCTATTCGCAAATCCAATAAAAAAGCCCTTTACGTTCTGTAAATGGCTTTTTCGTGTCCTTCATAAACTTTTCTCGAACCAATTTTATGAGGATTTGGAGTGGTATTATTGGGAGGATGAGTGAATAACACTATCTACTGTGTCAAAATGTTGACAGCTTGTTGTTTGTTTCGAACCGGTTTGCGGAAGATTTGATGATGATTTTGAAACTTTCTGATGAAATCAATACTCAGAATAATTGTTGATCGTCCCGTCAGCTGGAGCTGGCGTTATGTTGATCGAGCTCTATTTTGGATGAAAAGGAAATGTTAGATTAACTGTATCCCCCCTAGCAATCCCGTCCTTGTAATTTGAGGATTTTCATTTTGTAGTTTCGTGGATATAGTTTTCTGATATCCCTGTGGTTGGTGTCCATGATGTTGTCCATGACATATTTGAGCCACTCATAGGGGTTGATGTCCTCTTTCTTGCACATGGCAAAGAAGGAGTAGGCTATGGCCGCTCTTTCGGCACCTTTATGTGAGCCGGCGAACAGGTAGTTTTTCCTTCCCAGTGCCAGTGGCCTGATGGTGTTTTCGATCAGGTTGTTGTCGATCTCCAGGTTGCCGTCCAGGAGGTAGTTGCACAGCTCTGCCCATCGGTTCATGGAATAGAGCATGGCCTTTCCCATGGCACTTTTCGGGAGCACATTGGGCAGTTCGGCCTTGAACCATTCGGCGAAGCCGTTGAGCACCGGCAGGGCGTGGTCAAGGCGGTAGGCCTTTCTCTGGTCCGCATCCAGCCCCTTTTCGCGGCAATGGGCTTCCACCCCATAGAGTTTCTGGATGAACAGCAATGCCGTCTCGGCCCTTTTGGCATCATTGTTCTTGGCCTCGAAGAATTCCCTTCTGGCATGGGCCCAGCAGGCAAGGTGGGTAACCTCCTTCCGGCTGCCGTAGCATTCATACACCTTGTAGCCGTCGGTCTGCAGGTACCCCCTGAAGTCCTTCAGCATCCTTTCCGGGGCCTTGCCCCCGCGGCCCTTCTGGTAATCGAACAATACCGTACCGTCCATCGGGTTATGGTATACCCAATAGTATCCCAGGTGGGCGGCCTGCTTTTTTTCGCCGTCCAATACCTTTATGGTCGATTCGTCCACCTGGAGGTAGCCCTTGGAACGGGTATCCTCCAGCAGGCAATCATACAGGATTTCCAGCCGGTCAAGGCTCTGACGGACCCAGCCGTCCATGGTGGATGCCGCTATCGGGATCTTTTCCCTTTTGAAGCGCTGCAGCTGCCTGTAAAGCGGCAGGTGGTCCACATATTTGTCGGTCAGGATGCTGGCCAGAAGGCCTGTCCCCGCAATCCCCTTTTCGATGAACCTCGAGGGAAGGGTCCCTATCTCTACCTTCGTGCTGCCGGTTTTTTGCTTTGGCACGTACTTGTAGCGTATGTATCTTCTGACAACAAGTTTTGCAGGGACATAGTCCAGCTCCTCGGTCACCTCCGAACCTATGCATTCCATCTCCGAAAGGTCGACTTCGGGGTGGATCTCGATTTCTTCCACGGGAAGGTGGCCGGGAAGCGGGTGTCTTCCGGGATGGCTCTCCCTGGGCTGTTTCTTTCTGATGTACCCGATCTTTTTGCCCAGCTCCTCTCCTTGTTGCTCCTCCTTTACGGGATCCGCTCCAAAGGGAAGGGGAAGCTGGTCCCTGTTGGCCTCAAAGCGTTCCCGCTTCTGGGCAAAGGCCAGGCGGGCAAAACGGTCGACAATCCCACGCAGACGCTCGATCTCCTGCTCTTTTTCCTCCAGCCGGCGTACCGATTCCAGTTCCTTTTTTTCCAAAAGGGAAATCAGTTCTGCTTTGGTCAACTGGTCGAGCGGTTTTGACATGCCCCGAAAATAATACATCACTGGCGGTCTTCCATGGATTATTTTTCCACAGGCCCGGTGGAAAAAACGGCTTCAGGAGAGTATTTTGAACAGACGGGAACCAAAACACCCCATTAATGGATACAGGGGCGGTTGCCCCTGAAAAAAACTGAACCACGGTCAGGTGTTTTTTTTACCTTCCGTGCACGTAGCGGGGCGACTGTCTTGACCTTTCCACTTTGATGCCCTCTACCATCAGTACCAGTTCCGGCCAGCTGACCGTCCACCCCTCCCAGGGCGAAGGGGGCACAAAGGTCCCTTTTTCCAGCCTCTTATAGTACAGCACAAAACCGCCGTGCTCCCAGTGCAGCAGCTTGATCAGTGTCCTGGACTTGTTGAGGAAAACAAAGACATCTCCCGAGAGGGGATCCCTGTCGGTATGGGAGCTGACCAGTCCCTGAAGCCCATCGAAACTTTTGCGCATGTAATGTAAAATTTTACATTACATGCGCTTCGGTATCAACTCGCTTTCAGGCCTGGACCGGAACAAACTTGGCTTTGACCCGATGAATGGGGATGTTTTTGTTTTTATCGGTAAACGGTCAAACCAGATCCGCATACTTCAGTGGGATAAAGACGGTTTTGCCATGTATATCAAAAAGCTCGAAAAGGGTACTTTTGAATGTCCAGTACTCTCTGGAAACGCAATCACAAGCCGTCAATTGAGCCTTCTCCTACAGGGGGTAAGGCTTGAATCGGTGAGCTACAGGAAGCGCTATGACGCCTTAAAAAGAGTGTAAAAAAAGTACTCTTTTGGGTGTAAAAACAGCCTGTAAATGTATTCAAAGCCATTTTTTTATGGTATCTTTATATCATGGAAAACGGGGGGAAAGACTACAAAAAACTGTATAAAGAAGCCCTGTTGACCATATCTGAAAAAGAAGAAGCCCTGCTCAGAAAAGAAGAGGTCATCTCTGACCAACAGTCCGAACTCGACAAGCTCCGCAGGCACCTTTTTGGGTTCAGGAGTGAAAAACGCAAGGGCAACGTCGGTGACGACCAGTTGGGACTTTTTGAACTCGGCACCACAAAATCAGTACAGGAAGAACTTTCCGGAACAGTTTCTACAGCGGAAAAACCAACTCCAAAAAAAAGGGCAAAAGGAACGGGACGTATGAACCTTCCCGAAGAACTCAGGAGGGAAGAGGTGGTGATCGAGCCGTCCGAGCCTACCGAAGGCTGCGTGAGGATAGGCGAGGAAGTAACAGAAGTCCTTGAGGTTGTGCCCGCATCATTCTACGTGAAGCGTTATATCCGTCCCAAGTATGCCAGGGCCAACGGTGAAGGTATCATCATCGGGGTACTTCCTGATAGGGTGATAGAAAAAGGGATTCCTTCTGAATCGGTAATCGCCCAGATGACTGTTGACAAATACGTCTATGGGATGCCTCTCCACAGGCAGATAGATAAGTATACCAAAATGGGTGTACGCATCCCCGCCTCAAGTGCATCGGATTGGATCATGAAAGGCTGGGATCACCTCAAACCACTATGGGAACTACTTCGACTGATAGTCACCAGTCAAAAATATCTCCAGGTAGATGAGACACCGATAAAGGTCCTGGACAGGGATCATAAAAACAATATCCATCAGGGGTACATGTGGCTTTATCATGCTCCTGTGGACAGGCTTGTATTATTCGATTACCAAAAGGGCAGGGATCAGTCAGGTCCCAAGAAAATGCTTGCAGATTTTAAGGGCATCATCCAGACGGATGGCTATACAGTCTATGATTCACTTTATGGTAACCGCCCGGATATCCACCTGACCTTCTGTATGGCGCATGCCCGCAGGAAGTTCATGGATGCTGTAAAGGATGATGAGGTACAGGCTAACTATATTCTGGACGAAATCCAGAAACTATACCTCCTTGAAGCAAAGATGCGGGATGGGGCGATGGACTGGCAACAGCGGACAGCATTGAGAAAGGAACATGCGGAGCCTGTATTGGAAAACCTCGACAAATGGATGGAAGAAAAGCAGTACAGCTACAGGCCCAAAAGCCCGATGGGACAGGCCATAGCATACGCACATAAAAGATGGGCTGGATTAAGTGCATATGTTTTGCACGGACAGATGGAAATCGATAATAATCTTGTCGAAAACTCAGTCGGGCCACTGGCTATAGGACGAAAGGGGTTTTTGTTTGCCGGTTCACATAAGGCAGCCTAAATGACCGCTGCCATGTACTCCTTCATGGCAAGCTGCAAAAAGAATAAAATCAACGAGTTTGATTGGCTCAAGGACGTGTTTGAAAGAATACAATCACACAAGCAAAAAGATCTTTATAAACTTCTGCCTTCAAACTGGGAAGAATACAGGCCTAAATGAAAATACTTCCAATCCAAGATGGGGTTGGTCGGATGGATACAGAGAAAAAGACTGCAGAATGATGGAAGTGAAAGACGGCAGACCAGCCATATATTGTAAAACAAGAAAAGAGTGGCGAAAATGGTTGAACGAAAACTGTGAAACTGAAAAATCCATTTGGTTAATACTACACAAAAAGAATAGTACGAAAGCCTGTGTCAGTTTAATTGAGGCAACAGAAGAAGCCGTGTGTTTTGGTTGGATTGACAGCCTTTGCAAAAAACGTGATGAAGAAAGTTATTACCTGACCTTTACGCTCCG
Organism: Echinicola vietnamensis DSM 17526; assembly: GCF_000325705.1. Taxonomy (NCBI): domain Bacteria; kingdom Pseudomonadati; phylum Bacteroidota; class Cytophagia; order Cytophagales; family Cyclobacteriaceae; genus Echinicola; species Echinicola vietnamensis. Next base: position 5,006,151 of record NC_019904.1, on the reverse strand, counting down.
CAATCCAAAAAGGAGCAATTGGAGTGACAGAAATATTGAACGTGCCGAACGGATGATTGAACAGGGATTAATGACAGGACACGGACTAAAATTTATAGAGATAGCCAAGGAAAAAGGCAAATGGAAAGAAACATAGTAGAAAAAGCCAGATGCCAACATTGTAAAAGCGTAATGTGGTCGCAAGTGATAAATTTAAACGAATTGAATATTAACAAACATAGGATTAAACTGGAAGTGCTACTAATCCCGCACTACGCTTATACTTCACCGTTGGCGGTAGTATTGACCCGTCCTGAAATATGTCTACACTTAAACATGTAGATATGTATAAAAATGACAAGACCGTAAGACGGTACAGCGAGAGTTTCAAACTCAAAGTTTTAAACGAACTTAGCCAGGGACATTGTTCCAAAGCACAACTTGCAAAACTTTATGGTATCAACTCTTCAACCATCAATGAATGGATTAGAAAGTATGACCGTAAAGACTTAATGAATACCCGAATACTTGTGGAAAATCAAGATGAAGTAAGCCGGCTCAGAGCCTTAAAAAAGGAAATTGAGCAACTCAAAGAACTACTTATTCGTAAGGATATGGAGAAGCTTGTAAGTGACTCTTACCTGGAAGTGGCCGCTGAAAACCTGGGCTACAAAAACGTAGAGGAGTTAAAAAAAAATCTAAACATAAAGCACTGATGAAAGCAATACAACACAGCAAAGACTCAGGGCTGGCATCTACAAAAGCTACCTGTGAGCTATTTGGTGTACACCGTGATGCTTACTACAAACATCTTAAGTGATTCGATAAGAAACAGCAGGAGCATCAAATGATTTTAGACTTGGTAAAACACGAACGATCCGTGCAACCAAGGGTAGGTACCAGAAAGCTGATCAAGGCTCTAAAATTCCCTTTGGAATACAAAGGAATCAAGCTTGGGCGCGATGCATTGTTCAACATCCTTCGTGATGAAAATATGCTCATAAGGCGTAAAAAAACCAATCATAAAACCACGGATTCTTTTCACCGGTTTTACAAATACAATAACCTGATTAAAGATCTGGATATTGTCCGTCCCAATCAGGTCTGGGTCTCCGATATTACCTATATCAGAATGGTCAAGGGCTTTTGTTATCTGGCTTTAATTACCGACTTGTATTCTCGTAAAATAGTGGGTTACGACATCAGTGATTCACTTGAACTTAAGGGATGCCTCAGGGCTCTCCAAAAGGCCCAGAGGCAGTCCCGGCTTAAGGATGGAACCATTCATCACTCCGACAGAGGTATTCAATACTGCAGCAATCAGTATGTAAAAGAGCTTAAGAAAAGAAACATGCTCATCAGCATGACCGAAGAAAACCACTGTTATGAAAATGCTGTCGCTGAAAGGGTTAATGGTATTTTAAAAAGTGAATTTTACCTTGACGAATGCTTCACAAACCTTGAGCACGCTAAACGAGCCGTGAAAAATGCAATCAAAATTTATAACCATAAACGAATGCACTTATCTTTAAACTTTAGTACACCAGATATGGTGTATAACTTTAACCTCAATTAAGCCTTAAATCCGTAGCCGTATTTTAGGACGTGACATATAAAAAACAAGACAAAATGAAAAATATAATTCCAGCAACATTAATTTTTACAGCACTGTTATTTAGCTGTAACTCCAAAAATTCGGGCAATGCGACAAATGACAAAACAGAAACAATTGTAGAAAATAAAACGGAAACAAATTCTGACCCTTTAGCAAGTTGTAGTCCAAGAGTCCTTGAAAGAAATAAGGAAAATGGACTTATTCTTTTAACGGAAAAACAGCAGCAAGAATTATCCGAAAAATTAAAGCAGTTAAATCCAGATTTACCGACCATTGGACTATTAATGTATGATAATGTACTAACTACAGAATTGACTGCTCCAATGGATGTTTTTACAAAACTAACAGAAGATGGAAAACAACTTTTTAACGTAATTACAATTGCCGAAACTTACGATTTCATTGTAAGTGAAGAAGGATTAAAAATGTTTCCAGATTACATTTTAGAAAATTCACCGAAATTAGATGTTTTGATAGTTCCAAGTGCTTATGATATGTCTTTACAGGTTAAAAATCAAAACTTGGTTGATTTTATTAAGGCTCAAAATAACAACACAGAATATACGGTAAGTAATTGTGCAGGAGCAACTTTGATTGGAGAGTCAGGAATTGCTGACGGAAAGAAAATTGTGACTTGGATTGGTGGCGGAGAAGACTTACAAAAAAATTATCCCAATCTAAAAGTTCAAGATGACGGAAATGTAAGTTATATGGAAGATGGAAAATTTTTATCGTCTAATGGAAACTTGGCTTCATATATTTCTTCATTAGAATTATTAGAAAAATTATCAAGTAAAGAACACCGAAAATTTGTTGAGTCATATTTGTATCTCGACAGATTACAGGAATGGAAAAAATAAATACTATGTACAATAATGGTATCCGTCCGATAAACCCCATATTTTCTGATAACTGTTTGGGCTGTAATCTTGCATCATGAAAAAGATAAGCAAGGATGAGTATTATGACCTGAACCTTAGAGCTCTTAATTAGAGGATAAAGGCACTCTCCATTAATTCAATTTCAGATCTGGAAACACCTAACTTTTTCGCCATGTTTCTCCAGTCAATTACCTGAACCTTAATATAGTCAATTATATTTTTTGCCTCTTTATCAGGTATTCTAAAATACGGGGCTACTTCCATTGCTAGATCCAGATCCAGGGCATTTTCGTTTTCTGAGATATTCAGTTTGAGCCCCGTACCGTTTGGAATGGGGTTGACATCGTATGCAGGGGATAGCAACCATCCTGAACGGCTTAAGATAAAACCATGATTCCGCAGATGGTCGTCTGTATTGGATACACAAATATTGAAAACAATCCTCTTCCATAACCTTTTTAAATCCCTCTGAACATCAGCACCGCTTTGCATTAGGAATTCCACTAGCTCCAAATAGCTTACACCGTCATGGTAATCAATTCCATCCGTATAACCTAAAAGAGTCATGGCAGAGGCAAAGTGGATACGGGTACCATCTTCTTTACGGTCAAATCGTTTGGTGAAAAACGTGTGTTGATGGTGGGAGAATTTTTGAATGTTGGACGGGGCCATGTCGATACCTGAGCGAACAGCAAGTTGGTAAGTGAGCATTTCCCATGCGCCGATATCGTGACCATCGTTTTGGCTTGGAAATTTGGCAATCCATAAACTTCCGTCATTGTCCTGTACATTTGCCTTAGGCCTTGCACCTCCCAATGAGGATCCAGGGGCCATTAACATATTTAGCCATTTGAGGTATTCAGGGTGATCAGGGGCGTCTTCTTTTTCCAATTGAAGACTTGCAAATTCCAAATCCCTAAGGGAGGCGAACGGAGGGGCAGCCATTTCTTTATTGTCATCTAAAAATGCCCCCCCCCCGTGAGGATTCTTAAAACCTAAACCACCCATTCGGTTGCCATCATATACTCCCAAAAGGTAATCTGATTCCATTAATGGCTTGGTTTTTCGTCCTTCTTGGCGTGCTTTGGCAGCTTCTTTTCGCATCATCAGGACACGGCCCCAGCGGTCAGGAGAGGAATCCAGAAATATTCCGAAATTAGGCATATCATCGTTAAGGTATTGAGGCCCCTCAAACAAATGTAAATCGGGATCTATGACCTGTGCATAGTCTGACCTTAACCAGTCTTTATGATAGTGGAAGGAAAATATTTCCTTGCCCCTTGTTGGACTAGCATACAAGGTTCCCATTAGTAGTGGGGAAGCTATCCCTTCCCAATGGGCATATACTAAAATTTCTTTTCTGCTGGATACCATTGTCATTCGCCAGTTTTTGGGCCCCGTTGTTTTAAGGTAAGGTCTGCATCCTGTATTTTTCTTCCAAGTAGATCATCATTGGCGATGGAAAGTAGATCCTTTTCCAGACCCAAAACCAATAACACCTGAAGTACAATTCCTAAGGAAACTGTTGGATTTCCACTTTCAAGAGAAGATAGCGTTGGGCGGGATATCCCCGCACGTTCAGAAACCTGTTGCATGGTAAGCTTTCTGCGTAAACGGGCCAACTTGATGTTTTCACCCAAAACCGCTAAAAGTTTCTTGTTTTTGGGAAGCAATATGATATTAGATTTTGACATAATGTAAATTATAATTTACAAATACAATAATAAATGTTAATTTTATTTTACATTAATGTGTCGGTTTAATTGGTGTCTCATCAGTATAGATGAGTACTGTCCACAATCAGTTCCTCAAAAAAAACCATGTTATTGCGTCCATCCTCAACAGATAGGATTTGTTCAAAAGTTTGGGAAGTTATGGATACCTCCCTGTTTCCATGGTAAACATAAAATTCCCAAAGCCCGGCATTTAATCCTTTTAAGGCTTCTTCAACTGAGATGCTCCACTTTTCCCCATTATCATTAATGCCCCCAATTCGCTCTATTTTCTTTTAAGGGGACCATTTTCTATGCTGCTTATAAAGTGAATCCTTATTCTTTTCATAAAAGGTAAATAAATGAATTACAAATTAAAATATTGGAAAGCAGTAATCAAATCATTGGTGAAAGTAACACTTTTAAGCATGTGTTTTACATAACATAAACCCGCTACAATTACAGGCTAGCCCATTCCCTTTTACTACGTAAACTTCATTTCAGGGAAAGAGCTGCCTTGCTAACCGTCTTGGACAAAAATCCCATTTTAGCTTCCATTCCATTAACCCTTTCCACAGGGCTGGAAAGGATAATTTCATATCTGCTTCAAGCCGGAAATTCAGTCCGTTTTTTTGATTATGGAATGGGTAGGATTGTCTTCCTGATATTAATTCATTGTACCTGTTGAAGGGAAGGACAATACCTTTAATTTTTTGAAAGAACGGCAGAAAAGGGAAGCTAAGGTAGGGGCGGCCTTGGCTTGAGTCCGTAACGTGCGGGCAAAAAGGGACGGCATAAACACCGCCTCCCCGCTGCCTTTCCTTTATTCCGTTTCCTTTTTGCCTGAGGGCCGCCCCTTTTGTGGAGCTTTCTTTTTTGCCGTTTTTTCTTTTAAAAAAATGTTTTTTCCACAGGCTTTTAGAGGATCGGCAAAAGGGAAGCAAAATAAATGTACAACCCTTTAAATCATCAAGATCATGGGACACAATATCCATTATAACGAGAGAACAGGAAAGCACAGCTTTTTTAGTGTCAAACAGCCGGCATGGCATAAGTTGGGGAAAGTGGTGGAAAATTACCCTACCAGTAAGGAGGCCATTCAATTTGCAGGATTGGATTATGAGGTGGTCAAAGCACCATTATTTACCAAACGGGAAGGGATTGGTGATGGTGAAAACGGGCCTGATAATTCCAGTACAGAAATCCCGGTACCCGATCAGTTTGCCACCATGAGGACCGACACCCAAAAGGTATTTGGGGTAGTAGGGAAGGATTACGGTATCGTACAGAACCGGGATGCCTTTTCTTTCTTTGATGCCATCATCAAAGAAGGGAAAGGGGTGAAGTATGAAACGGCCGGAGCATTGGGGGAGGGGGAAAGGGTGTTTATCACGGCCAAATTGCCTGATGGGATTTTGGTAGGAAAGGAGGATCTGATCGAGCAATACCTGTTCCTGACAACCTCGCACGATGGGACAGGAAGTATTATGGCCGCATTTACCCCTATCAGGGTAGTTTGTCAGAATACCCTGAATGCCGCATTTCAACGGAAAACAAATGTGGTGAGGATCCGCCATACATCAGGGGCCAAAGAAAGGCTGCAACTGGCCCACCGCTTGATGGGCCTGGTAACGGAAACAGGGGCAAACCTGGAAACGGTATTCAACAGGTGGGCAAAGGTGAAAATCAAGGATAAGGAAGTCAAAAGATTGATAGAGCTGGCGCTGGCACCCAATAGGGATACCCTGGACAACCTCTACAGGGGAGAATATGACAAGGTATCCACAGCTTTTAAAAACCAATGTGAAGAGGCGTTTGCCTATGCCATGATGGGGGACGCCCAACTGTTACCGTCCACTGAAGGAACGGTGTTTGGGACGTATAATGCCGTGACGGGATACTTTCAGAATGTTAGGCGATTTAAATCCGAGCAGGACAAGACCAGATCTATATTGCTGGGTGGGACTGCCCAATTGAAAGGACAAAAAGCCTTTGACCTATGCGCGGATTTTGTGGACAGGGGAGCAAAAATATTGGTCCATAAGTAACTCAAGAATGGGGCAGGGGTGGAAGCCTGCCCCATTATATCATTTTGACAACTTTAACTTTAAGCAGTGATGAAAATTATAGATAAGGACGGAAAGTCCATCGAAATAACCGATCTGGAAGCAGCCATAAAACAGGCTGAAATGTTCAGCCAATATAAAATATCAGAAAAGGCAAGCGCCTTTCTAAAAGGCAGGCAGGCCTACTGGAAAGATATGCTCCGGAAACTTAAACAATTGAAAGAAGAAAACTAGTGCTTCCGGTAAGTCCGATACCCCCGGACTTCTTTCTTTTGAAGAAAGAAGCAAGGAACCAATATTGGGAAATTATTAATTCTGGAAGTTTTTCTATTAAAACTATATAATTCCACCTTCTGAATTCGGTGTGAATATTAATCCAATTCATTGGTGAACTTATCTTAATGATTGATTTGGATAAATTCAGTCCGAAAAAATGTGGACTCACACCTGAAAAGATTAGGGAGATATTTAAAAGTCATGGAGAAGAAATATCATTGGAAGAATCCAGCGGTATTCTGGAGGTAATGTGCTTTTTGGCTAAATTAGCTGTGGATCAAATTGTTAAAGAAAATGAGTGTAGCTGACTTATATATAAGGGTAAGTACCGATGAGCAGGCAGATAAAGGATATTCCCAACGAAATCAAGAGGAAGTCCTCAAAAGATATTGTGATCATCATAATATTATGGTTCGAAAGGTGGTTTTTGAAGATCACTCTGCAAAAACGTTTAACAGGCCCCGTTGGAAAGAACTTCTTACGTACTTAAAGAAAAGTCGTGGAAGAGGTGTGGACAAAATACTTTTTACAAAATGGGACCGATTTAGCAGAAATGCGGGTGATGCCTACCAGATGATAAATACCCTTCGAAACTTAGATATAGAGCCACAGGCTAACGAACAGCCACTTGACTTGAATATTCCTGAAAATAAAATGATGCTGGCGATCTATTTGGCAGCACCTGAGGTGGAAAATGATCGAAGGGCACTGAATATTTTTCACGGCATGAGAAGAGCCCTAAAGGAGGGGCGTTATTTAAGGAAAGCACCTTTTGGATATATAAACCGAATGGAGGGATCAAAAAAGTTTATTGCTCCAAAGGAACCGGAAGCCTCTATCGTTAAGTGGGTTTTTTCTACAATTCTTAAAAAAAGGTACCCAACGGAAAATATTTGGGAAATGGTCAAAAAGAAAGGACTTAAAATCAGCCGTTCCCATTTCCATCGGATGGTGCGAAACCCATTGTATTGTGGAAAAATTTACGTGCCTGCATTTAAAGATGAAGAGGACCAGTTTGTGAATGGCCAACATGAGCCTTTGATTACAGAAGGGGAATTTTATAGGGTACAGAATATTCTGCAGGACATAGGAAGAGATGAGTATTTGCCAAAAGTAGCGTCAGATGATAGGCTTCCATTAAGGGGATTCCTGATATGTCCCAAATGTGGTAAGGTTTTAACTGGAAGTGGCTCTACAGGTAGATCAAGACGCTATTATTATTACCATTGTCTATCAAAGTGCGGTTTTAGGGAAAAGGCTTCATTATTCAATGACCTAATGGTCAGTGAAATGAAAAGGTTTACCCTGAAGAAGGATAAAGTTGAAATATTTGGAGTAATACTCCATGAATTCTTCAAATACCATTTTAAGGACGAGGGAGAGGAGCATAAAAAAGTAGCAGCTTCTTTGGAAAGTCTTCATGAAAAATTAAAAAGAAGCAGGGATTTATTTGTGGCCGGAGACCTTGAGGCAGATGATTATAGGGATATAAAATCAGAATGTAATCAAGAAATAACACGGCTTGAGAACCAATTGGCTGCGACCAAGCCAGAGAGAGTATCGAACCATTCCAAATATGTTGATAGGGCTCTGGAAAGGCTCTCCAGGCTAGATTTGCTGTATGAAAACGGAGATATCGAGACAAAGAGAGAGTTAATTGGTTCGATATTCCCCGAAAAACTGTGTTTTTCAAAAACAGGTTATCGAACCGGAAGAATTAACGCTTTAGTTGGTTGTATCTACCAGATAAACAGTGATTTAAGCGTTAAAAAAAATGAGAGAAAAACGAAAAAATCGTCTAACTCTCATTGGGTGGAGCTGGCGGTACGCGGATCGAACTCTTTTTTGGAAGAAATGGAAATGATAGATTACAGTCTCCCAATTATATGTAAGAGAAGAAATAACAGAAGTAATATAAACTATGGCAGTGACTAGTTCAGGCTAACTTGAAAAAATATTTTCTGCTTAATTTAATCGGTTGTTTCTATACTCATTTGGAGTTTGTCCTACAGCTTTTTTGAAAAGCCTGGTGAAATGCTGTGGATATTTGAACCCCAATTCATAGGCCACCTGACTGATTCCCTTATCAATATCAAATATTCTTTCTTTAGCTATGGCAATTAATTTGGACTGTATGTATTCCTGTGCACTTTTTCCTGTTTGTTTTTTAATCAAATCTCCAAAATAATTGGAAGATAGGTTGAGTTCATCTGCACAATAGGTAACGGTAGGTAGTCCTAATTTTTCAGGCTTATCAGATTTGAAGTAGCCATTTAAAAGCGATTCGAATTTTTCCAGTGTTCCTTGATGGACATTTTCCCGCGTGATAAACTGGCGGTCATAAAAACGCACGGAGTAATTTAGAAGCAACTCAATATTTGAAATAATCAACTTTTTACTGTGATGGTCGATGGACTGCTCCAGCTCGTAAGAGATTTTGGAAAAACACTCCAAGATCAAATTCCTTTCACGCTGGGATAAATGGAGGGCTTCATTGGATTGGTAACCGAAGAACGTGTAGTTGTCCATGTGGCCGGCCAAGGAAGATCCCAAAATCAGGTCGGGATGGAAAATAAGGGCCTTCCCCTGGGGTTGGTATAGCTCACCGGTATTGTCCACGCTCACCACTTGGCCGGGGGCTATAAATACCAGTGTCCCTTCTTGATAATCATAGGTATGACGGCCGTATCGCAGATTTCCACACTTCACTTCTTTTAGGAATATCGTATAGAATCCAAAGTACATGTTGGATGCCCTTCTTTGGTCTGCTTTTGACAAATCCACAATGCTCACCAACGGGTGAAGGGTTTCATTGTTGTTGAAAACATTATAGTCATTGACCGTTTCAAATCTTCTTAGTTTTTCCATGACCGTTCTTGGTTTATATGCTTCAATATTACGGATTTATATCCAGTTGGTGGAGTGACCAGGATCAAAATCAGTAAAACTGGTAGGAGTCCCCGTAATCTGTATAAGCCCTTGACGGAATAAAAGAGGGATGTTTGTAAACACAAATGTTAAATGGGAAAATTTCTCCTCTCTAAAATCAAGAAGTTTACTATATGGAAGCTGCAAAAACATTATCAAAACCCCTCAAACGTATCAACGTATTGGACGCTCTAAGAGGCTTCGCCTTATTGGGTGTGGTTCTAATCCACATGCTCCAGCATTTTGGGATTTATTCCAGAGCAGGTGAGCAGGCCTTCCCTTGGTTCCCGCCTTTGGACGAAACGGTCCATTGGATCGGGCAACATATAATTATGGGAAGGTTTATCAATATTTTCGCATTCTTGTTTGGGCTTAGTTTCTTTATACAAATGGACAGTGCGAGTCGAAAAGGAGTGGATTTTAGAGGGCGCTTTGCATGGAGGATGGTCATTTTGTTTGTTATGGGTGTATTGGCCCATTCCTTTTATCCCCTCGAAATCATCTCCGTCTATGCCGTCTTTGGGCTGATAATGATTCCGCTTTACAAGACCAAAAACTGGGTGCTGTTGTTACTTTCCGGTCTACTACTGGTTGGTGTCCCTAGAACCATTCAAGCCACAATAAACAACCATGCATTAGGTAATCCTCCTGTAGAACAGGTGGATAGGAGTAGCCAAGAGGTTGCTGAAGGGACCCCTGAACATATAGTCAATCCTTCATTCTTCAATACTGCCAAGCATAATTATAACCAGCGATATATGGGAAAACTCAATTACCAGTTTGGTATGGTGGGGAGGGGATATGTTACCTTGGCACTTTTTCTAATGGGACTGGTAGTAGGCCGTCTCCGGTTCTTTGAATCTTTGCAGGTCCACAAAAGGCGTAACCTTCTGTTGTTTTTTGGCTTTTTGTTGGGTTTGCTCCTGACCTTGCTCGTCCAGAGCATGTTCCCTTCAGTGGAGACGCGTATGCTGTTCAATCCTGCAGGAAATGTCGTTTCTGCCAGGATTTTGGCCGTCAAGGCTTTGGAGGATATTGAATTGGTATTTTTCTCCGGGGCGTTGATGATGGCCTTTATTGTCCTTTATCAAACTACAGTGGGAGGGAGTGTGTTGAAAATCCTGTCCCCTTACGGCCGTATGGGGCTTACCAATTACCTGATGCAGGGCTCGGTAGGGTGCTTTCTTTTTTCTATGTGGGCATTTGGGCCGTTCTTCGGTGGGGCAAACCCGACCAAATTGTTTTTGGTGGGGATCTTGATTTACACTGTGCAAATTCTGCTCAGCAGGTATTGGCTCAGGCATTTTTTGTACGGCCCATTGGAATGGTTGTGGCGTTCTTTGACTTACCTTAGAATACAGGCTTTTAGAAAAAAAGAGCACGGAGAGTCAAAAGGAAAGCAGTCAGAAGGACTTTCAGTGCTACTGGATCGGAATCAGTGAAAATGGTATGTAAACCTGTAACCTGCATAAGCCCAATAGAATAAAAAACAGGGACCTTTGTAAATAAAATAACACGGAAACTATGAAAAAGATCAAATTGAACAATGGATTGGAAATGCCCCTCTTGGGATTTGGGGTTTTTCAGATACCTGATTTAAAGGAATGTGAACGGGCAGTAATGGATGCCATAAATATAGGTTACCGCCTCATAGACACTGCATCTGCATATATGAACGAAGCGGCGGTGGGAAATGCGATAATAAAGAGTGGGGTAGCCAGAAAGGAACTGTTTATTACCTCAAAACTTTGGGTGCAGGATATGGGCTACGAAAGCACTAAAGCTGCCTTTAGAAGGACACTTGAAAGGTTACAGCTCGATTACCTCGACCTTTACCTTATCCACCAACCCTATGGGGACGTCTTTGGCTCCTGGAAGGCCATGCAGGAACTATATCAGGCAGGGAAGATCAAGGCCATAGGAGTGGCAAATTTTCAACCTGACAGGGTTGTGGACCTTACCATAAACAGTGGGTTTGCCCCGGCCATTAACCAGATCGAAACACACCCTTTTCATCAACAGCAGGAAAGCCATGATTTTCTGATCGATCACAATGTACAGATGCAGTCTTGGGGCCCATTTGCCGAAGGGAAGAACGGTATCTTCCAAAATGAAGTGTTGTCCGAAATAGGAAGGAAATACAACAAATCCATAGCCCAGGTGATTCTGCGCTGGCTGATCCAAAGAAATGTAATTGCCATTCCAAAATCGGTCCATAAGGAAAGGATAGAGGAGAATTTTAGGATTTTCGATTTCGAAATTTCAAAAGAAGACATGCATTCCATAGCAGCCTTGGATACAGGATCTACCTTGTTTTTTGACCATAGAAACCCAGAAATGGTCAAATGGCTGAGTGAAACAAAATTGGATATATAAAATATTAGGAACCATGGAAAAAAGGACATTGGGAAATCAGGGATTGAAAGTTTCCGCGCTTGGACTGGGCTGCATGGGCCTGAGTTTTGGCTATGGGCCTCCCACAGAAAAGAACGCAGCGATCAAACTGATTCGTTCTGCGTTTGAGCAGGGCATAACCTTTTTTGATACTGCGGAATGCTATGGCCCATTTACTAACGAGGAGTTGGTGGGAGAGGCGATTGCCCCTTTCCGAAAGGAAGTAGTGATTGCTACCAAATTTGGCTTTAAGGACGGTGATTCCAAAAAAGGCCTTGATAGCAGTCCCAAGAGGATAAGGGAAGTCGCCGAATCATCCCTAAGACGATTGAACACAGATCATATAGATCTTTTTTACCAGCATAGAGTGGATCCATCCGTTCCAATGGAGGATGTGGCGGGTACCATGAGTGATCTAATTAAGGAAGGGAAAATAGGACACTGGGGCTTGTCTGAAGCAGGTGCAACTACCATCCGGAAAGCGCATGCCATTCAGCCGCTTGCAGCATTGCAAAGTGAATATTCGCTCTTTTATAGGGAGCCGGAAAAGGAGATTATTCCCTTATTGGAAGAATTTGGGATAGGTTTTGTTCCATTCAGCCCTCTGGGCAAAGGTTTTTTGACGGGTGCTATTTCAGAAAGCACCCAATTCGATCCCAATGATTTCAGGAATACGGTACCTCGCTTTTCAAAGGAAAACCGAAAGGCAAACCAGGCATTGGTAGATTTGGTCAAGAAAATAGCGGTACAAAAGCAGGCCACTCCCGGCCAAATTGCCTTGGGATGGTTATTGGCCCAAAAACCGTTCATTCTCCCAATTCCTGGAACTACCAAGCAACATCGTCTGACAGAAAATGTGGGCAGTACAAAAATCAACCTGTCCGATGATGATTTATTCCAGGTATCCACTGCTTTAAAAAATATCCAACTTGTGGGCGAAAGGTATTCCGCTGCAGCCCAAAAAATGATAGACAGATGAGAATGTTTAAGATAATAGCTGTGCTATTGCTATTCAATGTTTGTTACCGCTCTCAAGCACAGCAACTCGATAAGGAACAGAAAAGCATGGCCTCAATAGCGGCCCTTACGGCAATAAGCGATTGGGAAGGGCTGAAACCTGAATTATCGAAAGGTCTTGACAATGGATTGACGGTGAACCAAATAAAGGAGCAATTGGTGCACCTGTACGCTTATGTGGGGTTTCCTAAAAGCATCATGGGACTGCAAACATTTCTTTCGGTTTTAGAAGAACGAGAAGCTGACGGAATCAACGATAATTGGGGAAAGGAAGCTTCTCCAATTGATGACACACTGCCCAAATACGACAGAGGCAAAAAAGTATTGGAGGAGCTCATCAAAAGCCCTTTACCTGAGACCAAAGCTGCTTACCAACAGTTTTCCCCCGAAATTGATAGGTTCCTAAAGGAGCATCTCTTTGCGGATATTTTTGAGCGGGATGTGCTGACCTATCAGCAAAGAGAATTGACCACCATATCGGCTTTGATGGCCATGGGCGATGTAGAACCCATGCTGAGAGGGCATTTGGGAATATGCTTGAACCAAGGGTTTACCAAAGGTCAGTTAGATCTTTTAGTTGAGAGTCTAAGGCTTTATTTAGACGAAAAGAAAATGAAATCTGCTAAAATAATAATTTCAGAACTACCCTAAAAAAGGGTAAAATAGAACATCCCTGTAATATTGGTAAGTACCTCAGTAATTCATCTACATATACTCTTTGTTTTTTTTCTGAAATTTGTAATAACAATTTAAAAATCAGTTAAATGAAACGGATTATTTTGACGCTGCTAGCACTTATATCTATAAGCAGCATATTGGCACAAACTGAAGGAAGAAAACCAATAAGCCTACAGGAACAAGGTGTATTTGCAGTCGGTGGAGTAATCATCAAAGCCGAGGGAGAGTATAACCCAAACAATCCACAAAAAGAAGGTCAAACACTGCATGTCGACCATGCGACAGTGCAGTATCAGATACCGAGCAATGCCAAGAAATTGCCTTTGGTATTTTGGCATGGGTTCGGCCAAACAGCAAGAACCTGGCAGACAACGGCCGATGGCCGTGAAGGTTTTCAGACAATTTTTCTAAGAAAGGGCTTCTCTGTATATCTAATCGACCAACCACGTAGGGGGCAAGGCGGAAGAGGGCCAGAAGAATCCTCCATTCCCGCAACACCCAATGAACAGTATTGGTTGGGAATGTTCAGGATTGCCAAAGGGGATGAATTTATGCCCAATGTACAATTTGATAAAAGTCCGGAAACGCTCAATCAATTTTACAGACAAATCAGTCCGGATCTGGGGGCTATAGATTTTGAAGTAAATACAAACGCAGTATCAGCCCTGTTTGACAAAATCGGTGATGGTATCCTAATAACCCATTCCCATAGTGGGGGGCAAGGTTGGGCCACCGCCATTAAAAACAGTAATATCAAGGCCATTGTTTCTTATGAACCTGGAAGTGGCTTTGTTTTTCCCGAAGGCGAAGTGCCCGACCCAATGGAGAGTTCGGCAGGAACATTGGAGGCAGTGCCAGTTTCCAAACTGGATTTTCTGAAACTGACCAAAATTCCGATCATCATTTATTATGGTGATTTTATCCCTGAAACGCAGGAAAGCTTTTATGGTACGGATAATTGGCGTCCTCGTTTGGCAATGGCAAAATTGTTTGTGAAAGCTATCAACAAATATGGGGGTGACGCCAAAGTGGTACACTTACCGAAAATTGGAATCGAAGGGAATACCCATTTCCCAATGTCAGATCTCAACAATGCAGAAATTGCCAACCTAATGAATGGGTGGCTTAATGATAAAGGACTTAACTAAAAGCTGAAAAATATGAAAAACTTACTCATTACATTATTGTTCATCGTTCCCGTGAGTGTTTTTGCCCAACAAGGGGGCTACGAAGTTTCCTCATACCTGAACGAAGGCTTTAAAGCGCCTAACACCCATTACATCGGAGAAGCTTGGCTAAATGGGCTGTTGACAGGCGATAGTGAATTGGGCTATAGCATCACCAAAGCAACGTTTAAGGCAAACTCCACGCTTGACTGGCATAAGCATTCCTCAGCACAGGTATTGATCTACGTGGAAGGTGAAGGCTATTATCAGGAAAGAGGAAAGGATCCCGTAATCCTCAAAGCCGGCGATGTGATAAAATGTGCAAAAGACGTCGAACATTGGCATTCTTCTACCAAGGAGAGTGATGTAACCTATTTGGCATTATACGGAGGTGAAAATCCAACTACCTGGACAGAAGTGGTTACCCAGGAATATTACGATGCCGTAGCAGAACAATTAAAAAAATAAGAAGTCTCAAAATGAAGTATTCAGTTATATTGATAATAGCATTAATGGCTACATTTAATTTAAAAGCCCAAGGAATTGCCCAAGTACAAAATGGAAATCCATTCACCTTGGTTTATGCCAATGCAATTACTAAAAATGAAAAAGGCATGGTAAATATACATTCGGTCACCTACAAATTAAACGGTATTGATATTTCCGCCAATGTTTATACACCAGCAGGTTTTGACGTCAATAAAAAGTATCCAGCTATAATTATAGCCCACCCAAATGGTGGTGTGAAAGAACAAGTGGCGGGATTGTACGCACAACGTTTGGCAGAACTGGGCTATATAACAATTGCAGCAGATGCCGCCTACCAAGGAGCAAGTGGCGGAACACCAAGAAACGTTGATATACCTCAAAATCGTGTGGATGATATTCACGGTATGGCAGATTTTATTTCACAATTTGAAGGAGTTGATACTGCCAAGATAGGGTTGTTAGGCATTTGTGGCGGTGGTGGTTATTCGTTGAAAGCAGCCCAATCCGACAAGCGTTTTGAGGCCATTGCCACATTGAGTATGTTCAATTCAGGTGAAGTCAGGCGAAATGGGTTTTTAAAATCACAAACAGCCACTATCCAGGAACGATTGGACCAAGCCTCAAAGGCAAGGGCACAAGAAGCTAATGGAGGAGAGGTTTTGTATGTGGGTGGCGGTACACCATCTTTGACCAAGGAGCAAATAGCTTCACTTCCTTTTGACCTGTACAGGGAAGGCTATATCTATTACAATAAAACACATGCACACCCAAATTCGGGGGGAGGCTATACCATGAGCAGTCTCTTGGACCTGATGACTTGGGATGCCACCGATGAAATCGAACTTTTGGATCAACCTTTACTGATGATCGCAGGAAGCAAAGCCGATACTTATTATATGACCGATAAAGCTTACGAAAAGGCGATCAATGCCAAGGCGAAGGAGTTGTTTCTCATAGACGGTGCAACCCATATCCAAACCTACTGGAAACCGGAATATGTGAATCAAGCTATTGATAAGTTGGGGGAATTTTATACCAATAACCTGTAAAATCCGAAAAGATGAATTTAAAATTTAGAGCAATTCTTTTTTTGATGATAATGTCAATATTAGCCTGCAAAAATGAAGACTCCACTATCTCTGAAATCCAGCAGTCTTTGGTTTTCCCCAAAGGGCAGAAAATAAAAAATAGCAATTTCACAGGAACAGCCTATCTGGAAATGTTGGTCGATGCTGATAGTATAAACCAAAATTCAGTTGGAAGTGTCACCTTTGAACCCGGAGCAAGGACCAATTGGCACTCACATCCCAATGGTCAGATCATTTTGGCGATAGATGGAGAAGGTTATTATCAAGAAAAAGGAAGCCCAAAACGAATCTTAAGGAAAGGGGAGACTGTAAAATGTCCAGCAAATACTCCCCACTGGCATGGTGCAAGTGCCGAAAGCCAATTCATCCAAGTAGCCATTACCAGCAGGAGAAGCGGCCCCACGGAATGGCTGGACCAAGTCTCTGATAGGGAATATAATGCCTCTTTGAAATAGGATGTTGAAACGACTTTTTTGTTTTTCTATTTACTGAATTGATAATAAATACAAAGTATTTTAAAATGGAAAATATATAATGTAAATTTGTCGTAACTACCGGAGCCAGTAGCGGATTTGGAAAGATTACTGCTGATTCCTCTTCCACAGTGGTAGCTATTACCATCTGTCAGCCGGAAGATGTAGATATCAATGATTTATTGTTTCGTCCTACCCCTCAACACTTATAAGTGTTATATATTTAAATTAGGTAGTTAAGAAGCTACTGGAGATTTTCTTCTGTAGCTTTTTTTATTCATGGATTACTTAATGAAAAATGTGGTCAAATGCCCTTTTGATTCGAATGAGTTATTTCGAAGAGAATACTAAAAACAATCCAGTTTTGGGTTAAAACTTTCTGGTTTATTGTCCTTACTTATTTATGGAAAAGCTTGACTAGAATAAGCCCTAATCTAACTTGAAACCCTCAACCACCGATTGAAATCATCGATCGGTTATTTTCATATATGGCAGATTCCATTTCTTCATCCATACCGTCACGTGAGAATTTCTTTGTCTTGATGCTTTCAAGGATTAAATCCCTGATATTTTTGTTTTCACGTAATGGGCCTAACAGGTCTGTTTCTGAATTGGCGAAAAGGCAATTTTTCATTTTTCCATCAGCAGTAAGTCGGATTCTATTGCACTCTGAACAAAATGGGTTGGTAATTGTGCTTACAATACCAAAAGTCCCTAGGTGATCTTTTATTCTAAAATTGACGGAAGTGCTGTGTTTTGGATTATCAATAGCTTCAATACCTTTGAATTTTTGATTAATGGTTTCCAAGATTTCTTGTTGGCCAATTCCCTTACTCCAATCCCATTTATTCCCTTTGAAGGGCATAAATTCTATAAACTTAACCGTTATTGGATTGCTTTTAGTCAATTCAATAAAATCATTGATCTCTTGATCATTTACTCCTTTTATGAGTACCACATTTAATTTTACCCTTAGTCCATGATCAACTGCTGACTGTATGTTTGACATGATTCTGTGGTAATAATCACGCTTGGTAATAAACAGTGCCTTTGCTTGATCCAGTGTATCCAGACTGATATTGATGTGTTTTAACCCCACCTCTTTAAATAGTTCAAGGTATTTATCCAAGAGTATACCATTGGTTGTCAGTTTGAGGGTCACGCCGAGACTTGCGAGTTCACGGATTAGATAATCTAGGTTTTTACGGACTAGAGGCTCACCTCCTGTTAGTCGAAAAGTATTAACGCCCAATGTGTGATAAACCTTGGCTATCATGATAATTTCCTCAAGGGTCATGATATTGGCTTTTTCTGTTAGCTGAATTCGGTCTTCAGGCATGCAGTAGAAACACCTGAGGTTACACCTATCGGTCAGGGAAATCCTCAGATAAGTATGTGGTCTTCCAAAACGGTCCTTTATTTGCGGCTTTATTAATGTATTGTTCCTTTGAATCATTGAAGGTGTTTTTTAGAAAACAAACAATTTGTGCGGTTCAAATTAACTTTGTTTTCAATGTAAAATTAAGCGCTGTCAACTTATGGGTTTTCATTATCCACCGGCAAATGGCGGTAAAAACGCCACCTCATCCCCACTTTTGATATACCCAGTTTCCTTTAGTTCACGATTGATAGCCGTTTTGACGGAGCCCATATTGGTTATATTGTATTTCTTAAAACATAAGGCTTTGAAATCGTCCAATTCAATCTCCGCTTGAGAGAGAGTTAGGAATTCTGTAGATGTACCGGCCTGTTCTGCTACAGCACCAAAGTATTTAATAGTTATATCCATAATTGAATATTTTAATAAGTATTCGAGCTTGGAAATTCTAATGGTTTTTACATTTATTTACTGGTTTTCTAATTGTACCAATTGAAATTCACTGGGCTCATCTACATGAATCCTGTTTAATTTGTCCCTCAAATGGTCGGCACTTGAATCACAAAGGACTTTTTGGATTTCAGAGAGGATTGAAAGTGCTATTTCTGCCGGTGTTTCACTATTAAGATCCAACCCTATTGGTGCATAAATCCTGTTTTTTTGTTCGGCACTTGGGTGTATGCCCTTTTCGGCCATATCCTCAAGCATGCGCTTGTATTTCTTTTTAGGGCCGAGGATACCGATATAGAGCAGGGATTCCCTGAGTAGCAATAATTCCAGGATGGCAAGGTCGTATTTGTAGTTATGTGTCATTAGGACAAATACCGTGTTATCATTGATATCCAATGCTTCCAATGCTTTTTCTGGCTCTGTGACAACCACCTGGCATGAACCGAGAAACCTTTCTTTATTTGCATGGGTAGCGCGACCATCAATTACAGAAATATTCCATCCTAAGGAGTCTGCCATAGATGCTAAAATCTGGGCATCATTGCCAGCACCCACGATTACCAGATGGATGGGTTGTGGAACAAACTGGAAGAAAGCCTGTAATTCTCCTTTCTTTGACCGATATGTTCTGAAGCAGGATTTATGGGCTGAATGGGCGAATTTTGCATCGGATTTTATCTTTTGTAAAAACTCAGTACTTCTGCCATCTCCTAAGGTTTTTCCTCCAATATTAAATAAAAGGGAAGTGCCTATCTGTACCTGGTTTTTCTGGAGATTAAATAGGGATACAAGTACCGAATTATTATTGTTTTGCAGTACTTCTTTTAAGAGTTCAACAGGGTTTTCCGGATTGTTATAGTCAATCGGTTCAAATAGGATCTGTATGATCCCGTTACAGCCTAACTGTGCTCCAACTATGGCATCTGATTCATCACTTGTATCATAGGTGATGAGTTTATTGCGGTTTTGATGGAGCGCATGAAGGGATTTTTTTAAGGCGTCCCCCTCAAGGCAACCTCCACTGATGGCACCTGTCATTTGTCCAAGCTCATCCACTAACATTCTTGCTCCGGCACGTCTATAGGAAGAGCCTTCTACATGAACCACGGTGGCAAGAACACAATTTAATTTATTGGATTTAGCTGTTTCATATGCTAGATATATATGTTCCAATTCTCTCATATCAAAACCTTCCTTAAGTTTTTGATGGTAGATTTAATGGTCTTTATTGCTATCTCAACTTCTTGGGATGTGGTTTGTCTTCCCAAGCATATTCTAATAGAGGATAGTGCTGCTTCTTTGGAATGGCCATAGCTTAGCAAAACGTGTGAAGGTTCTATTGTCCCAGAGCTGCAAGCAGAACCTTGTGAGATAGCCAAATTGCCCATTAGCCGTAATAATTTATTTCCTTCGATATTTTTAAATGTAATATTGGACATATGGGGTAAACGATGTTCGTTGAATGAATTGATTTTTATATCACCAAGTGTCAATAATTCCTGTTCAATCTTATCCCTTAATTTCTTCAGACGCTGACTTTCCTGTGACATTGATTCAATACATAGTTGGCATGCCATACCAAATCCTACAATTGAAGGAACATTCAAAGTGCCAGGCCTTAATCCCCTTTCTTGGCCTCCTCCAAAATGGATAGGAGATATATTTAGTAGAGTTCTGTTGCGGATATACAGGGCCCCGATTCCTTTTGGCCCATAAATCTTATGGGCCGAAAACGTCGCAATATCTATCCCTGAACCTTCTATATCTAAAGGTATTTTCCCAACAGCCTGTGTAATATCACTCATGACCAAAACACCTTTAGCATGGGCTATTTCCGCAATTTTTTGGATTGGGTGAATAATACCTGTTTCATTATTTGCATACATGATACAAGTCAAGATAGTTTCTGGCCTGATGGCTTCTTGAAATGCATCTAAATCTAAATTTCCATTACCATCCACTTTCAATAAGGTTATGTTGAAGCCTCTTTTTTCAAGTTCTTGTAATGTGCTTAGGACAGCCTGGTGCTCTGTAGTGCAGGAAATAATATGTTTACCCTTTGGTTTTAAGGCTTCACAGGTGCCTATTAGGGCTAAGTTGATGGCTTCCGTTGCTCCTGAGGTGAAATAGAGTTGATTGCTTTTTGAATTGATCAGTTCTGCTATTTGTTCTCTGGCAATGTCAACGGCTTCTTCTGCATCCCATCCAAAAGAATGGGTTGAGCTGGATGAATTCCCAAATTTCTCACTAAAATAGGGAAGCATAGCCTCAACCACCTTTTCATCGCATGGAGTGGTAGAGTTGTAGTCTAGATAAATTTTTGTATTTGAGTTCAAGGTTACATTAATTTAAAAAGGCTCATCATTTCTATAATATAGTGTATAGATATAGTCATATACCAATTGTTATTAGAACAAAACCAGCCCATAGAATAAATTCCCAAATAAATCAAAAGATTAGACTTGGAATTGTTTGTCTAAAGTTATGGGAGACAAGCTCCTTAATCCGGGGACATCTCCCATTTCTAATTTGGATCAGGCTACATATTCAGGTTCTCAATCTGTAATATTTGTGGTTGAAAAGGCTGTTCATACAAGCGCTTGCCAGTTGCTTTGTAAAGAGAGTTACCTAATGCCGCAAAGATAGGAGGGAAGAGTGGTTCTCCCAATCCTGTGGGGGCCTCATTATTTTCCACAAAATGTACTTCAATTTTCTTTGGAGCTTCGTTATGCCGTATCATACGGTATTTATCGAAATTACTCTTTGTAGGAACACCATCCTCAAATGTCATTTCACCAAAGAAGGCATTTCCTATTCCATCTACTATGGCTCCTTCGCCCATATTGGCAGCTGCATCAGGGTTTATTACAATCCCGCAATCAACTGCTGCAAATACACTTTCAACTACAGGCTGTTTGTTTTTAATACTAATATCCACTACTTCTGCGACATAGGAATTGTGACAGAAATAAGCAGATACCCCTCTAGCGATACCGGATGGCACATTTGACCAGTTAGACTTTTCGCGTACCAATTCCAAGACTCCGGCATATCGCTTGGGGTCGTAGTCATTCCTTTCGCCTACAGGATTGGTCTCAGCTCTTTTGAGTAGTTCCAAGCGGAATTCGATCGGGTCTTTCCCCATTTCTTCCGCCAGCTCATCCAAGAAACTTTGTTCTGCACCAGCGATAAAGTTGGATCTAGGAGCCCTAAAAGCACCAATGGTAATATTGGAATCAATTTGCCAGCTTTCTGCCAGGTAATTATCTATCGCTCCTGCAGGAAACCTATTGGCATGTAGGGGAGATTCAGGAATTCCTCCCGCCTTCACATGAAGACCAAGAAGATTGTTGTTCGCATCCAAAGCTGCCCTGTAAGTTGCCGAATAGGTAGGTCTATAAACTCCTGCAGTCATATCATCTTCCCTGGTATAAACCATTTTTACAGGAGCCTTTATTTTCTGAGAGATTAAAGCCGCTTCAGTCAGATGGTGGCTATAAGCTCTACGTCCAAATCCTCCTCCCATTCTGGCAAGGTTGATCTGTATATTTTCTACTGGTAAGCCCAAACTACTGGAAAGGGTTTGTCTGATTAATTCAGGAGCTTGGGTAGGCGCATAGATGATGGCTTGGTCATCTTTGACATCGGCGAAAGCATTCATGGGCTCCATGGTATTATGTGCCAAAAATGGTGCTGAATAAGTCCTTTCAATTATCCTGGATGCCTGTTTAAAAGCAGTTTCCGGATCGCCATCTTTTCTATGGATATTACCTGGTTTGGAAATGTATTCGGCCATTTTCTCTTTATGTGTACTGGAGTTTTCCAAACCTCCAAGTACCTTGATTTCCCGGTTTTGGCCACCTCGTCCCGCCATAGGGAAGGTACTGTCTGAGGCCTTTTCCCATTCGACTTTTAGACTTTTCTTTGCTTGTAATACTTCCCAAGTGGAATTGCCTACGATCGCAATAATGACTGGAAAAGTAGTGGTGTCAAAGAAATTTCTGCCATAGTCATCCTTAAAAATTTTCAATTCAAAGGCATCTTGAATCCCTGGTAGGGAGGTGACTGAATTTTTGTCGAATGACTTTAGCTTCATTCCAAAG
Source organism: Echinicola vietnamensis DSM 17526 (assembly GCF_000325705.1). Classification (NCBI taxonomy): domain Bacteria; kingdom Pseudomonadati; phylum Bacteroidota; class Cytophagia; order Cytophagales; family Cyclobacteriaceae; genus Echinicola; species Echinicola vietnamensis. The sequence goes on along the minus strand of NC_019904.1, from coordinate 4,983,458 downwards.
GCCGGAGGATGTACAATAGATGCATACTTCATTCCTTCCACCTTATGGTCTAGAGCGAAAAGTGGCTTTCCGGTAACAATCTTATTTCCATCTACATTCTTTTTGGATTTACCAATAATCTTGAAATCGGGTATTTCTTTTAAATTAACCGTTTCTGGATCCGGAGCATCCAAGGTTCCCGCTAATGAGGCCATTTCACCATATCCTGCTTTCTTGCCAGAGGATTTGTGCTCCACAGTTCCCATGCTTGTGGTTATTTCCTCAACGGGTACATTCCATGTTTGGGATGCTGCGTTTATAATCAGTTGTCTGGCAGTGGCACCTGCCGTCCGCAGCGGTTTCCAACTTGACCGGACACTATTACTGCCTCCTGTAAACTGCCTATCAAAACGATCAGGATAAAAGTCTGCCTGCTCCACAAACACTTTTTTCCAATCTATATCCAATTCCTCTGCCAAAATCATGGGTAGAGAAGTTTTGACATTCTGCCCAAATTCAGGGTTGGGGTTGAAGAGGGTTACTGCCCCGTTTTCGCCTATTTTTATATAACTGTTAATTTCAAACCATTCATCAGGCATGGTCAAAATTTCCTCATTTGTAGGTTTACATCCTGCTAACCAGCTAAAGCTTAGCATCATCCCACCTCCAGCCAGGGCAGATACTTTCAGGAAGGATCTTCTATTTAATTTTTTTTCGATTAATGTCATGGTGCAGTGGGTTAAATTGATTTTGAAGCTGTTTTAATGGCGGCCTTAATTCGGGTATAAGTACCACAGCGACAGATATTACCGTTCATGGCTTGAGAAATTTCCTCATCTGTCGGATTGGAGTTTTGATTTAAAAGGGATACTGCAGTCATTATTTGTCCTGATTGGCAATAACCACATTGTGGGACATCATGTTCGAGCCAAGCTTTTTGCACTGGATGATCTCCCTTTTCAGACAAGCCCTCTATAGTAACAACTTTTTTGTCTTCTATCGCGCTTACTGGGTAGGAGCAGGATCTTATCGCATTACCCTCTACATGTACCGTACAGGCTCCACACTGGGCTATTCCACAGCCGAATTTGGTACCCACTAAATCCAAATGATCTCTCAATACCCACAATAGAGGTGTGTTAGGATCTACGTCTACTTGGTGAGTTTTGCCATTGATGTTTAAGTTATACTGTGCCATATGTTTTCTGTTTATCCCTATATTAAATATTTATACTTCGTTTTAATTACTAAATTCAAACCATAAGTATCTGAAAATTGACCAATTAGCTGTTCAAATTAGGCTTGATAATCATTTAACTGTTCAGTTGATGGACAAATGGTTGATGGTAAAACCGATTTCCTGTGGCTTGATATAGCGCATTGGCTAAGGCTGCAAAAACAGGAGGGTATGCAGGTTCTCCAAGCCCCGAAGGATCATTCCCATTTTCTACGAAATAGGTTTCAATGGTTTTAGGCGCATCTCCCATTCGAATCTGCTTGTATCCGTCAAAATTGGATTTGGACACCACTCCATTCTCAAATGTCAGCTCACCAAACATGGCAGTTCCTATCCCATCCACTACAGCTCCTTCACAGAGATTTTTGGCAGCGTCAGGATTGATGACAATTCCACAATCAATGGCATTGGTCACCTTGTCTATTTGGACCTGTCCATTTACCAGCTTCAAATCCAAAACTTGGGCCGCATAGCTATTGTGACAGAAATAAGCTGAAACTCCTCTGGATATCCCTGGAGTTGGGTTGGACCAATCAGCTTTGTCCTTTACAAGTTGGAGTACTTTTGCATAGCGATCAGGGTCATAGTCATTTCTTTCACCGACAGGATTATTCTTTGATTTTTCCAATAGTTCCAAACGGAAATCAATGGGGTCTTTTCCTGCCAACTCGGCCACTTCATCCAAAAATGATTGTTCGACACAAGCCATGAAATTGGAACGAGGTGCTCGGAATGAACCTGTAGTGATATTGGATGGTACATCCCAACCTTCTGCCAGATAGTTGTCCACAGCTCCGGCAGGAAACCTATTTGGATATAATGGATTCTCGGGAAGTCCACCGGCATTTACATGGAAGGCGACTAATTGATTGTTTTCATCCAGTGCAGCCCGATAGGTTGCCTGGTAGCGAGAGCGATAGATACCGCCTGTCATATCATCTTCCCTAGTGTATATCAGCTTGATTGGCGCATTTACCTTTTTCGAAATGACAGCGGCCTCGATTAACCAGTGTGCATATGATCTTCGTCCATAGCCACCACCTAGCCTGGTCATAGCAATTTCTATGTTTTCAAGGGGGATTCCCAATCTGGAAGAGAGTGCCTTTTCTGTCAATTCTGGTTTTTGCAAAGGACCGGAGCAGATTACTTTGTCTTCTTGGACATGGGCAAAGAAATTCATCGGTTCCATGCAATTATGTGATAAAAAGGGACCTGTGTAAGTCCTCTCTATAGTCTTTGATGCGTTCTTGAATGCAGTTTCTGGATCCCCATCTTTTCTTTGAACCCGAGGGGTTTTAGCTGCCTTTTTCATTGCTTGCTCTTGGGAAGTGGTGCTTTCTAATCCCCTTGGTACCACCCTGGTTCCTTCCCTTCCGAACATATCACGTTTTTCCTCATAGGCTTCCTGAATTTCCCATTCCGTCTGGATTACTTTCTTTGCCTGAAGTACTTCCCAAGTGCTGTTGCCTACTATGGCAATTAGGTCTGTGAATTGAACGGTATCAAAAAACGTTCTTTTGTAATCGTCTTGAAGTGGTTTGATTCGAAAAACATCCTTTATTCCTGGCATTTTTCTGGCCTTGGAATCGTCAAAGGATTTTAGTTGCTTCCCAAAAGCAGGAGGATGAATGATCATTGCTATTAGCATTCCTTCGCATTGGGTGTCTATTCCAAAAAGCGGTTTTCCGGTTACAATATTTTTTGCTTCGACATTCTTTTTTGAACTGCCTATAATAGTGAAATTATTGTTGGCTTTTAGTTGAACTTCTTCTGGAACTGGCATCGTCGCTGCCAGAGAAGCAAACTCACCGAAATTAGCAGATTTATCGGACGCTTTGTGATAGATCGTACTGGATTTCACCGTGATTCCATCTGCGGGAACATTCCAGCTTTTGGCTGCGGCAGCCACCAACATTGCACGTGCTGTGGCACCTGCGGTTCTTAGGCTGGTATATCCAGATCGGATTGCCTGACTGCCTCCGATAAACTGTCTTGTAAAATACTTGGTATCCAAATCTGCTTGTTCTACAATGACATTCTTCCAATCCACATCAAGTTCCTCTGCTACGATCATCGGCATGGACGTTTTTACGTTTTGTCCACCTTCTGGATTTGGTGACATAATAGTCACCTTTCCATTTTCACCGATTTTAATAAATCCATTAAATTGAAACCATTCCTTGGGCATCCCCAAAGACTCATCTTGACTAGGTTTGCAGGCCGCTAGCCAATTTAGGCTGAGTAGCATTCCTCCTCCAGTGAGCGAAGTGACTTTTAAAAATGAACGACGGTTGATTTTAGTGCTAGCGGTTTTCATGAATTTGTTTCACATTTTTTATCCGAAATTTTAAAAAATAGAGATTATCAACGAAGAAGCCCCTAAAATGGAATTTACCTATTTTCTCCACCATTTACAATCAAAATTAAGTTTCCATGTTTTTGGATAATCTTCTGTTTTAGCTATTCTATCAATATTTTATAATTTAAGGTCTTACCTGATTTATTGGTTGTTCATTGTTGCACTTCGTTTGAGTTTTTAGTCCTTATTGAAACATTGGCTTTAATAATTCTTTATTACACGAAATAATACTGACAACTAAAACCCTAAATTGGTCAACCAATCATGGACTTCTTTTTTCACTTCCACCTCTTTTTCTCCTTCCATGACAAATAACACTCCGTTGCGTTCGATTCCGCCCCTTGTAGAGTAACCTTCCAGGATAGTGCTTTCCGAGCAGAGTTCGGCTACCGTCTCAAAGCTGCTTCCGATTCCGTAACCTGCATTGGTATTAAAGGGAATGACGGTTTTCCCACTGAGATCATTTTCATTTAGGAATGTTTTCATCGGTGGCGGTAGCTGCATGCCCCAAGTCGGAAAGCCAACAAAGATGGTTTCGTATCGGGAAAGGTCAACTTTGGTCTTTAAGGGAGGTAGTGTTCCGGTCTCATTTTCCACTGCAACCTGTGCGACAATGGCTTCATAATCCTCAGGGTAGGGAGTCTCCAATTCCAGACTTACCAAAGTGCCTCCCACTTTTGCCTCAATCATCTTTGCCACAGCTTTCGTGTTTTTAGTGCGTGTGAGATACACGATGAGGATTTTGTCCGGGGTTGTTTCCACCGCATTGGCATCGATCTCTGTTTGGGTCTGGCTGGTACAACTCAGGGAGCCAAAAAGGAAAATGAACAGAAGGAAGAATCTCATAGCAAATTAATTTTATTGGTCCCCGAATCCCATCAGTTTGGTGAAGGAGAGAGACCCGAGCTTCCATCCTTCAGCTTTTTTGATATACACTTCCGTGACCTCAAATGGATTGGTCACTTCGTTTCCTCCCACTTCGGCTATCAAGGTGATGCGGTTCAGCAAGATGGCGGTGTTATCGATGATCTCCACGGATACTTCGTGGATATCGGCTTTTTTATACCAAATCCCACCACTGCGGATAATGTTCACTTCTTGTTCCTTGCCCCAGGAACCGCCCATGTGGACGAAAACAGCTTTTTCGTCAAAAAGCTCGGCGAGTTTATCAGCTTCCTTGTCTGCCATCCACTGCCATTTGGTTTTGGATAGCTCGATGATTTCTTGTTTGCTCGTCTCGTCTTGCGCATAGCTAATTCCTGTGGCTAAGAAGAGAAGGAAGCATCCAATAATTGTCTTTAGCATGGTTAATATGGTATTTGGATTAATGTTCGATTTCGTGAGTGTCCCTTACGCTGCTGAATGTCAAGGCCAGCATTTTCCATTCTTTTTTCTGCTTTTGGTAGACTTCGGTTACCGTAAACTCAGTGGTTACATCGCTGCCTCTTACGAAAGCAGTCAAGGTGATTCGGTTCCATACCACTGCAGTATTTCCTGAAATCTCAAGGGCCGTGTCATGCACATCTGCATTTTTATACCATATACTTCCGGATTCGATGATTTCCAGCTCGCGGTCTTTTCTCCAGCTTCCACTCATGTGGACAAATTTGGCCTTGTCGTCAAAGAGCTTTTCCAGTTTCGCCACATCTTTATCAGCCATCCATTGCCACTTGTCCATGGAGAGCTTTTTGATTTCCTGCTCAGTGGAAGATTGGGCAAAAGAGTAAGTAGCGCTCAGAATAATGAGGGTCAATATAAATAGTTGCTTTTTCACGATTTTCATTTCATTTTTTTTGTGGTGCTTATTTGTCAAAGCCTTTCAGCAAATTGAACCTAATTTATGTTGATGGTTTTCGATTTACGGTTTATGTCCCCCGTATTCAATTAACCTTTTGACACATTACCAATAGACGAATAATAATCCTATATTTTTAACAAAATCAATAGACAGCAAGATTCTCTCACCCAGTCAACTGTTTTGATCTACGAATGAAAACACCCCTAAGGGATAGGAACATTCAGACTTTTGCATTTACAACTTGTTGAATAAAAAATGCCTTCCGTAGAGCACAGCTGTCAGTTGGATGATTGCTGAAATATGATGTTATTTAAATGCCTAAATTTCCAAAATGAAAAATAGTTTCATATCGCGTCCGGCATTCTATGCGCTCCATTTCCTTTTCTGGCTGTGTTATGGGGCTATTTTATACGCTGCCCTCAGTGGTTGGATATATTCTTCTGAGCAACTTTGGGGCGCAGTGATCTCTGATGTATTGACTTCTTCGTCCATCGCTTACTTGAATTATTATGTCCTGTTGCCGAGGCTTTATAGAAAAGGAAAGTACAGCGCTTATATTTTGGCATCCATTGGAATAGTGGTGGGCATTGTACTTTTACGGGTAAATCTTCTCGGAATGTCCCACCGCTCCGTTACTTATACTTATTTTATCAGGTCGGTTCCGGCTATTGGTTTTTACCTTATCACCACGGTCATTTGGTTTTTTGCCAATATGATCTCGGCGCAGAGAAAAGAAATAGAACTTCGAAACAGTCAGTTGGCCTCAGAGTTGAAGTTTCTGAAGCTTCAGTTGAGCCCTCATTTCCTGTTCAATACATTGAATAATATTTATTCGATGGCTTATTTCAAAGAACATAATACTGCATCGGCGATTATGAAGCTTTCCGAAATGATGCGTCATATGTTATATGAGGACCAAGGAAGGTTTATTTCGCTTAATAGGGAGATTGTTTTTATGGAAAATTTCATTGAGCTGTGGAGGTTAAAGCTGGATGAAAAACCGATAATTGTTTTTAAGCATGAAGGAGTCAAAGACAGACATAGAATCGCTCATTTGATCTTCCTGGTTTTTCTCGAAAACGCCTTTAAACATGGAAACACCATGGACGGGAGAATAGATATTAAGCTTGAAATAGATGCAAAAGAGAATCTTCACTTTTATATTAAGAATGATATAATTGATGCTCGTAAGACTGCAGAACAGGAAAGTGGGGTAGGATTGTCAAATGTGAAAAAAAGATTGAACCTAATTTATCCAGGAAAGCATGAGCTGATCTTGGATCAGGACGCTACTTCCTTTGAAGTTAAACTAACCATAGATTTAAAATGAAATACCAAATACTTATAGTAGACGATGAGCCTCCTGCAAGAAAATTGCTCATAGATTACGTTTCCAAAGTCGGAATGTTGGAGTTGGCAGGTGTATGCAGCAACGGAGAGGAGGCTATGGTATTTTTGAAGGAGAAGCCTGTTGATATTCTTTTGCTGGATATCCGAATGCCCCTGATGACAGGTATGGATTTACTAGATGAATTGGTGGAAAAGCCTCTTACCATATTTGTTACTGCTTATGAAGAATATGCAGTAAAAGGCTATGAATTAGATGTGATTGATTATTTGATGAAGCCAGTATCTTTCGAACGCTTCAGAAAAGCAATAGATAAAGCGGTAGAATACCTTTCGGTCCAAGTCGCTACCGAGGAAAAAAGAGAAATACTTGATTACTTTTTTATTAAAACCGATACAAGAATTGTGAAATTCCTGTTTGAAGAAATACAGGCCATTGAGGCTCAAAGAGAATATATTAAAATCATCACGCCAACTAGAAAAGTAATGTCATTGGTCTCTTTGACCAGCATTGCAAATGCACTGCCTGGTGAGTTTGTGCGGATTCACCGGTCGTTTATAATCAATATGCGGCATATCGACGAAGTCCAATCAAATGAAGTATTGATAGGGGAAGAGCTCTATCCTATCAGTAGAAACTATCGGGAGGACTTTTTTAAGAAGTTGGGAGATAGAAAGTTGTTGTAGGAAAAAGACTGGACAAATAGTGATTTTGAAGGGAAGTCACCACAAGTGCTTACCCTCCAATTGGTGGATACTGGGTGAAATGGTCATAAAGATATGGAATGAAAGAACACATGAATGTTGGGCCAGTGAAGGAAGGCTGGACAATGGGTAAAGTCCATTCAGCCATGATGAATTTAAAGTGGCCTGGTTGGCCTGGATTGGAGACGGTGCTGTCGCACCACCTTAAAAGGAGCTGACTTTGGGAGAAAAAATAGATAATCAGTAAATGGAAAAAGCCAATAATATCAAAGACATATTTGTTAACGGAGCAATTCCCCCGGATAAAATAGCCAAGTCAATAGCCAATCATGGAGTCAAAACAGCCATAGGGGCACATTCAATATTTTTGGGACAGATCCGGACAGATGAAAATAATGGTAGGAAGGTGGTAGCCATTGAATATACTGCGTATAGAGATATGGCATTGGAGAAGGCAAGGGAAATTAGAGAAGAAACTTTTTCCAAATATGATCTTACCTGCTTACATATTTATCATAGCTTGGGAGAAGTGAATGTGGGCGAGATCTGCTTGTTTGTATTTACGTCCTCCCCTCACCGAAAAGCGGCAATAGCGGCCTGCAATGAATTGGTGGAACGGATCAAATCGGAACTTCCCATTTGGGGCAAAGAAGTATTTGATGACAATAGCGAGCAATGGAAAGTAAATCAGTAGTATAAATGGTATATAGGTGTAGTGCGATTTGCCTGAACTGATTTCCCTGATTATTTTATCGGAGTGTTAACAGGTACTTGAAGATAAATAATGAAAAATAAACAAATAATCAAGTCCGATAAAGAATCCTGTGATGTAAATACCGGGAAGTACGGTATCATTATTTTAGCTGCAGGCAATTCCATCAGGCTTGGAAAGGACAAACAAATGTTAAGGGTCCAAGGGGAAACTTTACTCAAGAGATCCTCAAAAAAAGCCTTGGCCGCAAAACCTGATCAAGTTGTGGTGGTGCTGGGGGAAAAGGCCCATTTACATCAAAAAGAATTACAGGGACTGGATCTTTCCATTGCTCTAAATTCTGGTTCCAGTGAGGGGATTGCTTCTTCTATTAGAATAGGGATAGACCATCTACAAAGCCTTTATCCTGCGATAGAATATGCCATAATAATGCTTTGTGACCAACCCTATGTCACCAGTGGGCATTTGAAGGGCTTAATAGATCTCCAATATCAATCAAAGGCAAAGATTGTCGCCAGCTTTTATGGCGGCCAGAAAGGAGTTCCTGCACTATTTCACAGGAGCTGTTTCCCACGCTTAATGGAATTAAAGGGCAATTCGGGAGCCAAACAATTATTTGCTGATTTTGAAGGTTTAGAAACGTTAGCGCTCTCTAAAGGTGAAGTGGATATAGATACCATGGAAGACTATTTGAATCTTATTGATAGGTTGGGAGTTTAAGGGATCTCTTCTAAAGTGGTTTTGGCTTATGAGCAACGATTTGGTATATGATCTTGATTGCCTTTTCGATACGTCTTCCGTAATTTCTTTTCTGCCAACCGAAATGTTGGGGAAATCAATAATCCAAAAATTCTAAGGGCCATAAAATTGACATCATTTGAGGCTATTGTCCCAATTTAAGTTTTTAATAAAAAAATACGCTTCGCACTTCAGGATCGGCCAATGAAATATAATGGCCAGAGCGACTTTTATATTGAAATTGCTATCCAAAGGAGAGTCCAAAGTAATATTGCCCAACAGGAATAGCTAATGGAATATTGGCATACTAGAGAGCCATACACAGAAAGGGAGTAGGACTGGTGCTTATCTTTGATATTGCTGAAGTTTTATTCAAATTATGGCAATTGGTTGATGAAATCCCATGCTTGATAATTTTTTTAAAATTTGGGCTGAACGGTTAAACCATTCATTTGAGGAGAGGTATCAAATGTGTTTTGGGCAGCCCCTATGGGCCGGGCTATCCGCTGTATCCCGGCAAGGCCGGGGATGCCGCTCCTATCCCTGCTGCATATTCCCAGACTTGATAGTAGGATTTGTCGACAGCCGTTATTTAACCTAACACTCCTCAAATGAAGCATATGATAATTCTTGAAAGGAGAGGGTATTTAATTATTCATTAATCACTGCACAAAGTTCGCTTTTCGGGCTGCCGGGGCAGCCAAGAGTGTCCGGCATAAACACATGCCATTCCCGCATGCCCCTCATTTATTCCGTTGCCACTTGGCCTTGGTTGCCTCAAGCGGGACGGTGCCCATAATTAATTTCTAACCATCAAAAACGAAATGTTATGGACAGCAACAACAAAGACATCGTACCCAACCAAGTAGCAGAAATTGTACTAAGTTACAAGGCCAATTCAAAGGTTTCCCAAAAGCCTCAAATCACTTCTTCTTTGACTGCCAATAGGATTTTAAGGGCCAATTGGGATGAATCAAAAATAGAATTTATAGAAGAATTTAAGGTTATTCTCCTAAATAGGGCTAACCGTGTCCTTGGAATTATCAACGCTTCATCCGGAGGAACCTGTGGTACAGTAGTGGACCTGAAAGTGGTCTTTGCAGCGGCCATGAAGGCGTCAGCATCGGGCCTGATCCTCGCCCATTATGCAAAGTATAATATTATGTAAAGCTTTACATAAGGCACATAACCACCCCTCAGGAACGATGAAGCCCAGTGAACAGGATAAACGCCTCACCGAAAAGATGGTGAAGGCAGGAAAACTATTGGAACTTCCGGTACTTGACCATATCATCCTAACTCCCGAAGGGTATTATTCCTTCGCAGATGATGGAGGGCTGTAAGGCCCTTTTTTTATTGCTGATAATTTAAGTTGATGATAGGTCTAATTAGAAGGGGAATGTCACTTCAAAAATACGCTCATTTTATACCCCAGTAGGGTTAAACTGGTGAATATTTTTAATGAATGTAAATTTAATTAAGCCTCTATCAGAATTATAATATGGTACAACTGAAAGAAAAAAAGAGGCAGGAAAAAATTAATAAGCTGATAAAATTATTGAGGAATGATGGTCAGGAAATCTCATATGCTGATGCTGAACATTTGTTTGACTCTATCCAGTTATTTTGTAAATTGGCTGTAAACCAACTTTTTACCAATGAAAATAGCTGATTTATATGTTAGAGTAAGTACAGACGAGCAGGCTGATAAAGGTTATTCCCAACGTAATCAAGAAGAGGTATTAAAAAGGTATTGCCTTGTTAATGATATAAAGGTAAGGCAGGTTATTTATGAGGACCATAGTGCCAAGACTTTTGATCGGCCTGAGTGGCAAAGACTTTTGACTGATCTTAAAGGAAGAAGGAAAGGAAAAGTAGATCTCATCCTATTTACTAAATGGGATAGGTTTAGCAGAAATGCAGGGGATGCGTATTTTATGATCAATATTCTAAGAGGTCTTAATATTGAGCCTCAAGCAATAGAACAGCCACTTGATTTGGAAATACCTGAGAACAAAATGATGTTGGCTATTTATTTGGCTGCACCAGAAGTCGAAAATGATAGGAGGGCACTCAATATATTTCATGGTATTAGAAGGGCAACCAAAGAAGGTCGGTATTTGAAGAAAGCACCAACAGGGTATATTAATCGGTCGACTGTAACAGGAAAAAAATATATTGCACCAAAAGAACCTGAAGCTAGTCTTGTCATCGAATCATTTGAAAAGGTAGCAGAAGGTACTTTTAATACCGAGAAAATCTATACAGAAATGTTCAAAAAGGGTTTAAGCCTTACAAAATCCAGTTTTTGGAGAATGCTAAGGGATAAACATTATATTGGAAAAATTTTTGTTCCTGCCTATAAGGATGAAGAATCTCACTTCGTTGAGGGGCAACATGAGGCGTTGATATCAGAAAGATTATTTAATAGTGTTCAGGATATTTTGGATGGAAGGGGAAGGAAAAATAAGGTTAAAATAGTTTCCAAGGAACAGTTGCCACTCAGAGGTTTTCTAGAATGCCCTAATTGTGGAAGAGGTTTGACCGGAAGCCCTTCAAAGAGTAAAACAGGGAAGTACTATTATTACTACCATTGTAAATCACCTTGTAGATGTCGTTTTAGAGCTGATTTAGTAAATGAGAAACTGATTGAGATGCTTAATCAGTTTTCAATAAAAGAAGAAAGGCTTAAGTATTTTCAAAAAGAACTAATCGAAATTCTTAATTCAAAATTGAATGATAGAGGAAATGAAAAGAAATCCTTATTGGAAAAAATCGAAAATGAGAGTAATAAGCTAAAAAAAGCAAGGCAGCTTTTGCTGAATGATAAGATTGATAGTGATGATTTTAAAGAAATCAAAAAAGAAGTATCTAATTCAATAGATCGATTAGAGCTTCAATTGGCGAGCGTTCGTGAAAAGCCGAAAAGAAACATCAAAGAGATGATAAAATCCTGTTTAAGGGTAATTTCTAATTTAGGTGATTTATATGCAAAATCTGGCCTAGAAGACAAGCAGAGGCTGTTGAGTTCGACCTTTAGTGAAAAATTGGTGTTTGAAAAAAATAATTATCGAACCCCGAAAGTTAATAAAATGATTAGTCTTATCTATTTGATAGATAGAGGTTTATATATTAAAAAGAACGGCACAAAATCTCAAAATGAGGATTTGTGCCGTCAGGTGGAGCTGATAAGAGAAAATTCGAACCATTTAGGGGATGATATTCGACTGCTTGCGGGTATATAAGATCAGAAAGGGAGTGCTTAAAGTTAGGGCGATTCAACTAAGCATATAATAAGTGGCTCTCCCTTTGCCCTGTTTTTTGATAAGATCTTGGTCCACCATTTCAGTGAGAATTTCGTAAGTTTTTGTGTTTTTTAAGTCCAATAAGATTGTAGCCTCTTTCCTTGAGATTTTTCCTTTTTCAAGTAAGTATAAAAGGATGGTTTGTTTTTCTTTCTCTAATCGTTCGTAATCGTTCGTAATCGTTCGTAATCGTTCGTGATCCGGTTTTGTTGATTGGTCTTGCTCAATACTTTCCTTTGAGGATGCGGTTATTTGTGGTCGAATAAATTCAATGTCAAAATAGTCATTCTTCTCTTGGATTATTGGGGACTGAAGCCCATAGCTTTTACAAGTATTGATGATCCTGTTAATTCCACTACCCCATTGCTCGATCAAACCTAGCTCCTTAAATACATTTGCCAATACTCTGTTTCGAACTTCACTACGACCATTAAAAATATCATCCATGGTAATATTATTGGGCAAGCTACCAGGCGATACAATATTTACAATATCATCATAAATACCCACTTTGATATCCCTGCCTTGGTTAACATAGTCCCGATGAATAATCGCATTAACCAAAGCTTCCCTTAAAGCGACCACGGGGATTTCATATTTTTCATCCCTGTATAGCCCTTTTATTTCGGCTTGGAGGTTGATATGGTTCAATACAAAATTTTGGGCGTTTTCAAGAACCGTAAAAATATCGCCACTATATTCCTTCTTATCGATAAAAGTCTCCATGGTAGTTCCCTTAAACCGGGCGCATTTAATAGTACAGTGAGGAAATTTTCCTAAAATAATCATCAAGGCATTTGAAGGATAGTTTTTGTCGTTAATTGTTTTAATTAGTTTTAAGTTTTCTAGCTTCTCCTTGGTAACAGTCTTTCCCGTTTGTTTGAATTTGTCAAGAAGGGGGGACATGTCAAGCCTGTTAAGCTCCAGGTCGTGATAAACTTCCTCATCATAGCTTATATGATGTTTTTGACGTTCAAGCTCGGCAATTGTAGAGGAATCTGCGAGACGGTTGGTGGCACCAATTCTGACATAGGAACCAACTTCCCTTCCTCTGCTTTTTAAAAAATAAGGTTTTTGATTGCCACGAACTACTTCAATAACTAAGACCAGTTTGTTTTCTATATTTACACTGTAGATATCAGGAATAATCCCAGGGAAACAACTGTCAGAAATAATTGATGCAATCTTATCCTGTATTTCAAATAACATTGAATCATCAATGCCAACAATGCTTAATTGATCATTCACTCCAATGATCAGTTTGCCGCCACTTGTGTTTGAGAAAGCTACTATTGTTTTAGCGATACTTTCATTTTTTGGAAGGCTTTCTTTTAATTCGAGCGTTTTACTTTCTCCTTTTTGAATTTGATCGATTAAGAGCATTTTTCTACTGTGACAGTTATACGGAACTTTTTGGATGGATATAGATAGACAAATTAACCAAAAGCTTAAAGAATAATAAAGTAATCTTGATTTCTTAACTTCCCCTATCGCTTGAAATCTATATTATGTGACATTTTGAAGTCATTGGCAAACAGAAAAGGATATCAAAGAAATTTATGGGGAATTTTGTAATCACTTATTCAGAATCGGATAAACTGGAAATATTCAATGGGCTCTTTAAGGGTAGGTCAGATGTTTTCGCTGTTCGCTGGGAGAAGGGAGCCAAAGCCGGATATATGCCCGCATACCATTATGATCCCTATATGTATCGACGCCATAAACGTAATGGTGGTACATTCAAAACCTACAAGGACAAAAGCTATATCCCGTTAAAAGGCATTGAAGTTCTGAAGCATCTTAATGGAGAACACCATATCGGTATTTACCCTCTTTTACAGGACAATACTTCCTGGTTTATTGCTGCCGATTTTGATGGAAAAAATTGGGAAGGGGAGTGCAAAAAAGTAATGGGGCTGTGTAAATCCAAAAACATTCCTTCATATCTTGAAAGATCAAGATCCGGAAATGGAGGGCATATTTGGATATTTTTCGCGAGCCCTTATCCTGCAAGAAAAAGTAGAAAGCTGCTTGTCCATCTATTAAAGGAATCCCAATCGATTTCTGAATTTGATAAATTTTCCAGTTTTGACCGGCTGTTTCCAAATCAGGATTATCTATCCGGGAAAGGGCTTGGTAATTTAATTGCGCTTCCGCTAAACCAAGCTGTTTTGGAAAAAGGAAATGGTGGTTTCCTGAATGATAATATGGAACCATATCAGGACCAGTGGACTTTCCTGAAATCCGTCAAAAAGATTTCAGTGGACCGATTAGATGCCTTATATGACCAATTAATATTGGTCGCCCATGGATCAAGCCCATCAGATTTCAATACTTCAAAGAAGTTATTGATCAAACTGAGTAACAATATTCGACTCAATAAGTCTGCAATTACAATAGAGTTAACTGATTTTTTAAAGGAAGAACTGAATTTTTCCAATTCAGCCTATTTCGTAAAGAAGAAGGTTGGACGAAGCACCCATGGTACACCATCTCATTTTCGGTTGATTGATGAAACTGAAAATGAGGTTGTCATTCCTAGGGGTATTATGGGTAGGTTGGCGAGGTTTTGTACAGCCCACAACATTCCGTTTGAATTTAAAGATGAAAGAAAACTGCAACAGACAATCTCCTTTAACACCACTTTTAGACTAAGGGAACATCAGGAGAAAACAGTCTGTGCAGCGGAAAAGAAGCAGTTTGGGATAATTGTAGCCCCTCCGGGCACAGGAAAGACAATAATAGGGTTACAGATAATAGCCAATAAGAAACAACCAACACTTATTATCGTCCATCGGAAACAACTTATGGCACAATGGCTGGAAAGGATCCAGTCTTTTATGGGATTGAGGAAGGCTGAGATAGGAAGAATTGGACAAGGGCGTGCTAAAATCGGTAAAAAAGTAACCGTCGCAATGTTCCAAAGTCTGGCCAAGTTTTTGGACAAACCTGAATCAAGTGAATATTATGACGCATTCGGTACGGTCATAATTGATGAATGCCACCACATATCAGCAGAGAGTTTTCGGAACAGCTTGTCCAAGCTCTCTACTTTCTACCTGTATGGGCTGACGGCGACACCATTTAGAAAGGGAAATGACGGGAGGCTCATTTTTATTTATCTGGGTGATGTAATTGCCAGTATTGATCCCAAGGAAACCAAAAACTACCGGCCTGCAACGGTGAAAGTGAGGAAGACCGCCTTGCAAGTACCGTTCAATCCAAAAACTGATAGTTTTGAGACACTTTCAAAGATATTGGTGAACGATTCAGCCAGAAATCAGCTCATCATCAAAGATGTTATAAAAGAGGTGAATGAAGGGGGAAGTGTAGTGATTATTACAGAAAGAAGAGAGCATATCGCTACGTTAAACCACTATTTGAAAGGGGTTTTTGAAGTAATCACTTTGAGTGGGGAAGATAATGAACGTAGCCGCAAGGGGAAATGGGGCCAGATATCCAGAGGAGATTTCCAGGTCTTGATTACTACCGGACAGTTGATGGGGGAAGGTGTGGATTTGAATAACATATCAAGGCTGTTTTTGGTCTATCCTTTTTCTTTCAAGGGCAAACTTATCCAATATATAGGGAGGGTTCAGCGCTCCGAACTGGCTCCTGTGATATATGATTATCGGGATTATTTGGTTGATTATCTTGATCGTTTGTTTTTGAAGAGGAATACCTATTATAGAAAACTTAAGAAAGAAGCCGACTTGTTTATGGATCTAAGCGAATCTGGAGAAATGAGTGCTGTCACCATCGACAAGACAGTTAAAATTGCATTGGACAAACTGGATTTCAGGTATGGTAGCATTGCCTTTAATTATCCCGTGCAAGAACTCAATACAGAAATTGAATTTGAACTTGAAAATGAATACGTCCGTCCTGAGATTGAAGTATTAAAACCCTACTTCTCGAAGTCACTAAAAATGAAATATGCCAATGTGGAGATTTTTGCTGAATTTGAAAATGGAATGTTAGTGACCCAAAGAGCTGAATCCGAAGACTTGGGAAAAATTAATCAAGATACCATTGAGAGTGTCAGGTTTCAGTTTGCCATCGATGAAATTAAAAATGATCCAAATCATCAAAATGACAATAGGGCCACTTCTGATCTTGAAGGTTTAAGAAAATCCAATCAATTTCCCGGCTCTCATTTTACCGAAGAGCAACTGATCAATAACCTAATTGGAGATGAAAAGTATAGGCATTTCAGACAATTGAGGTACTTGGCATCAAAACACGAAGGTTCATTGTTAAAAATAAGGTTTATATTAAAACCTTTTTCATTCGTATTTCTATTAAAAGGTAAGAAATTTCACCATATCATTTTAGAAACCTTGGATACAGAAGAGGCTACCTATATCTGGCACACAGAAATCATGGTTAATGGAGGAGAGATTTCGAAATTGATGGTTTGGAAAAGACTGGATGAAATAGAATCGGACCTTCAGTTTATAAAGGATAAGGGAAGGCAAGCCTTTATTCTAAGCTCCCCGGAAAGTTTCAGTAGGTTAAATCATGATTATTCGGATCCAAGAAAGGGATATATCCTTTGGAAGGTGCAATTGGAAGAACGGTTGATTTAGATGTGTTTGATATTTAGCTTTAAAAAAGAGTTTGGTGGATAAATTCAAAAAAAAAATATTGGAATTTTCAGTGAAATTTATTTGAAATTTGGTTCGATTCCTATTAGCTAAGCCAATGAGATTTATCGAACCATTTGTTAAATCATATGATTTTTGAAGGTTGTTGTCAGTATTTTGATTTTTGATGGAATTGGTTTTTGGAAATTCATTTTTCGAATTAAAAGCTTATTATATAGATGAAAACGATTTTTGTTGCTTGGTTTATGTAATATAAATAAAAAACGAGGCGGAAATTCACCTCGTTTCTGTGTTGTGGAGCTGGTAAGAGAAAACTCGAACCACTTAGTGGAGGATTTAAGGCTTTTGGCGGATATATGAAATCAGAAAGGATGATCAAAGTTAGGGTAGTCATCTAAGAGCATAATAAGTGGCTCTTCCTTTTCCCTGTTTTTTGATAAGGTTTTGCCTCACCATTTCAGTGAGAATTTCGTAGGTTTTTGTGTTTTTTAACTACCAATAAGAGAGCAGCCTCTTTCCTTGAGATTTTTCCTTTTTCAAGTAAGTATAAAAGGATAGTCCCTGTCCTGATTGGCTCTTGCCAAAGACGATTTGGAGACGTTCTTCCCCACCCCTAAATGATAGCATTTGGAATGATGTGCATCAAGAGCGGCGATCAAATCTCTTAGACTTTCACGATTGGAGAGCTGGCCGAACATCATGCACAGTAGTTGATTCCAACAGTTGAAATGCTTCACATATTTGTCGCCATTATACCTGGCGACGATACGAATGAACTTACTCCGATTAAGAAATGAGATCAATTGGGCGAAAACGTATTTATCTTGAAACATATACCATCAGGTTAAACTGATACAAAGCTATAGTTTCAAGTCCGTTCGCTTTAGAAACCTCTGCAACTAACTCTATTTCAGACGTTTCAAAGAACTATTTTAGATTTTAATGGGACAGTACTGGTTATTGATATGTAATTAGTATTGCTTAAAAAAAAATTGTAGTATAAAGTAGTTGTTTGTGATTTCTTTGGGCTATGTATAGTATGTAGATGGAACTTTCTAACGAAACAGATGGAAATCATCTATGTGTTTAAACTTTTAATATCCATCTTCGTTATTTAAGTAGTTGCTTAAATAAGAACAGTTATGAATAAATCATGTATCCGGGTTTTCGCAGACGTTGAGCAGATCAAACATTGCAAAGTAGAAATTACCAGAGTAGCGCCATCAATAACTATGGTAGCTAAGGCATTGAGCCTGTCGGGCAATGAAATCCG
Organism: Echinicola vietnamensis DSM 17526; assembly: GCF_000325705.1. NCBI lineage: Bacteria > Pseudomonadati > Bacteroidota > Cytophagia > Cytophagales > Cyclobacteriaceae > Echinicola > Echinicola vietnamensis. Next base: position 4,965,398 of record NC_019904.1, on the reverse strand, counting down.
GCTTAAAATCCTTTTTCTACTCCACAAGGAATCCAAGCTATGTCCCTGTGACATGAGTGACATTTTAGATATGACTGTACCTGCAATTTCTCAGCATTTGAAAAAGCTGCGTGAGGGCGGACTAGTGGTGAGTGAAAAAGTAGGACAAACCATATTCTATTCACTTAAAATGGAAAACCTGAAAGTAATTGCTCCAATTTTAGACAGCCTCGTATCGACAGATCAAAAATCTACAGTGTCATGAATACCAGTAACCAACATTCCAAACAGGCAGATTTTTCTACCAAGAGCGCAAGTGCCGGATTGCTGGCTGCTATTGTAGCTTCGCTATGTTGCATCACGCCAGTAATTTCGTTTCTTGCCGGAATTAGTGGCATTGCCTCCACCTTATCCTGGATGGAGCCTTTCAGGCCGTACTTAATTATGCTGACAATTGGGGTGTTAGCTTTCGCCTGGTATCAAAAACTCAGACCCAGAACAGCTGAAGAAATTACTTGTGCCTGTGAGGATGACCAAAAACCATCGTTCTGGCAGTCAAAAAAGTTTTTGGGAATAGTTACAGTGTTTGCTACTCTTACGCTCGCATTCCCTTCCTATTCACATATATTCTATCCCAACAGCACCAGTTCAGGAGTTGTAGCTGATCAGGATCAGACCCAAATCAAATTAGCTGACTTTAAGATCAAGGGCATGACCTGCACAGGCTGTGAAGAGCACGTTAAACATGCAGTATCAGGTCTGAATGGAGTTTTAGAAACGACTGCGTCGCATAAAAACGCTAATGCACAAGTAAAATACAATGCATCATTAGTTGATGTAAACAAAATTATTGAGGCAATTAACAGCACGGGATATACGGTCACTGAATCCAAAGTAAGTGACTGGAATGCTGAAAACGCACTGTTTCAATCTACTACTTTTAATACCATAAAACTATCTGTAAAAGGAATGACCTGTTCGGGTTGTGAATCCCACATAACCCATGCAGTAGGCGAACTTGATGGAGTTGAAGTGGTGAAAGCATCATACGAAAAGGGTAGTACCATAGTAAAGTATGATCCAAGCCAAGTGCGAAAAGACAAAATTGTAGAGGCGATCAATAAAACCGGTTACAAAGTAGTAGAAAACAAAATTCAGGAATAATGGGAAGTTTTGACAGGCAAAAACATTGGGAGAACATTTATCAATCAAAACGATTGGAAGAAGTAAGCTGGTATCAACCAACCCCTAAAACCTCTTTGAGTTTCTTAAAGCAGTTTAATATACCTAAACATGCTAAAATCATAGATGTTGGTGGAGGGGACAGTTTACTGGTAGATCATCTGATTGACTTGGGGTATCTGAACATTACTGTTCTCGATATTTCTGAATCAGCACTTAAGCGAGCAAGGCAAAGACTTGGTAATCGTGCCAATAAAGTGAAATGGATAGTGGCAGATGCGGAAACTTTTGTAGCAACAGAACAATATGACTTCTGGCATGATCGTGCGGCCTTCCATTTTCTAACTGAAGAACAAGAAATTGAAACCTATTTAGAAAATGCCCAAAGAAGTATAAAGCCAGAAGGAATACTCATGCTGGGCACCTTTTCAGAAGAAGGCCCACAGAAGTGCAGTGGGATTAAAATCAAACAATACTCAGAATCAACTATGACAGCTCTTCTTCAGAGGTTTTTTGAGAAGTTAAAATGCAAATCGGTTAATCATAAAACTCCCTTTGAGACAATTCAACAGTTCACTTTTTGTAGTTTCAGAAAGTTACAAATTGACCTTATTTAATATTGAAATGGAGAAAGAAATCATTTTACAATCAACTATTACATGTCCAAACTGTGGGCATCAAAAAGAAGAGACCATGCCTAAGGATGCATGCCAGTACTTCTACGAGTGTGAAAATTGCCAAGAAGTAATCAAGCCCAAAGATGGTGATTGCTGTGTGTATTGCTCTTATGGGACAGTCGCCTGTCCTCCGATTCAGGAAGGTGGAAAAAATAGTTGCTGCTCATGAAAAAATATGATGTCATCGTCATCGGATCCGGTATGGCCGGAATGACCATCGCCAATAAATGTGCTAAGAAAGGATTAAAAACAGCTATCACCGACTCACGACCTTATGGTGGAACTTGTGCCCTTCGTGGTTGTGATCCTAAGAAAATTCTGGTGGGAGCGGCCGAAATCATTGGTAGAGTTGATAAAATGAGCGGAATAGGCATCTCAGGGGATATTTCGATTAATTGGGAAGACTTAATGGCTTACAAAAACGATTTTGTTTCTAAAATGCCCAAAGGCGTTGAGAAAGGATATGAAAAAGCAGGTGTGAAGAAGTACCACGGAGTAGCCAGCTTCGAATCTGAAAACACTGTCCGTATTGGGAATGATCTACTGGAAGGTGGTAAAATCGTGATTGCCACAGGTGCCAGACCAGTGACTCTTGATATTACCGGTGGAGATTTGCCCATCGACAGTACCGATTTTCTAAACTTGGAAAAGCTTCCTGAACATATCACTTTTGTTGGAGGTGGTTATATTGCGATGGAGTTTGCCCACCTTGCTGCTCGAGCGGGCAGTAAGATTACTATCTTCCATCGTGGTGAGCGTCCACTGGAAAATTTTGATGAGCATATCGTAAAACATCTTGTTAAGGCCACCAAAGATTTAGGTATTCTCTTACATGTTGAAACTGAGGTAATTGGTATTGAAAAAGATGGTGATCAGTTTATAGTCTTCACAAAATCTTCAAATGGTGAGCAAACACATCACACTGACCTTTTAGTAAATGCGGCAGGCCGAGTACCAGAGTTGGATGGAATGAATCTGGAAAAAGCCAGTATTGCTTACAACAAAAAAGGCATTGAGGTAAATGAATATCTGCAAAGTGAGAGTAACCCTACAGTATATGCAGCAGGTGATGCAGCTAATAGTAATGGGCTAAACCTCACGCCTGTAGCCGTAATGGAAGGACATGCTGTGGCGGCTAACATTATCAGAGGAAATTCTAAAGTGCCTGACTATACAGAAATGCCTAGTGCAGTATTCACCCTACCCACTTTAGCAGCAGTAGGTATGACAGAAAAGCAGGCAAAGGAGTTAGATGTAGAATACCAGGTAAAAAGTGCTTCTGCCTCCAACTGGTATAATGCCAAACGGATTAATGAATCCACTTATGCCTACAAAGTGATTTCGCATAAAGATGGCCACATTTTAGGCGCTCATATCATCGGCCCGCATGCGGAAGAAATGATCAATCTTTTTGCGATGGCTATTCGAGGAAAACTCAAAGTAGCTGACATAAGGAACATGGTCTATTCCTATCCCTCTATGGGTTCGGATATCGGGTCTATGGTTTAATTGAATTCAAAAACATAAACAATTCGTTGTTCACCACCCCGTGCAGAAACGTAGCTTTAATAAAATGTGAAAAATTATGATACCCAAAGACCTAACAAAAGATATAAAGACACGCTTACAAAGCATCAAAGGCCAGGTGGATGGCTTGATAAAAATGTTGGATGAAGGAAAAGATCCGGAAAAAATTTTGCTACAGTTCAAAGCAGCACAAAAAGGGTTGGACAAAGCCCATTATTTATTATTGGATGAAGCTTACCGGAAAGCTCTTGCCATTAAGATTTCAGAAACCGTTGAAGCCTGCCCGGGTAATTGCGGGAATGAAGAACGAATCGAATTTATCCGCCAGCAGTTTCCTATCCTGGAACTGGATAGCCTTACTCAAAAAATGAAGGAAATAGCCGAGCTAAAGAAACGAATAGGCAATGCAAATATCGACTCATAAGCCGTTGCTCTATATTGCAAGTGCCGGATTTACCTTCAGTATGATCTGGTAAAACTTCCATTTTTCACCAGCACTTTACCTATCTCCGGAAAAATAAATCAAATTTTCTGGCTTCTTACTCTTGCCGACCACCCCCTCCCTTAGCTTACCTTTGAATTGTTCTTATCCGGAAAGAATCTCAAATCATTTTACAGAACAATTCAAAAGGAGGAATTTATGAAAAGACAAGTAGAAATATTTACGTCTAATTGCCCAGTTTGTGATCCGGTGGTCAGTATGGTAAAAGACTTAGCCTGTGATCAATGTGAAATAACAGTCTATGATCTGGTAAAGCAATGTGAAGACAAAACCTGTCTGAGCAAACTGAAAGAATACCAGATTAAAAAAGTGCCGGCCATAGCAGTCAATGGCAAATTGCTGGACTGTTGCCAGGATCAGGGTATAACCAAAGAAGAACTGATCAAAGCGGGTATCGGCCAGGGATAAAACAATAAGGCACGGCTTATTCATAAAATTTTCTCTGTAGCCGTGCCTGCAGGGAAAGCTTTTAAACCAACAAAGTTATGAAACCATTGAACAACGAAATTCAACAATGTATTGACGAGTGTAATGCCTGTATCACCGCTGCGCGCATCTGTCTGGACCAGCATATGGGTGAACCCGATATGAAAAAATGCCATCAGCTTTGTCTGGATTGCATTGCCCTTTGTACTGCTTGTGTCCAAATGCTGGCATCTCAGTCGGATTATGTAAACAGGGTTTGCGCCATTTGTGCCGATCTCTGTAAAGCCTGTGCAGAAGAGTGCAGCAAGTTTGACAGTGAGGTGTGCAAGCAGTGTGCAGAGAAATGCAAAGCTTGCGCAGAAAGTTGCGCTAAAATGGCGGCATAATAATTTAGATTATTTTATAAAAGGTCAATTATGCGAGGCAGAATTGACCTTTTATATCTTTAGACAGTCTTTAGACTAAAAAGATTTAATGAAACAAATTTACAGATCAAAAGCATTCTGGTTGCTGGCATTAGCTGCTTCTTTGATATTTTTTCAGGCCTATATGATAGCCCCTTTGATCCCCAAGCTGTCAGAAGTATTTGGGGTAACGGAGCAATACATAGGGCTGGTCATTCCTGCTTATATGATTACCTATGGTATTTCCATTCTTTTTTATGGGGTTCTTTCTGATCGTTTTGGAAGGATGCGGATAATTCGGTTTTCACTACTGGCATTTATACTGTTGACAGCACTTACTGCTTTGGCCCAAACATCTTCACAATTGATTATGCTCAGACTTTTTACTGGCCTTGGTGCAAGCGGAGTTATCCCCATGGCGCTGGCGCTGGTTGGGGATTTATATGAGCCCCATGAGAGAGGTAAACCTCTAGGTTTGCTATTTGCAGCTATGGAAGGGGGTATGGCGCTAGGTTCTACCGCAGGAGTTGTGCTGGAGCCCTTTATCGGATGGCGGATGCTTTTCTTAGGGATTGCAATCTTAGGAGCCATAATATTATGGTTTATCTCATTCCAAATTGATTTTAAATCCCAAAAACCTGAATTAAATAAACCAAATGTACGGCAGGTTTTTTCAAAATTCTTCCATTTGCTTTCAATGTCAAGAGGGGCAAAAACTTACAGTTCTGTTTTTTGGAATGGAATATTCCATTCAGGCATCTATACCTGGCTTGGATACTATTTCTCTGTAAAATATATCTTAGGAGAAATAGGTATTGGTTTGGCTATTCTGGGCTATGGGGTTCCGGGATTTCTTTTTGGTTCCAGTATCGGAAGGGCCGCAGATAGGTGGGGCCGGTTTCGGCTTATTATACCTGGGCTAGGCATTGCGGCTTTGGCCACTGCTCTATTGGCTACCAATATATCAGTAATATTGGCAGCCATTGCTGTTACAGTGATTTCATTAGGATATGACTTAACCCAACCTCTCTTTGCCGGAATTGTAACGGAGTTAGGGGGCAAGAAATATGGAGGGCAAGCAATGGGACTAAATGTCTTTGCCCTGTTTACAGGTTTTGGAGTTGGGAGTCTCATATTTGGAGAAGTCTTATCGATTGGTTTGGAAAACGCATTTTTGATATTCGCAGCATTGCAGGGTTTGATGATGCTGTTTGCCATTCGAATGTTTAAAGCTGAAAAGTGAAATTACTATCAGATACAATACCTGTATACCTGAGGAATAGAACCAATACTATTCTCAGAATCAGTATTGGAGCAATATTCTTCTGGTTTGGCGTAGTTAAATTTTTCCCCGGGGTAAGTCCTGCAGAAAGTCTGGCTGCTGGCACCATTTGTTCTCTTACATTCCATGTAATTTCTCCACCTGCATGTACCATTGTGCTGGCAGTTTTTGAAAGTCTCCTTGGTATATTATTGATTATAGGAAATTTTTTAAAACCTGTATTGATCTTACTATTTCTGCACATGCTGGGTACAATGCTCACCTTTTTTATTTTTCCTGATTTAATGTTTGCCAAGTTTCCTTTTATACTGACAATGGAAGGCCAATATGTTATGAAAAATATTATCACTCTGGCTAGTGTTCTACTTCTTTGGTCCAGAGACTCAGATCAAAAAAATATTTCAAAAAGGCCTAGGAGACCACCCCCCTCATAAATCTACTTTTGAGAATGAATTTAAAAAGGAGTTAAATCATGAGAAAAATGATCAAGAAAACAGTTTTAGTATTTACGTTTTGTTTAGGAGCCTTACTCATTGCTAATGGAGCAAGGGCACAGTCCCAAGAAAAAGAAAAAGCACCGAAAATGGAACAAATGGAAAAAAACACTACCAAGCTTGAATTGAAAGTAGAAGGCATGAGTTGCCAGGCAGGATGTGCCAATGGCATTGATAATATGCTCAAAGAACAGAAAGGTATTCTTAGCAGTGAAACCCTCTTTGATAAAAGTTCATCAGTAATCAGGTATGACAGTAGGGTAATTTCTGAAAAGGACATTATTGCCCTTATTGAAGACAGGGGGTTTAAGGTCAAAAAGAAAACAGATAAGAAATAAACTTAGTAGCAAAGAACTTTAAGAGTTAATCATGCAAAAATTGATAAAGCTAAAAGACGATTTCGTCAGCATAGCGTCCTTGTTTACTTCGGTATCTACCTTGTTGTGCTGTGCCTTGCCATCATTGCTGGTAGCTGTGGGTATGGGGGCGGTTGTGGCCGGGTTGGTATCAGATTTTCCCGCACTGATATGGTTAAGTAAGTATAAACATTGGACATTTTTGGGTGCAGGATTACTAATAGGGTTCAATTTCTGGTTGTTCTATGGACGTAAGCAAGATCAGGCTTGTGAAATAGATGAATACGGAAATGAAACGGCCTGCAATACAGCCGCCCGGTGGAGTAAGGTTATCCTTTGGATATCTTTTGGGCTTTACGTAGTTGGCTTATTCTCTGCTTACTTGCTGCTTCCACTTCAACAATTTTTAGCAATTTAAAAAGTAAAGATGAAACAAACGATAATAATTATAATAGTTGCCATGATGGCACTTTCAAAAACCTACGCTCAAGGACATGGGCCACTCTTCGGACTACAAACGCCAACCTTAGCCAAGGGAGGAGTAGATTTTAATGCTGCTGCCATGAGTCTGGCCACTAAAGATGATCAGTCTTTCATGCTCAGGTATATTTGGTCTTATGGCGTTACAGAAGACCTACAGTTAAACATCACTACCCCGACATTGATCAACCGGCTTTCAGAAGCACCCAGAACTAGAGGAAACAGCAACATGCCCGCCAATGGGGATATTGAAGCTTCGGTCTGGTATCGTTTTTTTTCCAATGCATTTGGCGTGGGGAAAAGATTTGAATCTACTGCCATATTAAGTGTTTCTACACCCACTGAGGATACAAGGGGAGGTATCAATGTAAGCAACTCCCTGCATGGGGCTATCTCTACCGGGTATGCTTCCCGTACCTGGTACGCATGGGTAGGTGGCGGCTATCAATATTACTTAGAAGAGTCAAATGACCAGTTGGGCGATTTGCCTTATGCGAGTCTGGTGGTTGGCTATCGTCCCAACATATTCATGGGAGACTATCCAAAACCCGACTGGAGGGTATTTGTGGAATCGCTGGCTGAGTTTCCGGGTGCAAGCGTGAATGCGGGCCAGATTTCTCCCATTGATCAAAGAGGAAAGAAAGTAATGCTTGGGCCTTCCTTTCTTGGTCTTTATGGTGCCTGGGGAATATCCTTCGGGGCTTTATTTCCGGTCTATCAGGATATCGTGCAAGGCCCTCAAGAGCGATATAGGCTTTCAATGAATATAAGTTATTGGTTGTAACATTTAATAAAAAGAAATATGAAAAAGATAGGAATTATATTAGTAATAAGCATTTTCAGCTTTGGCAGTGCAATGGCACAGCTGGTCAAAGTAGATCAGGAGGTATTTGGAATGGATTGTGCCCCTTGCGCCTATGGCCTGGAACGTGGGCTCAAGAAAATGGGTGGACTGGGAAGCATAAAAGTAAGCCTCAATGATGGGAAAGCCTACCTCACGCTATCACCGGATAATAAGCTGACATTGCAAAAGATTCAGGAAGAAGTAAAGAATAATGGATTTTCTGCTCGCAGGGCTGAGGTAGTTTTAACCGGTGAGCTGTGCAAGAGTGAAGGCACTTGGCAAATAAAGGTCAATGACGAAACCTTCCAAGTTACCTCTGATACTACCCGGGAAATAATCAGGTCTTTAAATCCTGGAATAATAAAAGCCAGGCTTTTAATTAAGGATAAATCAGACAGAGAATTAAGTGGTACGTGGGAGGCTCGAATAGAGGAAATTATGTGATTTTTTCCCATTTATTGGTCAGGCTTCTTTGATGTTAGTACAAAAACTTATAATATTAAACCAAAATTCTATAAGTGTAATCAGCCCGAAATTTTGGATAATTGTGGGAAGAAATTAAACTAACTATTTTCTTAACGGTAATTAGGTGAAAAAAGCAGTTTCCATATTCTTACTGATTGTGATGCTTTTGAGTAACATTGGGGTTACTTGGGCCACCCATCTATGTTGTGGAATTGCGGTTAAATCTGCCCTGATGCTTGGAAATGGGGAGTTGGATTGCGGCATGAATCATTCAGAATTGGATAATACTGATGACTCATTTGCGGAGAGGACGGTTGTTAAAGATAAGTGCTGTGATAACCATTACACTACTATCGAATCTGATGAAGCCATATTCAGCAAGACGTCCCTTAATTCGATCAATGTTGATTTTTTTATCCCTTTTGTTTACAGTTATTTAGGTATTGATCCTTTTAATCAGGATCACTCTACCGTTTACACCGATTATTCCCCTCCTTTGTTGAAGCAAGACCGGCAGGTAATGTTTCAATCCTTTCTAATTTAAATCGCATAATTTGGTTTTTGTGGTGCATTAGGGATAACCTTAATGCTAAATCCCCTATTTGAGGGGTTAATAATTTTTGGGAGTTTATTCCTTAAAAAAATCGAATTATGCTAAATAAAATAATTAGGTACTTCCTTGATAACAAGTTAGTTACCGTGCTTGTATTGTCAGGATTTATAGTTTGGGGTATCGTTACCGCTCCGTTTGGCTGGAAGATGGGGATCTTGCCATCTGATCCGGTACCAGTAGATGCCATTCCTGATATCGGTGAGAACCAGCAGATTGTGTTTACCCAGTGGCAAGGCCGGTCTCCGCAGGATATTGAAGACCAGATTTCTTATCCTCTGACGACTTACCTGCTAGGTATTCCAGGGGTGAAATCCATACGCAGTTCATCTATATTTGGTTTCTCCAGTATTTTCATCATTTTCAATGAAGATGTAGAGTTCTACTGGTCCCGCTCACGTATTCTTGAAAAGCTCAATGCGCTTCCTTCAGGCCTGTTGCCTGAGGGGGTACAACCGGCTCTGGGGCCCGATGCTACGGCCTTGGGACAGGTGTACTGGTACACGATAGAGGGCCGTGATAAAGAAGGAAATCCTACCGGAGGCTGGGATTTACACGAAATCCGTACTGTACAGGACTTCTACGTCAAGTACGGACTGAATGCAACTGAGGGAGTCTCTGAAGTGGCATCTATAGGCGGATTTGTGCAGGAATACCAAATAGATGTCAACCCTGACGCCCTTAAGGCTTATGAAATACCCTTGCATAAAGTTATGCAGGCGGTACAGCGGTCCAATAAGGATGTAGGGGCCAAAACCATTGAGATCAATCAGGCTGAGTACCTGGTTAGAGGACTAGGTTACATCAAGCAGGTAGAAGACCTGGAAAAAGCCGTGGTGGCGGTGCAGGATAATGTACCCATAAGGATAAAGGATGTCGGTGTAGCTACTTTAGGACCTGCCACCCGAAGAGGGCTGTTGGATAAAGATGGTGCCGAAGTAGTGGGGGGCGTTGTGGTAGCCCGTTACGGTGCAAATCCATTGGAAGTCATTAATAATGTAAAGGATAAGATTAAGGAAATTGCTCCCGGACTGCCGAAAAAAACGTTGGCAGACGGAAGGGAGAGCCAGCTAACCATCGTACCCTTTTACGACCGTTCAGAACTCATCTATGAAACATTGGGAACTTTGGAAGAAGCCCTGTCATTGGAAATTCTTATCTCCATTCTTGTAGTTATCGTGATGGTTTACAACCTGCGGGCATCATTGCTTATTTCAAGCATTCTGCCTATTGCCGTGTTGATGGTATTTATTGCCATGCGGTATTTTGGGGTAGATGCCAATATTGTAGCATTATCAGGGATTGCCATTGCTATTGGTACTATGGTGGATCTGGGAATTATACTTTCTGAAAACATCATTAAACACATGGATGAGGCCCCTCCTGGCCAACAACTCAAGGAGACCATTTATAATGGCTCTACTGAAGTCGCTACTGCAATACTTACGGCGGTATCTACCACGATAGTGAGTTTTATTCCGGTATTTACCATGCAGGCAGCGGAGGGGAAATTATTCGGTCCTTTGGCCTTTACCAAAACATTTGCCCTGATTGCTGCCTTGATCGTTTCATTGATCATATTGCCAACACTCGCACATTGGTTTTTTGGGGCCAGGATAAAGAACAAGGCCCTAGCAAGAGGTGTAAATATAGGATTAATGCTGATCGGGGTTCTAGCCATTATACTTGGCCACTATTGGGGAGGCATTGTACTGGCCCTTTATGGCCTGTCCGGTATCCTAAAAAACAAGTACCATGAAACGCACAAGGATTCTGGAAAATGGTATGTGAAAATTGTCCGAAAAGCGGATCTTATCATTGCTGTGCTGGGAATAACCTGGTTACTGGCCAGATATTGGCTGCCACTTGGAGCAGGTAAAAGTCTGTTGCTTAATGTAATTTTTGTGGGCCTTCTGCTAGGGCTTATTTTAGGCTCCTTTTCTGTTTTGGAATATTACTATAAAGTAATTCTGAAATGGTGTTTGGACAATAAAGTCAAATTTCTATTAATACCTTCCTTCCTGATACTGGTAGGGGCCAATGTATGGTTGGGTTTTAATGCGGTTTTTGGTTTTGCCGCAAAAGGGTTTGATGCTTTAGGCTGGGATATTAAGACCACCAAAATCTGGTCAGGCTTAACGCATAGCTTCCCTGGTGTAGGAAAGGAGTTTATGCCTTCCCTTGATGAAGGAAGTTTTCTGCTAATGCCAACCTCCATGCCGCATTCCGGTGTAGAATTTAACCGCAAGGTCGTAGGACAGCTGGATATGTTGCTGACTAATATTCCTGAGGTGGACCTCACGGTGGGAAAACTTGGACGTGTAGAGTCTGCCCTGGATCCTGCACCTATTTCAATGTATGAAAATATCATCAATTATAAACCGGAGTATATGCTCAATGCAAAAGGGCACCGGGTAAGGTTTAAAGTGGATAAGGAAGACCGTTTTATCCTTGATAGCGGCGATAGTCTTACTAATGATGAGGCTATAGACCGGGGGATTACCGTGGAGGAACTTATACCTGATGATAATGGGAATTATTTCCGAAACTGGAGGCCTCAGATAAAATCCCCGGATGACATTTGGAATGAAATTGTGAAGGTTACCAAAATACCGGGAGTTACTTCTGCGCCTAAACTACAACCCATTGAAACCAGACTGGTCATGCTTCAAACAGGCATGCGTGCTCCAATGGGGATCAAAGTATACGGTCCCGATCTTAAAACCATTGAGGATTTTGGGCTTCGGTTGGAAGAAATACTCAAAAATGTTCCTTCTGTAAAGGCAGAAGCTGCATTTGCAGACCGGATTGTGGGTAAGCCTTATCTTCATTTAAATATTAACCGGGATGAGATTTCACGCTATGGATTGAATGTTGAAGACGTACAACAGACCGTTGAAACGGCCATAGGGGGGATGAAAATTACTTCTACGGTAGAAGGGCGTGAGCGCTTTCCAGTCAGAGTCCGCTATCCCAGGGAGCTTCGGGACGATCCCGAATCACTGGGTAAAATCCTGTTGCCTACACCAACTGGGGCGCAAATACCGATCAGTCAAGTAGTGGACTTTGAATATGTACGCGGACCACAGGCGATCAAGAGTGAAGAGACCTTTTTGGTAGGTTATGTACTGTTTGATAAAAGAGATGGGTATTCTGAAGTTGGGGTAGTCAATGACGCACAGGCGGCTATTCAGGCGAGTATAGATGAAGGGGACCTAATTGTTCCCTCAGGAATCAGCTATAAGTTTTCCGGAAGCTATGAAAATCAGGTAAGGGCAGAAAAAAGGCTTTCCATCATTGTGCCATTGGTTCTGGGGATTGTCTTTCTCATACTCTATTTCCAGTTTAAATCGGTTTCTACTTCCCTAATGGTATTTTCCGGTATTGCGATGGCTTTTAGTGGCGGATTTATTATGCTTTGGTTATATGGACAAGACTGGTTTGTCAACTTTTCCCTGTTCGGCACTAATATGCGAGACCTCTTTCAGATGCACACCATCAACTTGAGTGTGGCCGTTTGGGTGGGCTTTATAGCTCTTTTTGGCATCGCTACGGACGATGGGGTACTTATTGCCACCTATTTGGACCAGAGCTTTGAAAGAAACCGTCCTGAAAATTTGAACCAAGTCAGAGAAGCTGTTGTGGAAGCTGGCTTGAGAAGAATACGTCCGGCCCTGATGACTGTTTCGACTACCATGATAGCCCTGCTGCCCGTACTCACTTCTACGGGACGTGGTTCAGATATTATGATTCCAATGGCCATCCCTTCATTTGGAGGAATGGCGTTTGCCCTGGTGAGCATTTTCATTGTTCCAGTGCTTTACAGCATGAGAGAAGAAAGGAAAATAAAAAAGACACGATCATGAAAGTAATTATAAATGTCCTCATCCTTCTATTTCTCGGGAGCGGAATAGGCTTTGCACAGGCTCCTGAGGATTATTTTGAAATAGCGGCCAAGAATAATCCTGGTCTACAGGCAAAATACGCGGCTTTTGAAGCAGCCATCCAGAAAGTGGAGCAGGTAAATACCTTGTCTGATCCTAGTTTCTCTTTTGGCTATTTCATATCGCCTGTGGAAACCAGGGTGGGACCTCAAAGGGCCAGGTTTTCTTTAACACAGATGTTTCCCTGGTTTGGTACATTGAAAGCACAGGGTAATGCTGCAGCTTTGATGGCTGAAGCTAAATACCAGTCTTTTCTGGATGCCAGGAACCTATTGTATTATCAGGTGGAGGCAGCCTATTATCCGCTTTATGAACTCAATCAATGGAAAGAGATTGAACGTGAGAATATAGAAATTCTGGAATCCTATAAGACCATTGCCAACAAGAAATTTGAAAATGGTACGGGTACTATGGTCGATGTGCTAAGAGTGGATATCATGTTGAAAGATGCCGTGACCAATCTGAGTATTCTGGAAGATAAGGAAAAACCGCTGGTGACAAGGTTTAATAAACTGCTTAACAGAAAGGAAGATGCATTGATTACTGTCCGGGATTCCCTTATAATTCAACCTTTACCAACAACCTTCAGGAAGGACTCTTTGTTGCTGAACAACCCTGTACTGGAAGAACTGGATTTAAAAATTGCATCCAGTGAGGCAAGTGAAGAGGTAGCACATAAGCAAGGGCTTCCAAAATTCGGGTTAGGACTGGATTATGTAATGATCGGAGAGCGTACCGATCTGGCTTCTGGCATGGCTGCTCCACACGACAATGGCAAAAATGCCCTAATGCCGATGGTATCTGTAAGCATTCCCCTTTTCAGAGGTAAATACAAAGCAGCGGTGAAAGAGGCGAAACTCATACAAAAGAGCTATGCACTCCAAAAGGAAGACTATGCCAATACACTCACTTCCGGCTATGATATGGCCTGGTTTGAGATGCAACAGCAACAAGAATTACTTGCCTTATACGGTCAACAAATTCAGGAAACCGATCAAGCACTCAACCTGCTTTTTACCGCTTATGGTAATTCAGGAAAGGAATTTGAAGAAGTGCTGCGTATGCAACAGCAGCTGCTCAAATATGAAAAGATGAAAGCTACGGCAGAAATCCAGTTTCACATTGCCTTAGCCAAACTACATTACTTAACTGCAAAAAACTACTAAGATGAATACGGATAAAAGAATAATACTCATTGCACTGTCCACCCTGGTGGCGGGCGTGCTACTCGGCTGGCTTATTTTTGGAGGTTCGTCTGAAAACAACAGGGATAAGGAACACCAACACACTGCTGAGGAAGCTGGGGAAACGGTATGGACCTGTTCCATGCACCCTCAGATCAAACAGAGCGAACCTGGGGATTGCCCCATTTGCGGAATGGACTTGATCCCATTGGAAGAAGATCAAAATGAGGTACTTGATCCTATGGCCATCAGCATGTCACCGACAGCGATGCAACTGGCGAATATTACAACTTCCGCAGTAGGTACTATGGATCCGGTGAAAACAGTTAGACTGAACGGTAAGGTGCAGGAAGATGAGCGGCTAGTTTCTTCTCAATCCAGTCATATTTCAGGGAGGATTGAACGGCTCAATGTCAGCTTCACAGGTGAATATGTGAATAAGGGGCAGGTAATTGCCTATATCTATTCCCCCGAATTAGTGACTGCCCAGGAAGAATTGTTTGAAGCGCAGAAGATCAAAGAGACGCAGCCACAATTATTTAAATCGGCTCGGACAAAACTTAAAAACTGGAAGCTTTCGGACGGTCAGATAGATAAAATATTAGAAAGGGGAAGTCCTTCCGATGATTTTCCCATCACAGCAGACATTTCAGGGTATGTGTTGAATAAAAATGTCATCGTGGGTGACTACATCAAACGAGGAGAGCCTGTTTATGAGATTGCCAATTTATCCCGTGTATGGGTGCTGTTTGATGTGTACGAGTCGGAAATGTCCTGGATAAGTAAGGGAGATCAGGTGCGGTTTACCGTTCAATCATTGCCGGGCCAAACGTTTGAAGGCAAGATAAGCTTTTTAGATCCTGTAATTGATCCAAAGACCAGGGTAGCAAAGGCGCGGGTGGAAGTGCGCAACAATGACAATCAACTAAAACCTGAAATGTTTGTATCAGGGACAGTGGAAGCAATGCTGCCTAATAAGGCAAACACTGTTGTCATTCCGAAAACCGCCGTTATGTGGACGGGGAAGCGTTCTGTGGTATACGTGAAAAACACTTCTGGAAGTGGCGTGAATTTTATCATGCGGGAGGTAATGTTGGGACCTGGTTTAGGCGACAGCTTTATAGTGGAGAGTGGACTACAAGAAGGGGAGGAAATAGCCGTGAATGGTACCTTCAGTATAGACGCAGCTGCGCAGCTAGTGGGGAAACCCAGCATGATGAATCCTGAAGGCGGTCCCACCATGACCGGGCACAATCACGCCCACTTGCCGGACGGGCAGGGAGACATGGAGATGCTGGCTTCTTCTTCAAGCTCAGTACCTGGGAAGCAAAAAGAAGTTAAACCGATAGCAATCAACCAAAAGGCCAAAGATGCGCTAAAACCCCTTTATGAACCATACCTGAATTTTAAAGAGGCACTAGTGGCTGATAATTTGTCTGGGGCGCAGAACGCTGCGAATGAGTTGAAAGGAAAACTAGATGCAGTAAACATGTCCGTATTTACCGGAGAATCACATAATGCCTGGATGAACTATAGCGGTAATTTAAAAAATGCTATACAACATGTACCGCACATGAAAGACTTAGTGGCCGTGCGTAAAGCATTTCAACAGGTGTCTGAGGGGATGATTGATTTGACCAGGGCTTTTAATCCCTTTGAGAAAACGCTCCATGTCCAGTTCTGTCCCATGGCTGACAATAATAGAGGAGCCACTTGGCTCAGCACCGAAAAGGAGATTCGCAATCCGTATTTCGGAGAGGCCATGCTCACTTGTGGTGAGGTGAAATCAACCATCAAATGAAGGAATGTTGCAAAACGGGGGATGAAAATCCTCCCTCAAAATTAAAAATATGGGCTTTTCGGATCATATGGGGAATAGTAATCCTTATAGTGGTCGGTATAGCCCTACTACAAATGTTTAACCTATAAAAATCAACAAAATGAAAAATGTAATGAGTAAAAAAGCGCTGCTGGTAGCGGTAATGGCTTTAATCAGCCTTGGGGTTTATGCACAACATGACCATAGCAATCATGGAGATAAGAAAAAAATGGCCCAACACATAGAACCTGTGTTTAAAAACAAAGAGGTGGGAAGTACCTATAGCCATTATATAGCCCTTAAAGATGCTCTAGTAGCGTCACAGTCCGGAGAAGTCCAAAAGGCTGCGGAGAAGCTTAAACAGTCTTTAGAATCTGTAAAGGATGCGAAAACAGTGCAGGAGGAAGCAGGTAAAATAGCCTCAGCTTCCAATCTCGATGACCAACGGAAAGCCTTTGCCTCATTGAGTAAAGAAATGGCCGTTTTGGTTAAAGCAAATGCTCCTTCAAAGGGTGAGGTATACCTGGATTACTGCCCGATGGCCAATGGAAATACCGGTGCTTATTGGCTATCAAGCCAAAGGGAAATCAAGAATCCATATTTTGGCGATAAAATGCTGAAATGTGGGAGTGTGAAGGAAACGATCAAATAAGAAACTATGGAGGTTTTGTGGCCCGAATGGGCACCCAACATTCATCCAATGATCATCCATTTCCCGATAGTGTTGTGGTCTGTGGCCGTCATTGCTGACCTGATTTTATTATTCTGCTCCAAAAGCTGGATCAGGAATATGACGGTCACTTTATATACTATGGGAGCACTAGGAGGTTTTGCGGCTTATCTAAGTGGAACACAGGCGATAGATATGGTTTCTGTACCCATGCAGGGAGAAATAACTGCAGGAAACCATTCTGATTGGGGGAGGTATACTTTTTACTTTCTTTCGGCTTATGCGATAATCCGTCTTGTTCTTTTTTGGATACAGAGGGACAGGAACAGGTGGTTGGCTGTTCTTCTTTTCATACTGGGATTGGCAGGTATGGGTATGGTGACTAAAACTGCGGATCTTGGAGGCAAACTGGTATATAAATATGGTGTAGGAACTAAAAAATAAAATTAAACAAACAAAAATTTAAAGTCATGAATAATAATACAAGATTATTTTTTTCAGGCGCCTTGCTTTCGGTAATGATAGGCATTACATCTTGTTCACAGGATAAAAAAAGTGAACAAGCCGAGGCTGAGGGACAGGAACACTTAGAAATGAAGGAAAAGGGTCATCATCAAAAAGAAGAGACACATTCACATGGGGAAACATCAGGTAATGGTCATGGTACTCATGCTGAAATGAAAATGGGACAAAATAAGACCTGGACCCCAAGTGGAAATGGAATAGATCTTATAAAATCAGACTTTCATTTTATTACAGGAAATTTGGAAAATATCAATCCGGTTGTAAAAGAAGTTGATGGTGAACAGGTTCTTGAACTAGATTCCGATGGCACGCCAGCTGCCTTTGTTTTCCATAATCAATATGGGAATGTGGGCATGATCGTAAAATTGAAAAAGCTTGACTTTACAGGTACCATCAGCTTGATACATCATGCCAAAGACCTTACCAGTTATGATTTTATAGCCATAAAAGGCCAAAACATGAAACTGGGAAGAGTGGTAAACGGGCAGGAAGATGTATTTGATGAAGGTGACTTTGATTCCGGCAATGACTGGATGTCGCTAAAGGTAACGGCAGCAGGAACCCATTTTAAAGGTTATGTTGATGAAAAGACCGTTACTCATGGACATGGTGATAAAATGGCCAATGGGTTTGTGGGGATAATGGTTGACGGCAAGGGTAAGATTCAGATCGGTTCCATCGAGACAGCCGTGCTTGAAGATGAATAAATTATACTCAGGGCTGTGGGAATGTACACAGCCCTGAAAACCAAAAAAAAATAATTTGTAAAGTTGGTTCACCATATCCCCTAAGTTTGAATCCATCATCACCTGTTTAACTGATTTAGAAAAAATCGGACAATTTCATCAAGGGAATTTAGTACCTTAAATGTGCATAATGGTAAATAGTCAGTTATACTATTTTAGTAAAGGATCTTAGTGCTAGATCAGATTGGAAAGAACAGCATAGATGTAGTTTAAATTAGCCTTTGAAACTTCCACCTTAAAAGCAACCAATGATGAATAGCTATGCGATTAAACCATATATTATTTTATTTTTCATAACTATTTCATTCTTCTCTGTCAGGGGACAAAGCCTTATGGAGAAGTCTGTAGAAGGAAACTCACAAAACCTACCTGTCAGAGAGTATACCATCACCCTGAGGGAAGAAAAAGTAAGTAAAGCAGGGAAGGAGGTGATGGGGATGACCATTGATGGAGGGATTCCGGGCCCTACCTTACGTTTTACAGAAGGGGAATATGCAGTAATTTACGTAAAGAATGAGATGAGGGAAGAAACTTCTGTTCATTGGCATGGGCTGTTGCTTCCCAATTTTTATGACGGTGTTCCTTATCTCACCACACCGCCTATTCAACCTGGGAAAACCCTGAAATATGAATTTCCGATCAAACAATCAGGCACTTATTGGTATCATTCACATACCATGCTACAGGAACAAAGTGGCGTTTACGGTTCTATCGTGATCGAACCGAAAGAAAAAGTGCTTGAATATGATAAAGAATTGGTGATGGTCCTTTCGGATTGGACCAATGAAAAACCCATGGACGTACTACGGTTTTTAAAAAGAGGTACTGAATGGTACAACTGGAGAAAAGGAACGGCCACACCCCTTAATCAGGTTATTGCACGGGGTGCACTGGGTGCACAGCTCGAGTTTTGGCGACAAAGAATGGAGGGCGCTGATATTGCCGATATTTATTACCCTACATTCCTTGTAAATGGGGAAAAGAGGCAAGATTACCCGGATTTCAAATCCGGTGAAAAAGTTAGGCTGCGGATTATAAATGGGGCAGCTTCTACCTCATTTTGGATGACCTTTGGAGGAGGAAACCCTACAATAGTGTCTGCAGATGGCTTAAATGTGGTACCTATCGAACATAACAAAACCTTTATTGCTATAGCAGAGACTTATGATTTTATTGTTACTATTCCAAAAAAAAGTAAGATGGAATTCCGGATTACAGCCCAGGATGGATCAGGGACTGCATCGGCTTTTTTAGGAAACGGTGATGTCCTTTCGGCACCGCCAGTGCCCCGCCCAGATAAAATTGGTATGATGATGCAGATGTCAAAAATGGATATGAGGATGGGGGCACCTGCATTAAAGTTTAGGCCAAAAAAAGATGAGCCGGAGAAAATGATGAAAAGGTGGGGAATGCAGATGGATGAATTAATGAGCGGAATGGATATGAACCAGAGCGACTCAGGGATGACTGAACATCATAACATGGATATGAAGCATGAAGAACATGGTAATACCCAAAATAAAAATATGGCTGGTATGGAGATGCAGGGAAAGAAAGCTAAGAGTAAAGATGACGGTTCCAAAATGCAAATGGAAGGGATGGATATGTTTTCTGAGTACAATTATGACTATTTGAAATCTCCGGATAAAACCACCTATAATGAGGATATTCCGGTACGAGATATTTTGCTGAACCTGACAGGAAATATGAGTCGATATGTATGGAGCTTAAACGGAATCCCCCTTGCTGAAACAGACAAGATTAAAATTAATGAGGGTGAAGTAACGAGAATTACTTTCAACAACCTCACCATGATGCACCATCCCATGCACCTGCATGGGCATTTTTTCAGGGTAATTAATGAGAATGGAGACTACTCACCTTTGAAACACACTGTTAATGTGCCCCCAATGCAAAAAGTAACCATCGAATTCTATGGTAATGAATATGGAGACTGGTTTTTTCATTGCCACATCCTTTATCATATGATGGGAGGTATGGCACGAGTGGTGAGCTATGATACCCCAAGAGATAAGAGAATGGAGCCCTATCCTGTTTCTAACCTGGTGCATGAAACCAATAAATTTTATAATTGGGGAATGGCAGACCTCGCTACCCATACCGGTGCATTTAATATAGTATCCTCAAACATTCGCAACCAATTTAATCTGGCAATAGAGTATGGTTGGAATAAAAACTTTGAAGCAGAGTTTTCTTATGAATATTATATGTATGACTATCTGCGTGTATTTGGGGGAGTAAATGTTGAAAATACCACTCAAAATAGTTTGGATGATATCAATACCACAGCAGTAGCCGGTATCCGATGGTTTACTCCGTATATGTTTGATGTCGATATTAGAATTGACAATGAATTAAGACCAAGAATTGGAATCGGACGATCTTTGATGCTCTTCCCCAGGTTTTCCGTTTTTGGTTATTATGAATACCAATTTGATGCGGGTTGGGTCAATACCCTGGAAGGTAATACTAACTATACTCAGGAAATTGTTTGGAATGCAGGCGGAGAATTCCTGTTATCCAAAAATTTTTCATTGATGGCCGGTTATGATAACCGCTTTGGTGGGGGAGGCGGACTATCTGTCAGATTTTAACACTAAATAAAATCAATATGGACAACTTTCTAAAACAATGGGGTGAAGCGGCGTATACCAGTACCGGTTTTTTCTGGATGGCACTGTGGGCTTTTATCCTAGGTTATGCTGTAAGTTCATTTATACAAATCTTTGTTACAGAGAAGCGTATGCAGGAAACCATGGGCGATGCCAAGGCTAAAAGTATACTGTTAGGTACCTTCTTCGGTTTTATCAGCAGTTCGTGCAGTTTCTCCGCATTGGCCACCTCCAAATCCCTTTTCCAGAAGGGAGCAAGTTTTGCTTCTTCTATTGCTTTTTTATTGGCGTCGACCAACTTGGTGATTGAGCTGGGAATTATCATATCGATTTTCCTGGGCTGGCAATTTGTAGTCGGAGAGTATGTCGGAGGGATTTTGTTGATCCTTTGCAGTTGGTTGCTGATTCGCCTGATCAAGCCCAACGGGCTAATTGAAAAGGCAAGGAAGAACCTCGACAGCTCCTCTGACAAGCAGGCGGAATCATCCTCCTTTAAGGAAAAGGTCCAATCCAAAAAAAACTGGGCAAAAGTAGGCAAACAATATGCCATGGAGTGGAAGATGGTATGGAAAGACGTGACCTTGGGCTTTACGATTGCGGGCATTGTTTCGGCTTTTGTACCGGACAGCTTTTTTCAGACACTTTTTATTAATACTGGTGAAGGCCAAAACACTTTTGGTTTTTTTACCCTTCTGGAACATGTCATTGTGGGACCTGTAGCTGCGTTTCTAACCTTTATAGGCTCCATGGGAAACATTCCATTGGCGGCATTGTTGTTTGGCAAGGGAGTAAGCTTTGCAGGAGTCATGGCCTTTATTTTTAGCGACCTCATCGTCTTCCCGGTACTCAGGATCAATGCCAAGTACTATGGGTGGAAGATGTCATTGTTCATACTCTTTCTATTGTTTACTTCACTTATTGTCACAGCCTTACTCTTGCACTATGGCTTCAGCTTTTTAGACTTCTTACCGGATAGTTCGGGAAAAAGCATTACCGAGAGCGATCATTTTAAGATTGACTACACCTTCTTCCTAAATATTGCATTTTTTATAGTGTCCGGAATTTTGATCTACTTCGGTTTTTATAAAGGAAGAGACGTTAAATACCATAAGGAGATGGCACCGAAAAGCCCAATGTTGGAGAAAATACTCAAATGGTTAGCTTTTGTTTGTTATGCTTGGCTTGTGACTGGAATTTTTATCAAAATGATAATACTGTAAAACTATGAAAGACCACAAACATCATCATAGTGATCACCACCCAAGTGGACAGGAAGCAATGGAGCATTCGTCTGAACATCACCATCATACCGGTCACCATGATCATCATAAGCACATGATAAGCGACTTTAAGAAGCGTTTTTATATCAATTGTGCCCTTTCGATTCCAGTATTGGTTTTTTCGGAAATGATCCAGCATTTTTTTGGGTTTTCATTCACTTTTCCCGGAATGGACTATGTAGCGGCTGGTTTGTCCAGCTTTATATTTTTCTACGGTGGATGGCCATTCCTCAAGGGACTCAAAGAGGAACTTTCTGAAGGGGGACCAGGGATGATGACCTTGATCGCTATAGCCATTACAGTGGCCTGGACGTACAGTACGGTGGTGGTATTTGGCCTTAAAGGAATGGTTTTTTATTGGGAACTGGTCACCTTGATTGATATTATGCTGCTGGGACACTGGCTGGAAATGCGCTCGGTAATGGGGGCTTCAAAGGCCCTTGAGAAACTGGCAGAACTGATGCCTTCTGAGGCCCACAAATTGGACGGGGACACAATGCATGATGTAAAAATCAGTGAGCTGAATAAAGGAGATATCATATTGATCAAGCCTGGAGAGAAAGTTCCGGCTGATGGTAAAATTATAGACGGAGAAAGTGATTTGGACCAAAGCGCGCTTACAGGAGAGAGCAAACCCGTGCAAAAATCTAAAGGGGATGAGGTGATAGGCGGGGCAATCAATGGGGATGGCAGCCTCAAAGTGGAAGTAAAATCCTCCGGTGAGGACAGCTATCTTAGCAAAGTGATCAGACTGGTGGAAGAAGCCCAACAAACCAAGTCAAAAACGCAAAATCTTGCCAATAGAGCAGCAAGCTGGTTGGCCTATATTGCCATAGGTGTGGGAATAGTCACTTTTATCGCATGGTCTTTTTTTAGTTCACAGGGCGTGGATTTTGCCCTTGAACGAATGGTTACCGTAATGATCATCACCTGCCCGCATGCCCTGGGTCTTGCTGTACCTCTGGTGGTTTCGATCTCGACGGCCTTATCGGCCAAAAACGGCTTGTTGGTACGAAACCGGACAGCTTTTGAGAACAGCCGAAAAATCTCTGCCATTGTATTCGATAAAACCGGAACCCTGACAGAAGGTAATTTTGGTGTAAACAGGATTGAAAGCTTGTACGGCCTGCCCCAGAATGAACTGTTATCAACTGTTGCAGCAATTGAACAGCATTCGGAACATCCCATAGCCAAAGGTATTGTGAAAGAAAGCAAAAACCGTGGTCTCAAACTTCCCCGGACCTCAGGCTTCAGTGCCACAAAAGGAAGAGGGGTAAGTGCCAGGGTTGGAGGTGTGATTTATCAGATCGTCAGTCCGGGATATCTGGAGGATCAAGGTCTTGACTTGCCTGAAGGAGCTATGACTGACCAAATCGAGACTATCGTATTTGTCCTTAAGGAAGGGGAACTGATAGGATTTATTGCTTTGGCTGATCAAATTAGAAAGGAAAGTAAAGGGGCCATCGCATTGCTCAAGGAACAGGGCATTAAGGTATTGATGGCTACTGGGGATAATGAACAAACCGCCAAAGCAGTGGCTGATGAACTCGGACTTGATGGCTACTTCAGCCAAGTACTGCCGCATCAAAAGTCAGAACTTATTGAGAAACTACAGTCCAAGGGAGAATACGTAGCGATGACCGGTGATGGGGTAAATGATGCACCTGCATTGGCCAAAGCGGATATTGGGATTGCCGTGGGATCCGGTACAGATGTAGCCGCTGAAACGGCAGACATTATTCTTACTGAAAGCAGTCCTGAGGATATCAGTCGTCTGATCATATTTGGAAGGGCAACCTATAATAAAATGGTTCAGAACCTTATATGGGCAACAGGCTACAATGTGATTGCCATTCCCTTGGCCGCAGGAGTGTTATTTTCTGAGGGGATCATGATAAATCCGGCCATAGGTGCTGCGTTGATGAGCCTTAGCACCATTGTTTGTGCCGCCAACGCACAGTTGTTGAGATTGAAGTTTAATTAACAGGTTATAACACATAATACACGATATAAATCTTGAGATTAATGAATAAAGTAACAATCCATATTAAGAACATGGTGTGCCACCGTTGTATCCTGGCAGTGAAGGAAATTTTGGAAGATTTGCAGATTGAAGCCCAGGAGGTAGCATTAGGACAGGTAACCTTATCAGATGAATTAGGGACTGAAATAAGAAATAAGCTCGCCGGGCAATTAAAAAAAATTGGTTTTGAATTGCTGGAAGAAGGACGGTCCAGTCTTATTTCCCGCATCAAAACATTGATTGTTGAACAAATCCATTATAATAAAGAGCCACTGAAAGAAAATTTCTCCACCTTTCTTTCAGATAAGCTAAACCATGACTATTCGTATTTGAGCCGTTTTTTCTCCTCCGTAGAGGGGGTTACCATAGAGAAGTTTATAGCCTTGCAGAAAATTGAGAAAGTAAAGGAATTGCTTTTTTATGATGAGTTGACCCTGTCAGAAATTGCCTTTTTGATGAATTACAGCAGTACAGCTTACCTATCCACCCAGTTTAAAAAGGAAACAGGGATGACTCCTACCCAGTTTAAAAGCATGCATCAACCAGGGCATCGAGATTTGGATAGTATTTAAGCAAAATCTTAAAAATGTACCCCAAAATACTGTAACATATTTTAAGTCAATTGATGTGACATTTGTATCATACAAACAAAGAATTTTATTCTCATGGATACAATCGTTGCACCAAGAAAAACCGTAAAGAAGGAATCATTTCCAGTGACTGGAATGACCTGTGCGTCCTGTGCTTCAAGTGTGGAGTCCATTTTATCCCATATCGATGGGGTCTCCCAAGCCAGTGTGAATTTTGCTTCCAACTCCGTATTGGTAGAACACGATCCATCTGTTAGTCCGCTTGATTTGCAAAATGCCCTGCGAAGTGTCGGTTATGACCTTATCATCGATGAGGAAAACCCTTCTCAGGCTCAGGAAGAAAGACAGCGCCAACACTATCTGGAGGTGCGTAATCGAACCATTTGGTCTGCGCTTTTGACATTTCCAGTATTTATTTTGGGCATGTTTTATATGAACTGGATGCCGGGACAATGGATTTCGTTGCTGCTTACCATCCCCATCCTGTTTTATTTCGGCAAAAACTTTTTTATTAATGCCTTCAAGCAAGCCAAACACGGTAAGGCGAATATGGATACCTTGGTAGCATTAAGTACAGGTATTGCCTTTGTTTTCAGTTTGTTCAATACTCTTTTTCCAGATTTCTGGCACGCCCGAGGCATTCATCCACATGTGTACTACGAGGCGGCTACTGTTATCATTACCTTCATTTCTTTAGGGAAGCTGTTGGAAGAAAAAGCCAAGTCAAATACTTCATCCGCGATTAAAAAGTTGATGGGACTGCAGCCCAAAACCTTGAGAGCCATTATCAACGGCGAAGAGCTGGAAATCCCGATTGCGTCGGTCCAAAAAGGAAATACGATTTTGGTACGCCCGGGAGAGAAAATTCCGGTGGATGGGGCAGTTTTGTCCGGTAGTTCCTATATAGATGAAAGCATGATCACTGGTGAACCGGTACCGGTGGCTAAAATCAAAGGGGATAAAGTATTTGCCGGCACCGTTAACCAGAAAGGGAGCTTCCAGTTTGAGGCCGAGAAAGTAGGAGGAGAAACCCTGCTTTCACAGATCATCAAAATGGTGCAGGAAGCCCAGGGCAGCAAAGCTCCGGTGCAGAAACTCGTGGACAAGATCGCCGGGATATTTGTGCCGGTGGTGATGGGGATTTCCATCTTTACCTTTATCGTATGGATGACGGTGGGCGGGGATGATGCATTCACCCATGCCCTGTTGACCTCGGTAGCAGTGTTGGTGATTGCCTGTCCCTGTGCTTTGGGACTTGCTACCCCTACGGCCATTATGGTAGGAGTAGGAAAAGGAGCAGAAAACAATATCCTGATCAAAGATGCTGAGAGCTTGGAACTTGGCCATAAGGTTAATGCTATTGTATTGGACAAAACCGGCACCATCACAGAAGGTAAACCTACCGTTACCAATCTGTATTGGTCGGAGAAGGCACATGAAGCCTATCATGCGGCTGTGCTGCTTGCTCTGGAGACACAGTCTGAGCATCCATTGGCCGATGCGGTAGTGAAAAAACTAAAAGAAAAAGGTGTTCAACGGGAAACATTAAAGGACTTTGACAGCCTCACCGGAAAGGGGGTGAAGGCCTCTGATACTGCAGGTAAGACGTACTATATCGGTAATGGAAAACTGATGCAGGAATATCAAATAAATATCCCGCAGCACATCCAGCAAAAAGCAGGTGAGTGGCAAAAGGAAGCAAAAACCGTGGTTTTCTTTTCAGATGATGTAGAGGTGCTGGCAGTTTTGGCAATAGCTGATAAGATAAAGGCGACATCCAGATCGGCTGTTGAGAAATTGAAAAAACTAGGTGTAGAGGTTTATATGCTCACGGGAGATAACAACCAAACTGCACGGGCAGTAGCCGCCCAGGTGGGTCTGACTGATTTTAAGGGAGAAGTATTGCCCTCTGATAAAGCTGATTTTGTAAGAGAACTGCAATCCAAAGGAAAGGTGGTGGCGATGGTGGGTGATGGGATCAATGATTCGCAGGCGCTTGCACAGGCAAACGTGAGTATTGCTATGGGGCACGGATCGGACATAGCTATGGACGTGGCTAAAATGACGCTGATCACTTCTGACCTGGAATCTATACCCAAAGCCCTTAAGCTGTCTTCCAAAACTGTGAAGGGAATCCGCCAAAACCTTTTCTGGGCTTTTATTTACAATGTAATAGGTATTCCTATTGCTGCTGGGATACTATATCCAGTTAATGGATTTTTGCTTGATCCAATGATTGCAGGGGCGGCAATGGCGCTGAGTTCAGTGTCTGTGGTCGCCAATAGTTTAAGATTGAAAACAACTAAGATTTAAAAATCAAATTTTCAAACTTTAAAATAGACTTAAAATGAATACTTTAAAATTCAAAACGAACATTAATTGCAGTGGGTGCCTCTCCAAAGTTACGCCCTTCCTGAACGAGGAAAAGGACATTCAAAAATGGGAGGTTAATCTTGAAAGTGAAAACCGTGTGCTTACCGTTGAAACTTCAAACCTCAATGCGGAAGAAGTAAAGAAAACAGTTCAGAAAGCCGGCTTTAATGCTGAGGTTATTTGATTTATAATGTTCACTTAAGCAAACATTTAGGTTCTTAGCGACTCTTTCGCTCAAATAAACTTCATTTTTATCATCTTCAAGGAGTTTGACAGACATGTCAAACTCCTCCTTTTCAATAATTACCCACCTCTGACCAAGTTGTAATCCCTTGTCCAAATGATTTAAAAAGCCTTTATCATCAGTATCCACACTTCGGAAAACATAATTTTTGCCCGGTTCTAATTCGGAAAGTTACCGTCTTTATCTGGTATAGGATCGACATGCGGATCTCTTTCAGGATACTCAAGAAATCGCTCCAGTCTTTCTCTGAATAAAGATGATTGAACATGCTCTAGCTGCTCAGCAATAGTATGTACTTCATCCCATTTAAAGTTCAGTGTTTCTACGAGAAAAGTCTCCCAGAGCCGATGTTTTCGTATGATTAGTTTTGCCAGAAAACTCCCCTGATCTGTTAAAGTAATATTATTCTTATCCTCTATCAAACCTTTTTCATAGAGTCGCCTGAGCATGTCTGAAGCCGAAGCAGGACTGTTCTGAATTTTTTCGGCTACAGCACTCACCGTGACAGAGGTCGCAGTTTCTTCAAGAAAGAAGATTGCCTTGAGGTAATTCTCGCCTGTAGTTGATATTATTGATTAATTTAGTCTAAACTAAAATTTTATTTTAGTTAAACAAATTATTAGTTTTGCCTTATCAACATATAATTATATGATAAACATAAAAATAAAGTATCTGGTTTTGGTTTTTTTGGTGCCCTTGTCGTTTTATTCATGCGAAGAGGTATTTCCTGAAGCACCAGCAGAAAATGAATTGTTGGACGGTCCAATGGAAGATCTTGCATATTCAGAGCAGAACAGGTTTTTGGCTGGAGATGTAGCCTTCAATGATGAGGTTTTTACACCAGAGAATGGTTTGGGACCTATGTTTGTAGCCACCTCCTGTGGAAGCTGTCATCCGGGAGATGGAAAAGGGCATCCTTTCACCACACTTACACGATTTGGGCAGACATCACCCAATCAGAGTTCCAATATTCCACCAGGAGCACCACAGCTGCAGAATAGGGCCATTCCGGGATTTGAGCCGGAGAGGCTACCCTCCGGGGTTCCATTTATGAAGTTTACTCCTCCCGCAGTTACCGGTCTTGGACTGTTAGCGGCCCTCACAGATGCACAAATCCTTGAAAATGCCGATCCTAATGATGATGATGGAGATGGTATCTCCGGGATCCCCAATTATATTACTCCTCCCGATTACTTTCAACCGCAATGGTTTCATCAATCCTTCAGTGGTAAATACATTGGGCGTTTCGGAAAGAAGGCTGCCGCCATTGACTTGTTGCAACAAACTGCCACCGCATATAACCAGGATATGGGCGTGACATCTACATTTGAGTCGCTAGATGTGGCCACCAACCTCTCAGTGGATCCGGAAGTAAGCGATCAGACTATAAGGGACGTAGTTTTTTATTTAAGAACGCTTAAAGCACCCATTCAAAGGGAATCCGATGCTTCTGATGTTATTCGGGGTCAACAAATCTTCACTGATATTAAGTGTGGCTCATGTCATATCCCCTCCTGGACAACTCCTGAATCAGATATTGGAGCTCTCAGCAATAAGACTTTTTATCCTTATACAGATTTGTTGCTGCACGATATGGGACCTGGTCTCGATGATGGAGCTACGGAAGGTTCAGCAGAAACGTATGAATGGCGAACCCCACCACTCTGGGGACTTGGTCTTTCACAGGATTCCCAAGGAGGTGAGTTGTTTCTGATGCACGATGGACGTGCAAAAACGATTGAAGAAGCTATAAATATGCATGGTGGGGAAGCATCCACCAGCCGGGACAGCTTTGAGCAACTCAGCAAAACAGATAAGCAAAAACTCCTCACATTTCTTAAATCTCTTTAGTCATATGGACAGGAAAGAATTTCTAAGATTAATGGGAGGCTCTTGCTTAGCAGCAGCTGGAATCACCACTTTTTTTTCAGGCTGTACGTCTATTCATAAAGTGAGTGCCTTGATAAGCGATAATAAGCTGAAGTTATCAAAAAGTGAATTTTCTACCGACCAGGAAAAACTCCTGGAAGTAGTACTGGTAAGAGCAACCTCTTTGGCCTTTCCTATTGCCTTATACAGAATCAATCCTAAGGAATACATCGCACTATGGATGGAGTGTACGCATAAAGGGTGCGAAGTAAATGCACAACCCAATTACCTCGTCTGCCCCTGTCACGGAAGTGAATTTGATTCAAAGGGCAATGTATTGCAGGGCCCTGCAGAAACTAACCTCAAAACCTTTAATACAAGCACAGATCATGAAAACATCTACATTCATTTATAAAAACCTCAAACTGCTATTCCTTATTATTTTTTTGGGAATGGGAGCATCTGTAATGGCACAGCAAATAAGTAATGACACAACTGATATCCAAATGAATATGGATGCGGTTTATAACCGTCCGTTTTTACAGGCAGGCAGTTTTCCGGTGGCCTTGGGCGGTTATGTTGAAGCACATGGTCAGTATTTCGTGACTGATGGAATTAGCGAGGGGGTTTCTTTTAAGATACCCAGAATGACGCTATTCGTGTCTTCCTCAATCCTGGATCGGATTAAATTCCTTTCCGAAATAGAGTTTGAAGAAGGCACCAAGGAAATAAATATTGAGTTTGCTGCTCTTGATTTTGAATTTCACCCCTTATTTAACCTTAGGGGAGGAATCATCATGAATCCTATAGGTGCATTTAACCAAAATCATGATGGGCCTAATTGGGAATTTGTAGACCGGCCTATTTCAGCTACCACCATAATCCCGTCTACTTTCAGCAATGTCGGGTTTGGTTTTCATGGCAAAACCTATCAGAAGCAATGGGTTTGGGCCTATGAAGCTTATGTGACCAATGGATTCAATGATCAGATAATCGCCAACAGCGAAGGCCGCACCTGGCTACCGGCTGCCAAAGAAAATGTAGATCGGTTTGAAGAAAATTTTAATGCCGTACCACTGGTTACACTGAAAACGGCAATTCGTCATAGGCAAATTGGAGAAATTGGGCTTTCATGGATGGGGGATGTATATAATAAATATGAGGAAGATGGACTTGTTTTGGATACAAAAAGAAGGTTGGACGTATTTGCTATAGACGTCAATACCACCATCAAAAAAAAGATGAATATCACAGGTGAGTGGGTTTGGGCCTTCCTGGATATACCAGATACCTATTCACAGCAGTTTGGCACGCAGCAACAGGGAGGATTCGTTGATGTTGTTTACACAATTATTAAGCGTAAGATGCTGGGATGGGAAAATGCCAAGGTTAATCTAGCTGTGCGCCTGGAGCATGTAGATTACAACGTAGGATCATTTAATGAAACCGGGGCCATTATTCATGACGATCTACAGGCCATTGTGCCTGCCATTAGTTTCCGGCCATCTGCACAGACGGTGATACGGGCCAACTACCGCTACATGTGGGAAACGGATTTATTGGGGAATCCACCTGTAAAAACAGCAGGAATAGAAATTGGGGTTTCCAGCTATTTTTAGATAAAGACGAATGCCATTCAGCGAAAATGCAGCCAGTTACTTAGTTAACCTTTAAGTTTCTACTTTGCAATACCCTTGCATTGCTTAATTACGTACATTTGTAATAATGAAAATCGCATGCTACATATTGAGTTTTTACTTTATAGCCCTTTCAGGGGTGGCATGTGCGGATACTATTCCCGAAGATTCTCAAAACAGTGTAACAATAGTTGATATCGGCAACCCAGGGCATAACCACCATTCCACTAACGGGTGGGATGGGTGTACTCCTTTCTGTGTGTGCCATTGCTGCCACCTTCATTTTTTTCCTGCTTCTGGTGTTGTTTTCTCACATCCTTTGAAGCTCCCACAAGTTTATTCTTCTTTTCGTCAGGACTTCGGAAACCTGAAACTTCACGATTTTCTCAAACCTCCTCGAGCTTAATTTGCAGGTTGTAGGGTTCGGTATGTCTATTTGGCAATGATGTTATGCATTGACCGGAATTCATACTGCAATCTATACAGCCCCCTTTTCATTGGCCTAAATTCCATAAGGTCACCTTTCATTGGTTTTAGGGAAAATTTGAAAAATTTTGAAAGAATCAAATAAAAAGAAGAGAAGAAAGAGAAAAATCACGGCCAAATGGGCAATCAAATGGCTTTTCATTGTGATGGTATGCCTCATCTTGCTTGCAGCGATGGTGGCTCGTGTTCATCACTTCTTCTCTGTTCATGTGAAATAATTTAATAAATGGTATGATCAATAAAATCATTTCTTTTTCTATAAAGAATAAATTCATTGTGGGCTTGCTTACGCTGGCCCTCATCGGAGTAGGTATCTACTCCATGTCCACGGTCAACCTGGGATCGGTACCGGACATTACAAATAATCAGGTGCAGGTAATCACTGTTTCTCCCAACCTGGCTACTGAGGATATAGAGCAATTTGTTACTTATCCGGTAGAGTTAGCCATGGGTAATTTGCCGGGAGTAGATGAAATCCGCTCTATTTCGAGGTTTGGTCTGTCAGTAGTTACAATAGTGTTTGAAGACGACATGGGCACCTATCTGCCCCGACAACTAGTTCAGGAAAAGTTAAATGAATTACAAGAGACTATTCCACAAAAATTCGGCAGCCCTACTATGGGGCCAATTTCTACTGGGTTGGGTCAGATTTACGAATATACTATCCAACCTCAAGAGGGCTATGAGTCACAGTATTCTCCTATGGAGCTACGCACTATTCAGGAATGGATTGTTAAACGACAACTTACTCTACTAGATGGAGTGGTTGAGGTCAATTCATTCGGTGGTTATATTAAACAATATGAAGTAGCCATTAATCCGGAAAAGCTCAATGCAATGAATGTGAGCATTTCCGAAGTATATGAGGCATTGGCTAGAAATAATGTCAATACTGGGGGCGCCTACATTGAAAAAAACAGGATGTCAAACTTCATTCGTGGTGAGGGCTTGGTGCGTTCTCTTGACGACATCCGTAAAATCGTTATTACAACGGAAAATGGCCTTCCGATTACTATTGGTGATGTTGCAGAAAAGGTACACTTTGGTAACCAGGTAAGGTATGGGGCCTTTACACAGGATGGGAAAGAAGCAGTAGGTGGCATTATTATGATGCTTAAAGGTTCCAATCCAAATGCCGTGATCCAAAATGTGAAAGAACGCATGGAAGAGGTAGAAAAATCTCTTCCTGAGGGACTGGCTATCAATTCAATAATAGACAGAAGTGACCTGATATCAAGAACGACTGACACTGTGAAGCAAAACCTGATAGAGGGAGCTTTAATTGTAATTTTTGCTTTGGTAATCTTGTTGGGGAGTTTACGAGGTGGGATAATTACTGCCACCACTATTCCTCTTTCTTTATTATTTGCCTTCATCTTGATGAAGCAGTTCAATGTATGGGCCAACCTGATGAGCTTGGGAGCTATTGATTTCGGGATCATCATTGATGGTGCGGTGATTATTATTGAAGGTACAGTATACGAAATCCAGAAGCGCATCCGATCAGGGAAGATAAAGTTTAACCAGGTTGTAATGGATGAGGTGGCGTATGATGCCGGCAGTACGATGATGAGTTCTGCTTTTTTCGGACAGATTATTATTTTGATTGTCTTTGCTCCGATACTTTTCCTTACAGGGGTAGAAGGTAAAATGTTTCAACCTATGGCCTACACCTTTGGTTTTGCCATGATTGGAGCCATTATATTATGCCTGACTTACGTGCCCATGATGTCGGCACTATTCATGAAACCTATTCAGAATAAAAAGAATTGGTTTGGTCGTTTTGAACGGTGGTTAGAGAAAGTTAGCGACAAGATTATTGGCGGTATTCAATATGCTTACCTTCCATTACTTAAAAGTGCGCTGCGTTTCAAAGCTGTGGTAATTATTGTTGCTATTGTATTGCTAGGGCTTGCTGGGTTTATTTTCTCACGTATGGGGGGCGAGTTTGTACCACAATTAGATGAAGGGGACATTGCTATGCAGGCACTCATCCGACCTGGAAGTTCTTTGAGTGAGTCAAAAGACGTGTCTATCAAAATTGAAGAATTGTTATTAAAGAGCTTTCCGGAAATTAAGACGGTAACGGCCCGTATAGGAGTGGCAGATATTCCTACCGACCCCATGCCCATGGACATTGCTGATATGTATCTCATTTTGGAAAAAGATAAAGACCAGTGGGTATCTGCCGAGACCAAGGATGAGTTGATAGAGCAAATCAAGGATAAGTTAGAAACTAACATGACCGGAGTAAATCTGGTCTTTACCCAGCCGGTGGAATTACGGTTCAATGAGTTGCTGGAAGGTGTCCGGGAAGATATTGCTGTCAAACTTTATGGCGAAGATCTGGAGATGCTGTCAGCCAAAGTTCAGGAGATGGCAGATATCATTTCTACAGTGCCTGGAGCAGGAGATGTAAACCCGGAAAGAACGTCAGGACTACCGCAAATGACTGTCCGTTATAACCGGGATAAAGTAGCGCAATATGGACTAGATATCCAGAAGCTCAATGAGTACGTAAGCACAGCTTTTGCCGGTGGTGTAGCCGGGGTGATCTTTGAAGGCGAAAAACGATTTGACCTGGTTATCCGCTTTGATGAAGCTCACCGAAAGAGCATAGACGACCTGCGCACCTTATATATTGACCTTCCGGATGGTACACAGGTTCCGATTAAGGAGGTAGCAGACATTAGTTACGTGCCTGGACCCATGCAGATTTCTCGGGACAATACCTACAGAAGAACCTATGTCGGAGTGAATGTAAGAGGCCGGGATGTAGAGTCGGTAGTCAATGATATACAGGAAAAGCTGGATAGTGAGCTGGATTTGCCAGCAGGCTATTATATTTCCTACGGAGGTGAATTTGAAAACCTTCAGAGAGCCAAGCAACGCTTGCAGATCGTGGTGCCAATAGCCCTGTTTCTCATCTTTGTACTACTCTACTTTGCGCTTAAATCTTTCTCACAATCCATAATGATTTACATCGCCATTCCTTTGGCAGCCATTGGAGGTGTGTTTGCCCTTTGGTTGAGAGACATGCCATTTAGTATCTCGGCTGGTGTCGGATTTATTGTGCTCTTCGGTGTGGCCGTGCTCAATGGCCTGGTTTTGATCAACCGCTTCAATTCGCTAAAAGAAGAAGGTGTGACCAGTATCAGGGACCGTATTCTAACCGGAACAAAAGAACGAATCAGACCTATTATGCTAACAGCGACAACAGATATTTTCGGCTTCTTGCCCATGGCATTTTCAGCCTCTGCAGGTGCCGAAGTACAGCGACCCTTAGCTACCGTAGTGATAGGGGGAATGCTGACAGCGACATTGCTTACGCTGGTAGTTCTACCTGTACTTTACACTTTTGTAGAAGGAAGAAGCGACAAAAGGAAAGGGCTTCAAACCCCAAACACCAATCTGATTCTTGTATTGTTCATGGTGAGTGGCCTTGTTGGATTACCTTCCCTTGCGAATGCCCAGCGGTCGCAAGAGAATTTAACAGAGAGACAAAGTGATTACGATAGTCTGCCTACGATCACCCTGGAACAAGCTAAAAAGAAAGCGATTGAAAGCTATCCGAAAATTCAATTGGCACGCTTGGAGATTGAAAACCAGGAGGTTTTAAAGAAAACCGCCTGGGATTTTGGCAACACGCAGGTATTTACCGGACGAGAAGAGGTTGGTAGTGGTTCAGAGGTAAGTTCTGGCGGAGTATATACCCAAATAGGTATCCAGCAGCAGCAAATTGATGTTTTTGGCATAGCACCTAGGCTTAGGTTGCAGAAAGAAAGAGTGGCACTCGCTGAAGATGCCCTCAACCTGTCAGTGATTGAACTGGAGCGAGAAGTGAGCCGGGCCTGGGCACAAGTGTATACCACCAAAAGTCAGTATCTGGTGTATGAACAACTTGATTCTTTATTTATAGATATAGAGCGGGCAGCCCGGATCAGATTGGAGACAGAAGCTACGTCCAAGCTGGAGTACCTGGCCACCTCCAACCAGGCCAACCAGGTACAGATTCAAAAAGAGCAGGCGTATCGGGACTATCTGAGTGCACTACAAAGGCTAAACCTGTGGTTTGCCAACGATACACTCTTTAACGTACCAGACATAGCCACCAATCAATTGGATCAGCCTTTGAACTATATGGCAGATTCGCTGATGAACCATCCGATGTTAAATGTATCCCGGCAGCAGGTGGATGTCGCAAATGCTATGATAAAAGAACGGAGAGCACAATTTCTGCCGCAGCTGCAGGGGCAATATGGTAAACAGCAGGTAGATGGGCAATCCGGCTTTTACACATACCAAATAGGTATTAGAATACCATTACTTTTTGGGCCTGAGTTGGGAAGGACCCAGTCAGCTAAAATCCAAAGGGATATTGCCGGGCAAAACCTAAGGCAAACCCAGATGGAATTGAATACCGCTTATCAAAACATGCGGGAGCGGTATTTGAAGTGGCGCAATTCATGGGTTTACTATCGCGAAGAGGCGCTACCACTAGCCAGGGAGCAACAGGCTGGAGCAGTTACCGCTTATCGCGAAGGAGCCATAGATTATGTGACGTTTCTGCAAAACATCCGTGACGCGATACGTATTGAGGTGGACTCCTGGGATGCTTTTGGTAACTACCTGGATAGCCGCTACCAATTGGAATACTATTTAAAGACATCAAATTAATTAACCGATAAATCATAGATATAAATAGATAAAAAAGATGAAGAATCAATTGATATACATTTTGGCACTGCTAATGATAGCCTCTGTATTTACAGGCTGCGGCAGTAAATCGGCTGATACGGCTAAAGAAACCCATGAAAACCATGCAGAAGGTGAAGGCGGTCATGAAGGCGGAGAAAGTAGTCACAGTGAAGAAGAAGTGGGCGTGGTACACTTATCTGACCTTAAGTTTAACAGCCTCAAGATGAAAGTAGACAGCCTGCCCATGCGGGCTTTATCCGGGGTGGTAGAGGCCAACGGACAATTGGAAGTACCCCCACAGCACGAGGCAACTGTTACTGCTATTTTAGGTGCTAATGTAACTTCCATTAAAGTAATTGAAGGTGAGAAGGTGAATAAGGGGCAGGCACTGGCATACCTTTCACACCCCAACCTGACTCAGCTACAAACTAATTATGTAAAATCATTCAGTCGCTTACAATACCTGGAAAAGGAAATGCAACGGCAAAAGCGGCTGTATGAAGAAGAAGTGGGGTCAGGTAAAACCTACCAGGAAACGCTGGCTGATTTTCAGGCCATGAAAGGTGAAGT
Organism: Echinicola vietnamensis DSM 17526; assembly: GCF_000325705.1. NCBI lineage: Bacteria > Pseudomonadati > Bacteroidota > Cytophagia > Cytophagales > Cyclobacteriaceae > Echinicola > Echinicola vietnamensis. The sequence goes on along the minus strand of NC_019904.1, from coordinate 4,928,879 downwards.
GAAGGGCTACGAGGCACAATTGAAACAACTCAATTTAAATATCTCCAAAATTCAGAATGGAGACATTTATCAATATGTACCTGTGGTAAGCCCCATTAACGGGTACATTGAAAAGGTACTGGTGCAGGTCGGGCAGTTTGCAGACCCTCAGAAAGAAATGTTCATGATCGTTAACACCGAGCATATACATGCCGACCTGATGGTATTTGAAAAAGACGTTCATAAGGTTAAAGAAGGTCAAAAGGTCTCTTTTAGGGTAGAATCGGTGCCGGGGGAGCAGCTAGAGGCTGAGATCTACTCTGTTGGTAAACAGTTTGAGCAAAACCCTAAAGCGGTGCATGTACATGCGGAAATTGAAAGTAAAGAAGACTTCCTAATCCCCGGTATGTACATTAATGGAAAAATCCATACCGAGAGTGAATCTGTAAAGGCTTTGCCTGAAGGGGCCATTGTGGAGGATGAAGGTAAGCCTTATATTTTTATAGCTGAGGCACACGAGGAAGACGGAAAAACCGAATGGGCTTTTCAGCCGGTAGAGGTACGCACCGGAATATCGGATGAAGGTTGGGTAGAAATCAATCTGCTGGAGCCTTTGCCGGAGGGTACAAAAGTGGCTTGGAATAATGCATATTATCTGATTGCTGAGATGAAAAAAAGCCAGACTTCACATAGTCACTAAAGGCTAAGTTGGCAAAAGGTAGTTCGCCAACTACCTTTTTGCCAATTACAAACTGAAATTAAAACAACAAAGGCATGAAATGAACATAAGCTTAGAGATCCTAATTATATCAACCTTGGGATGAATAAGTTTATTGCGAATTACATGTGGCCATTGGAATTAAACTTATACACATGAAAGAAATAAAAGCATTTATAAAACCGAAAAAAGTACAGGTAGTGGTAAAGTCCCTGCGGGATGCAGGATTTGAGAGTGTGACACTTTCTAAAGGAGAAGGAACTGGAGCGCACAGACAAGAAGATGCATCGCCTTCATTAGACTTTCATTTTACGGACAGCCCGGTTGTGAAACTGGAGCTGGTCTGTCAGAATGAAGAAATGGATATAGCAGTGCAACTGATCTGTGATAAGGCTCAAACGCCAGAACCGGGCGATGGGATTATTTATGTATCAGAAGTAGACGATGCTTACCGGATCAAGACTGGAAAATCAATTAAAAGATTTGATATGAAGTAATTGTATTATGGAGTCTCCAATAGAAATACAATATCTGGCCCGAAAAAGAGGAGGACTTTGTCTATCAGATTTGTACATAAACAACAAATCAAAACTGTGGTGGCAATGTGTTGAAGCCGGTTCCCCGGTCTATCTTCATGATAGCGACCGTTCGCATTTTTTTGTACGCACCGGCAATGGCACACGAGAGCTTGATATACCTGAAGAACTCGATTATATCGAAGAAAATTTAAATGGTCGTTAATAGTGAAAATCAAGTTGTTCATACTTCTGCTAATTGTCTTTAATGCCTCTATCATTAAAGGTCAAACACTTTACAGGACTACTGAAGGGCATATTGTAATGGTTGCTGAAGAAGATGAGGAGCAGGTTATTGTAGAAAGTCATCAACTGTTGATTCAACTGGACTATGACACAAAAGAAATTTCAGGTCTGCTTAACCTGAAAAGTCTGGATGTTGGTAACGGTTTTTTAAGTGAACAGATAAGCCAGCCTCATTCTCCTATAACGTTTAACTGAGCGATTAAAATTATAACAGATGAACGGAAATTTCAGGTAGTGATGAATGCTACGCTCAAGCATTTTAATGGTGGAGAATCCATCGCATGTTTGCTAAGTGCTACGGGAGGTTTTTCTAAAAAGAGATGGGTTTAAATCCCTTCATTCCGGGAATTAGTGAGGTCTTAAAAGTGCAGTTTACACAAGTAATACTTAGAAAAATACATTATGAGCGCAATAAAAGAATTAGAAGAAACTCTTGTATGCCATAAGATAAAACCAACCGCCATGCGGTTGTTGGTGCTGGAGTATTTGCTGGATCGGGAGGCAGCCGTTAGCCTCACCGACTTGTACAAAGCCTTCGTAAAGTCTGACAGAACGACCATCTACAGGACTTTAAAGGTGTTTGAAGAAAATGGCATGGTACACAGTATAGACGATGGCACCAGTGTGCCCAAGTATGCATTGTGCGAGGATGGCTGTAAATGTGACATAGAAAGAGATTTGCATCTGCATTTTCATTGCAGAATTTGTGAGAAAACTAAATGCCTTACCAGTTACAAAATTCCTGAAATTGTCCTTCCGCCTAATCATGAGGCCGAAGAAGCCAATTTGGTTGTAAAGGGCATTTGTCCCCAATGTAAAATTGAAAGCTAATATTATGAGCCAGCAAATTCATTATCAATCTCTATTGGTTTGCCCACACTGTCATCACCAACGTCAGGTAGAAATGCCCCAAGATAGTTGCTTGATTTCGTTTGATTGTGAGCGATGTGATAACATTTTACAGCCAAATTCAGGTGATTGCTGTGTTTTCTGTTCTCATGGTTCAGTGCCTTGTCCATCCGTTCAACGGACATTAGAAGGGCATATTAATCTTCAAAAAGGACTTAGAACTGCTTTCATCCTCAGCCTGATAACCATTGGATACAATACTATTGAAGGCCTTGTCTCTACCTTCTTTGGCGCAACAGATGAAACACTGGCCTTATTTGGGTTTGGAGTAGATAGTTTTGCAGAAGTACTCTCTGGAGTAGGAGTTGCCCACATGGTTTGGAGAATGCAGTATCATGAAATAAAGCAACGTGATAATTTTGAGATAACAGCCTTGAGAATAACCGGTACGGCTCTGTATCTATTGGTGGCAGGGCTCATTACAGGTGCCATATTTTCAATTGTTAGCCAGTCCGAACCCCAGACTACCTCTGCCGGTGTTATCATTTCAGCGCTTTCTATCGCTACCATGTATTTTCTTTTTAGAGCAAAAATAAAAGTGGGTAGGGAGTTGGAGAGCAAACCAATTATTTCTGATGCACAATGCACTAAGACCTGCTTTTATCTTTCTTTTATACTTCTGGCGTCCAGTCTCATTTATGCTATATGGCAAATTCCTTATGTAGTTGCTATTGGTAGTCTTGGAATAGCTTGGTATGCCTTAAAAGAAGGAAAGGAAGCATTTGAAAAGGCTTAAACAAAACGCTTATCATGAGAGAACAGTTGTTGTTAATGAATAAATGAGTAAAATGAAAAAACTACAAATACAAATATCGGTGATGCTGCCGGAAGTACCGGATGAAAAAGATCAATGTGTAGATAAACTCATCAGCCGCCTTCAGGATACCCAAGGCCTAGAAAAAGTGCATGTGGCTGATGAAACCGACAATGGTGTGCCACAGCTATGCTTTCATTATGACCCTGAGGTGATATCCATTGACCGAATCCAAAAATTAGCGGGGCAAACCGGAGCTGAAATTACCGAGAAATTTGGTCATAAACTCATAGAAGTAGAAGGGATACGGCACACTCGGCATGCCCGTAACGTTGAGAGAAATCTTCGGAACAAAGGGGGTGTTCTGGAAGCTTCTGTTTCAGGTTCCGGCATGGTGAGACTAGAATTTGATACCTCAAAAATAGATGAAGCCGAGATATTAAAAGTATTGCGAAAAGAAGGGTTGGACATCCCCGATACACGGGTAAGTGCAGAGCGATTTTTACAGCAGTCCAGCAAATCTGAATCAAAGGAAACTCAGGAAAGAGAACATGATCATGAGAAAGGGGAAGATCACGACCACTCACACGGAGGCATTTTCGGCAAAAATACCGAGCTAATTTTTTCTATCATCTGCGGGTCATTGCTCGGTATTGGTTTTGGGCTTTCCTACATCGAGGCTGTGCCTTCCTTGGTAAGCTTAATATTGTATATCGCAGCATATTTCTTTGGCGGCTATTTCACTGCTAAAGAAGCCATTCAAACAGTCGCCAAAGGAGGCTTTGAAATAGATTTCCTTATGTTGGTGGCAGCCATAGGTGCGGCTATTTTGGGGGAATGGGCGGAGGGTGCTTTACTGCTGTTCTTGTTCAGCATGGGCCATGCCCTGGAGCATTATGCCATGAACAAGGCCCGAAAATCTATTGCCGCCCTGGCAGAACTGGCACCCAAAACGGCCTTGCTTAAGAGAAATGGGAAAACAGAAGAAGTAGGTATAGAAGAACTAAGCATAGGCGACATCATCGTGGTAAAGCCCAACAGTAAAATTTCTGCTGATGGTGTGGTAGTAGATGGTCGGAGTAGCGTAAATCAAGCACCTATTACCGGGGAAAGTGTACCAGTGGATAAAGAACCTGTGGATGATCCCGATAAAGACTGGTCACAGGAAAGCGAAATAAAGGATGAAAACCGGGTGTTTTCCGGTACCATCAATGGCAATAACACGCTGGAAATAAAGGTGATCAAGGAGGCTAAAGATTCTACTTTGTCACGGCTGGTGAAGCTGGTCAATGAAGCACAAACCCAAAAGTCGCCCACCCAGCGGTTTACCGATAAGTTTGAGAAATATTTTGTGCCTTCGGTGCTGGCCCTAGTGGTGCTGCTCAATTTTGCTTTTCTGGTCATTGATGAAACTTTTAGCGAAAGCTTTTACCGATCTATGGCCGTGCTGGTGGCAGCCAGTCCATGCGCTTTGGCCATTTCCACCCCTAGTGCCGTGCTTAGTGGAGTGGCCAGGGCGGCCAAAAGCGGTGTGCTCATTAAAGGTGGCCGGCCACTGGAAGACCTGGGTGTGCTCACGGCCCTGGCTTTTGACAAAACCGGTACGCTAACCGAAGGAAAGCCAAACCTTACCGAAGTAATTGCCCTGGGTGAAGTAGGTGAAGAAGAACTGTTGAAAACCGCCATTGCCGTAGAAAACCTCAGTGATCACCCACTGGCAAAGGCCGTAGTGCGTGACGGGAAAGAGCGACTGAAGGGTGCTGATATACCAGAGGCGAAAGATCTGGAGGCAGTGCTTGGGAAAGGGATCAAAGCAACACTGGGAAGTGACAAAGTCTACATTGGCAACCTGGATCTGTTTGAGTCGCTGGATGATAAGAAGCCATCAAAGGAAATTGAAGAAAAAGTAAAGTCCTTAGAGTCTGATGGTAATACCACCATGCTCATCCGGCAAAATGACAGCTACATCGGCATCATCGCCTTGATGGATACGCCAAGAGAAGAAGCGAAAAATACCTTAGCGCAATTGAAAAAGATTGGTGTCAAACGCATGATCATGCTCACCGGTGACAATCAGAAAGTAGCCGATGCGGTAGCCAAAGAAATAGGCCTTACAGATGCCTGGGGCAGTTTGCTGCCAGAAGAAAAAGTAGAAGCCATTAAAGAGCTTAGACAAAAAGAAGACAAAGTAGCCATGGTAGGCGATGGCGTAAATGATGCTCCGGCCATGGCCAATAGTACGGTGGGCATAGCCATGGGAGCGGCAGGAAGTGATGTGGCTCTGGAAACAGCTGACATTGCTCTGATGGCCGATAAGCTGGAAACCTTACCTTTTGCAATCGGTTTAAGTAGAAAGGCCAAAGGCATTATCAAGCAAAACCTGTGGATGAGTTTGGGTATAGTGGCCTTGTTGATACCCGCCACAATTTTCGGATTTGCCAATATCGGTATTGCAGTGTTGATCCACGAGGGTTCTACGTTAATCGTAGTGTTCAATGCTTTACGATTGTTGGCGTATAAAAATACTTAAAATGATAGAATATAAACATTGGTTAAAATATGAGCATAGCAGAAGATATACTTCAGGATCATGGAATTCTTTTAACAGATACTCGTACCAAAGTGATTGAATATATTCTTGAGAAGCAAAAGGCTTGTAGCATGAAAGAACTTCAAAAAGCTTTGGATATTACTGCCCGGCAGGAAAAGCCGGTAAATAAAATGACTTTCTATCGGACAATAGATTTATTTGAAGAAAAATGGCATTTCCACTTTCACTGTGAAGTATGTAGTAGAACCTTTTGTTTGCCTGATTCTGTACCGAATGAGCTACTTTCAATAGATGGGAATCATAATGTAAAGGAGGTCAATAGGGTGCTCCAGGGCATCTGTGAGAAATGTAGAAAAAAACTAACCAAATGAATAAAAGCATATTCAAAATAGCCAAAATGGACTGCCCCTCAGAGGAGCAAATGGTCCGCATGAAACTGGAACCTCTCAGTCAGGTAAAACACCTGGAGTTTGACATTCCGGCACGCAGGCTGGAAGTATTCCATCAGGATGAGGTACAGCCTATACATAAAGCGATCAATGAGCTCAATCTCAATGGTCAATTGGAGGGCACCACCAACGCAGAATTGCCTATAGAGGTGGATGATTCACATCAACGCAAAATATTATGGTGGGTGCTGGGTATCAACTTTGGATTTTTTGTAGCCGAAATGACCACCGGATGGATATCCAGGTCCATGGGCTTGATAGCCGACTCGCTGGATATGCTGGCTGATTCCATTGTCTATGGTCTGAGTCTCTTTGCGGTGGGAGCAGCTATTTCCCGCAAGAAAAAAGTTGCCAAGATCAGTGGTTACTTTCAGATGGCCCTGGCCCTGCTTGGGTTTTCGGAAGTACTACGTAGGTTTTTTACTCAAAGCGAAACGCCTCTGTTCCAGTGGATGATTATTGTATCCCTGCTTGCTTTAGCGGGCAACCTCATTTCACTATGGCTGATCAACAAGGCAAAAAGTAAAGAGGCCCACATGCAGGCCAGTGCGATCTTTACCTCTAATGACATCATCGTTAACGCAGGGGTGATACTGGCCGGGGTATTGGTTTATTGGCTGGAAAGCAAATGGCCTGATTTGATTGTAGGCGGGATCGTTTTTGCCTTTGTGATGCGTGGTGCAATTAGGATTTTAAGGTTAGCAAAGTGAAACTTAAACTCTAAATATATGAATGGATGGTTATGGGCAGGCGTACTAATATTAGCTGCATGGGCGGCTCACTGGGGAGCAGATCAGCTGCTGACCCCTTTAATGCTACTGCGTAAACAATGGGGGCTTACCGCTTCGGCAGGAGCCGCATTTCTGGCCATTATTACCGCCAGTCCATAGGTGGCCATTAATATTACCCGTGCAGCACGCGGAGTGTCGGATATTGACTTTTACTAGGCATTTTAAAAAACCATCAATCATAAATAATTTACGGCCTTAGTAACAGTACGTTTCTAGGTTGGTGATATATTACCATTTAGTTCATAATTGGACTATTATCAGGATCAATGGATAATTGAAAGTTTTAAAATTGACAGGTACTAAGCTAGACTGCAAGAATCTTTTGTCGTTGAATTAGCCTATGAATTGATGTTTCTATGCGCTTTACTCTGGTTTGAGAAATTGTTTGTTTCAATTATCGGCTTTGTTTTCTAATTACCGATATCCACCACACCTTGCTGCAAAAGTATAAAGGGAAGGAATACGGTCTAGGGCAAGAGAATGCTTTTTGACGTCAGCACCCCGCACCTTTATTCTTTCCCGTTATAAGGTGGCATCCAAGAGGAGTGATTTGGGAGGTAGGGTCGGTAATTTGAACATTTGTTCTTGGTTTGTGATTACAGTTAAATGCATATAGTCTGTATAATTTCTTTTGGAGTGATTTCCATCACTAATTATCCTATTCAGGTCTTTTTATGGATTTATATTAATGGTTTTAAGAAATAATATCCTGAGTAACATAGAAGAAAGAAATGATAAAATTGGGTACTGCCATTTTTAGCCATTTTGAAAGTTATCAGATTGATAATTTTGACGAAATCCTAACTGCTCTAATTGGATTTATTATTCTTTATCCATTAATCACTGCACAAAGTTCGCTTTCGGGCTGCCGGGGCAGCCAAGAGTGTCCGGCATAAACACATGCCATTCCCGCATGCCCCCTCATTTATTCCGTTGCCACTTGGCTTTGGTTGCCCTCAAGCGGGGCGGTGTCCATAATTAATTTCTAACCATCAAAAACGAAATGTTATGGACAGCAACAACAAAGACATCGTATCCAGCCAAGTAGCAGAAATTGTACTAAGTTACAAGGCCAATTCAAAGGTTTCCCAAAAGCCCCAAATCACGTCCTCCTTGACTGCCAATAGGATTTTAAGGGCCAACTGGGATGAGTCGAAAATAGAGTTTATTGAAGAATTTAAGGTTATTCTCCTAAATAGGGCTAACCGTGTCCTTGGAATTATCAACGCCTCATCCGGAGGAACTGCAGGGACTGTAGTAGACCTGAAAGTGATCTTTGGGGCAGCCATGAAAGCATCTGCTACGGCTATGATAATTTCGCATTATGAAAAGGAAATGGTTATGTAAAGTAATGAGTTTAAAATATTGATAATAAGCTACTAAATATGAATTTAGTTTACATAATAAACTGCACATAATTTTGGAATTATATTCATAATAACCAAAAGAGGATTCAAGAAAGCCTGCTAAATGCCCTTTAGGGCTATTTGCAGTAATAAGTAAATGGGACAACCATAGTTTAAATTCGAACACGGTGTGTTTTTATGTAAAGTTTATTGTTGTCAACTTTTTCATAATCAGATATTTATAAATTTCGCTTTACATAATATTATACTTTGCATAATGCGAATTATGTAAAGCTTTACATAAGGTTCATAACCATCCATCCGGTACCTTAAAACCCAGTGAACAGGATAAAAGACTAACGGAAAAAATGGTGAAAGCCGGGAAATTATTGGAATTGCCGGTATTGGATCATATTATCATCACAACCGAAGGATATTATTCATTCGCGGATGAAGGAGGGCTGTAAGGCCTTTTTTTTATTCTTGCTTTAAGTGCTGCCTAATTTGGGAAAGCGGTGTTCCTTTTGTTTTTCAGCTCCCCCTTCGGTTTTCAGTGTGACCATTCCAGCCTTTTATGATCCACCTTTGGACTTTAACAAAACGAAGAACGATCATGAAAGACCAAAGTGAACATCCGAATTTTACTGACCGTATTCCACCTACCATCGAAGAAGTGAAGGCCTATTTCCGGTTTATGAACATTCCGGATTCTGAAGCGGAAGTATTCTATTTTTACTATCAGGGACTGGACTGGAAAAGTGAGTCGGGAAGCCCGTTACGGGACTGGGTGATGGCCGCAGACCAGTGGGTGTGGAACCTGGAAAACTGAACTTGGTATTCTAAAGGCCTATCATTTTAACATGTTTAACGGAGGACAGTTTGTCCCAATCCGGGGCCGCGATCCGGCGGCCAGCAAGATGTAGGATTGTCTGACGCCAATCCGATCTTGCCCCTTGCTGCCGGAGTGGCAAGGGGGACAATCCCTCCAAAGTCGGAACATGCAAATCCAACAACCATGAAACAAAAAAGACAGGAACGTAACTACAGGAAGACCATCAGGTTCAAGGAAACGGAGCACCGGAAACTGGTAGAGCTACTGCGCCAATCGGCAGGTTGCCAAAACCTGAGCGAGCTGTTGCGGAGCATGCTGTTTGACCGTGCCATTACCCTCGACACCCGGAATGCTTCCATGGAGGAAATAAGAGAAGAGCTGTCCCAGACCAAAACAGCCATCCACAAGATCGGGGTGAACATCAACCAACTGGTCCACTATTTCCATGCCCACCCCGATCCCAAGAACAAACGCTTTTATGCAAGGAAAGTCATGCCCCTTTACGCCAAGGTGGGAGGGCTGGTTTCCAAACTGTTGCTGGTGCTCGACCAATTGTCAAAAAGGCCATGGTCGTAAGGATCACCACAGGGAAATCCATCCGCGGTGTGCTGCGCTATAATGAAAACAAGGTGGAAAACGGACAGGCCTCCTTGCTTATGGCCAATGGATTTCTACAACTCGATCCTGATTATAAGGAAAAGCTGCAGCGGTTTGACAAGCTGACCAAGCTGAACATAAGGACAAAGACCAATGCGCTGCATATCTCCCTGAACTTTTCCCCGGAGGACAAGTTGGATGCCGATACCATGAAAAGGATCGCTACAGAGTATATGGAGAGGATAGGTTTTGGAGGGCAGCCCTACCTGGTCTATCTCCACCATGATGCCGGACATCCCCACTTGCACGTGGCCACCTGTAACATTGATGGGAAGGGCAGACGGCTTGAAACACATAACCTGGGAAGGCTCCGTTCAGAGCCGGCAAGAAAGCAGATTGAAAAGGACTTCGGCCTGGTGGTGGCGGAAGAACAGGGCCACCGCAAGCGGTTCTTGCTCCAACCGCTGGAACCGGTGGAATATGGCAAAAAGGAAACCAAGGCGGCAGTGACCAAGGCAGTACAGGAAGTACTTTACAACTATCGGTTTACTTCGCTTGGCCAGATGAATGCCATCTTGGGACATTTTAACGTGACCGCTTATCGGGGAGAACCGGGAAGCAGGATGCACGAAAAGAAGGGACTGGTCTACAGTATTGTTGATCAGCAGGGAAACAGGGTAGGTGTGCCCATCAAGGCCAGTGAGCTGTATGAAAAGCCTACATTGTCCCGATTGGAAAAGACATTTGAACGGAACAGCCGCAGGACAGTAGAATTTAGGGCACCCTTGAAGGAAACCGTTTCCAAGGCACTTTGGCCTTCGGGCTCCATGGAGCAGTTTAGGGAAAAGCTGTCTAAAGAAGGGATAGGGCTGGTCATTCGGCAGAACGGTGAGGGAAGGGTGTATGGGCTGACCTATATCGACTTTGTAAACAGGTGCGTCTTCAACGGCAGCCAATTGGGCAAGGGCCTTTCTGCCAAAGGGGTGCAGGACCGGTTTGCTGCGATTTCAAGACCTTGTGCATTGGAACGACTGAATGAAGAGACGGTGGAAGTGATCATTGCTCCCATTATTGGTTCCAGGACCAGGGAGGAAATTCTGGACATGCTCTTTCATGGAGCAGCCTACGAACCGGTGCCCTACCCGCTGAAAAGAAAAAAGAAGAAACAACGGAGACCAAAACTATAGGACATGGCAACAGGGGAAAGCATAGAAGGACTGCGCAAGATCATCGACCTTACCCGCAAGGGAAGTGTGGGGATGCTGTGTCTACACTTTTACTATACCGGTTATAGCCTGTTCTGCCAGCTAGGGGCCTGTCATTCCATTACGGACAGACTGTTGGCTGGACTTGCCAAGACAGGGCTCTTTGCTTCCCCCTTTTGGACAAAGGGAATTGTCCTGTTCCTGTTGTTGGTATCCCTTTTGGGAAGCAAGGGAAAAAAGAAGGAGGACAGTAAAATAGCACCTTTGCTGGTGGGCTTTCTATTGGGCAGTGCTGTTTTCCTTTCCTGCCATTATTGGACAGGTGAAATAGTATGGCCTCCAAACAGCTTCTATGTTTATATGGCCATAACCTCTTTTTCTTTTTTAGCCGTACTTTCCACCGGGGCACGAATGGGAAGGGTGCTGTTTCTGGGAAATCAAAAGAACGTGTTCAATCATCTCAACGAGACTTTTCCACAGGAAGAAAGGTTGATAGAAAATGAATACTCGGTCAATCTACCAGCACGGTACAGGCTCAAAAACAAGGTACGGGCTTCCTGGATCAACATCATCAACCCCTTCCGCGCACTTTTGGTAGCAGGTACACCGGGATCCGGGAAGAGCTACTTTGTCATCCGTCATGTCATTACCCAGCACATCCAAAAGGGCTTTAGCATGTTCATCTATGATTACAAATACGATGACCTGTCCATTATTGCCTATAATACCCTCTTGAAAAACCTTGCTGCCTATAGGGAAAAGCCCCGTTTCTTTACCATCAATTTTGACAGGCTAAGCCATTCCCATCGTTGCAATCCACTGGAGCCGGAGACCATGCTGGACATCACCGATGCCAGTGAGGCGGCAAGGACGATCATGATGGGGCTGAACCGGGAGTGGAGGACATCATTTCCTCTCCTGTGGTCAAGGAGGCCATTATCAACAATTCCGACTGCAAGATCCTGCTCGACCAGTCCAAGTACCAGAACAAGTTCGGCCGTATCCAAGAGCTGCTCGGCCTGACCGAAAAAGAGGCTGCTTTGGCACTCAGTATCAACAAGGCCAATGACCCCAAGCGGAAATACAAAGAAGTATTCATCAGCCTGGGCGGGCAGTTGTCCAAGGTCTATCGCACCGAGGTGGGACCGGAGGAATACTATACCTATTCCACTGAGGAAAGCGAACAGGAGGAAATCAGGCGCTACACGAAAAAATATGGGAGTTTGGAAAAGGCCATTGAACATATGGCAAGAAAGCAATAGCAATGAAAAGAAATATACAACTATCCATAGGGACCTGTACACTCGTTTTGGGACTTTCTCTTGCGCCCCTGAACCGGGCAGAGGCCATACCGCTTGCCGCGGTGCTGGAAATCATCAAGCAGGGCGTAAAAAAGGTGATCAAGGCCATTGACCTGAAGATCCAGCGCCTGCAGAACCAAACCATATGGCTGCAGAATGCCCAGAAGGTACTGGAAAATGCGATGACCAAGCTGGAACTTGAAGGAATCGGCAACTGGAGCGAAAAGCAGCGTGAACAATACGGCGGGCTCTTCGATGAGCTCTGGAAGGTCAAGCAGGTGCTTTCCCAGTTCCAGCGGGTGCGGGACATTGCCCAAAAGCAGGCGGCCATAGTGGGCGAATACCAAAAGGCCTGGAAGGTGCTGTCCCGGAGCACGCTGTTGACCACATCGGAAAGGGATGCCATGGCCGCTGCCTACACCAATATCCTGGAGCAGAGTGTACAGAACCTGCAGCACCTGACCGATGTGCTCACCGCCTATTCCATTCAGATGGGCGATGCGGAACGGCTGGAGATCATCTACCGGACGGACAAGAAAGTACAGGAAAATCTCAACGAACTGAGAAGTTTCAACAGAAGGAATTTCCAAGTGTTAAGGGCTAGGGAATACTATCCGCAAGCAAATGCCCCGATCAAATCACTCTATGACCTTTATTGAGCTATGGGATCAAACAACAGATTAAAAGTGCGAACAGGCCTTCTGGTCTTATGTCTTGTACTTTCTTCAAAACTGCCTGCACAGACTTTTAACGAGTGGTTCCGTCAGAAGCGGACACAGGAGCGTTACCTGGTGGAGCAAATAGCTGCATTGAAAATCTATGCCGGGACCGCCTGGAAGGGTTATCGTATTGCCCGCACGGGACTGAACACCCTTTCCCGTATCCGGGAGGGGAAGTTCAACCTCTTTGAGGAATGGTTTGCTGCGATGGACGGGATCAGCCCCCATGTAAGGGACAACCACTTGGTGGAAGGCATTATTGTCATTCAGGGAAAGATACTTGGAGAAACGGCCAAAGGCAGGGAATTGCTGGATAGGGCAGGCCTACGGCCAAGGGAACAACTGGCCATGGAAAGGAATTTCCGGGAATCGGTCAGACGCTCACTGGCTGTTCTTGCAGAAATGTATGCGGTGATAAAGCCCTTTCAACTGGAAATGGAAAATGCGCAAAGGCTGGAAGTACTGGAAGGCCTCTTTGTAAGGATGGATAAAATCCACCGGCAATTGCTCACCTGGAACAGGAAGCTGAACAATTTCAGCAGACAGCGGAAATGGGAACAAGTGAACGGTCAAATAATGCAACGCCTTTACGATGATGAAAATTAAGCTGCTAATACTTATGCTAATGGGTGCCTTGGCATGGGGCAATCCTGTCAGGGCCCAGAGCCAGGAAGCCGTGCAGTTGGTACTGAATTTTGAAAAACTCAACCAGCTCAAACAGATCCTGCAGGACATGTACAAAGGGTACCACTTGCTTAGTACGGGCTACAAGACCGTAAAGGGAATCGCCGAGGGGGATTACAAACTGCACGAGGCCTTTCTGGATGGCATGTTGGCCGTAAGCCCCGAAGTGCGCCGGTATTACCGCATTGCGGAAATCGTCCGTTACCAGCAGCTGATCATCCAGGAATACACGGCTACCTACCGGCAATTGTCCCGGGACGGAAAGATGGGATTGGCCGAGCTGGAATACCTGTCTTCGGTTTATCGTCACCTTTTCAAAGAAAGCCTCAAAAGCCTGGACGAACTGGCAATGGTACTTACCTCGGGCAAGCTCCGCATGGATGACCATGAGCGGATCGAGGCCATCGACAGGGTTTTCGGGGAGATGCAATCCATGTTGGTCTTTGTCCGAAAGACCAACAGTAAGGTGAAAATGCTCAATGAGCAGCGTAAGCAACTGGAAAACAACCTGATCAAAATCTGGAACCAATGGAAATGAACTTTATGAAAAGAACGGTCATTACGGCAATCATGGCAATGGGATTGGTGGCACTGCCGGAAGTTTCCTTTGCCCAAGGGATAGGGGACAGTGTTCGGACATTGCACGAGGTACTCGATGACCTTTATACTGAAATGCTGCCCTTGGCAGGTCAGCTTACCGGGGTGGCCCGGGCTATTGCTGGCTTTGGCGCCTTATGGTTCATCGCCTATCGCGTTTGGGGACATATGGCCCGATCAGAATCCATTGATGTCTATCCCTTGTTGCGTCCTTTTGCCATCGGCCTTGCCATCATGCTTTTTCCTGCCATAATGGATATTATCCATACGGTGGGAAACCTGATAGTGGAAGGAACCGCCCTCATGGTGCACGATAGCAATGCGGCGATCAATGCCCATATCGACCTATTGAACAAACAGGAAATTGTACCCAATATCACGCCCCCGGCAGATATCTCTGCACCTGATCGCTACAGTTATCCCGATTCAGTTGAGGATATGGGCGTACTGGAACGGCTGGCAAACAGCATCTATGCTTTTAACCTGCAGAACATCCTGAACCAGGCCATCAGTGGGATACTACAGGTGCTCTTCTTTGCCGCTGCCCTGTGCATCAATACTATTCGGACCTTCCAGCTGTTGGTGCTCTCCATTCTTGGGCCGATCGTCCTGGGCCTGTCCGTATTTGATGGGTTCCAGCATACGCTTTCCGCATGGTTTGCCCGCTATATCAACGTCTTTATGTGGCTGCCCGTGGCCAATATCTTCGGGGCCATCATAGCCAAGATCCAACTGAACATGATGGTACTTGACCAAAACTTCCTTTCCTCTACGGCCTATATGGTCTTCATGGTCATTGCCATTACCGGCTATTTTACCGTGCCCAATGTGGCCAGTTTTATTGTACAGCCGGGAGGCCGCGACCAGTTACTGGGCAAGACCACCAGTATAGCAGGTCAGGGAAGCAAAGCAGCCGTGAAGGTAGGGGGAGCCATCGCCAAATCATTATAAGCCATGTTTGAAAGCCTGAAACATATCGATACCGCCTTCCGCCATATACGTCTTTTCAGCCTGCTTGCCGTGCTGGGCGTCTGCCTGCTCAGTGGATTTCTAGGCTACCGATCCTTCCGGATGGCAGCCGATGCACAGGAAAGGGTATATATCCTTGCCCATGGCAAGGTACTGGAAGCCATGGCAGGAGAAAGGAAACAGAACATTGCCGTTGAAGCAAAGGACCATGTCAAAATGTTCCATCATCATTTCTTCACCCTTTCACCTGATGAAAACCAGATTAAGCAAAGCGTGGCCAAAGCCCTGTATTTGGCAGATGGATCGGCAAAAAAGGCCTATGACATCTTGGACGAACAAAGTTACTACCAGCAGCTGGTGGCGGCCAATATGGACCAGACGATTGAAATGGACAGCATAAGGCTCGATATCGAAAGCTACCCTTACCGCTTCACCTATTATGGCAAGCAACGGATCGTGAGGACAACCTCCGTGATGGTGCGCAGCCTGGTGACCCGTGGTGCCTTGCGGGAGGTCCAGCGATCCGAGAACAATCCCCATGGCTTTTTGATCGAAGGCTGGGAAACCCTGTCCAATACCAATCTTTCAAACCATAAACGATGAAGATCATGGGAATTGCGATTGCTTTTTCGGGCAACGAAAAATTAAAGGTCGGGACGTTGAGGCTGTCCAGGAGCCTTCAGTCCAGGCTGTACAGGTATTCCCCTAAGCAGCAGTACGGGTTAATGGTCCTGTTGCTTGCAGCGGGAACCCTCGGATATGCAGCAGTTGCCTTGACCTCAATACGGCAAGACCAAGTGGGCCTTGCCCCGATGCCAACGCCTGAACTGCCGGTGCTTCCGGCCTATCAGGACAGTAGTGATGTACAAAACCTTAAACCATTGATCGATGATGAACGAACACAGTGAAAAATTCCTCAGGGAAAGACGCATGATGCTGTTTTTGCCCCTATTGACCATTCCCTTTCTCTTTTTGGCCTTTTGGGCACTGGGAGGAGGTAATCCTGATGTATTGAATGACGATCACCAGACAAAGGGGCTGAACCTTACCCTTCCCGGGGCCACCTTGCCCGAAGGGGAGAACCTGGACAAAATGGCACTTTATGAAAAAGAAGAACAAAAGCAGCGGAGTCTTTCACAACAAGAAGGACAACTACCGCTATTTGAAAGCAAATTACCAGTGGAAGGGAAAGAGGCTGTTCCAAACGATTTGGACCGGGCCGAGCAGGAAATTGCCTCCCAACTAGAAACGATCCAGCAACTGGTCAATGCTCCAGCACCATCAGTGGCAAAGAAAGTGCCTGAACCGGTAATGGAAAAAACAGGCATCCATAAAGATGTCAGGCAGCTCGAAGAAATGATGGAGCAGATGAGCAGGCCAATGGGCGAAGATCCCGAAATGCAGCAGATTGATTCCATGTTGGACAAACTACTGGACGTGCAGCATCCGGAGCGCGTCCAGCTGCGGCTCGAAGAAGCCAAAAGTAAAGTAAAAAGTTTTGCAGTGGAAGCATCGGGAGGGCATGAGACCGATAACCAAACCAACACGGCCTTCCAGACCAATGGGTTTTATGGACTCGATGAAAGTGAACCGTCCGCGGAGGAACCCGTGCCCGTGGCCATCGCCGCGACGGTCTATGGTGACCAAGAGATGGTCACGGGACAGACCATCACTTTGGAGCTCTCCGAGGACGTGTCGATCAATGGGCTTTCCCTGCTAAAAGGGCAACTTGTCCATGGTCGTTGCAGCCTGTCCGGTGAGCGGCTGGAGATCAAGATCAGTGCCATAAGGAAAGGCAAGATGATCCTGCCCGTATCCCTTGCTGTCCACGACATGGATGCGATGGAGGGCATCCGCATTCCGGGAAGCATGGAAAGAAAGGCCGTAAAGGAAGGTGCTGGACAGGCCATACAATCCACCCAGCTGATGGGCTATGATACCTCCTGGCAAATGCAGGCCGCCTCGGCAGGCAGCGAAACCGTAAAGGGCCTGCTTTCAAAAAAAGTCAAACTGACCAAAGTAAGGGTAAGGGCCGGACATCCGGTGCTGCTTGTCAACCAAAAATAATCCGATATGAAAACCATGATATTCCAAAAAGCAGCAATGGCCTTACTGCTATTGTTCCTCTCCATTTCCATCCTTAAGGCACAATATACTCCAAAGGCCATCATCAAGAGCTACCCCGTTGAAGTTGCCTATGACAAGACTACCGTCCTGGTATTCCCTTTTGAGGTGAAGAGCCTGGACAGGGGAAATCCAGTGGTCATGGCACAAAAGGATAGCCATGCCGGCAACGTGCTTAAACTGAAGGCTGCTGCCAAAGGTTTTGCCCCGATCAGCCTGCATGTCATCACTGCCGGGGGAAGGCTTTACCAGTTCAAGGTCAAATATAGTGATCATCCCAATATCCTAACCATCGATATGGTAGCGCAGCTGGATAATGAACGCTTTGCAGTTGCCTTGAAGGGTATAGGATTGAATCAGCGGGAACTGGCCAACTTTGCGGCCTTAATGGCCAATAAAAAAACAATGGGCCGTTTGGGCAGAAAAGCCAGGTCGGGCAAGGTTTCGGCAAGGGTAAGGACGGTGTCCAGCCATGGGCAAACGCTGTTCTTTACCATTGACCTGAAAAACAAAGGAGCGGTGGACTTCCAACAACCTGGGATACGGTGCTGGAAGCGGGATGGGGGAGGCATGAAAAGAACGGCGAGGCGCAATACCGAGCTAGTTCCCGCGCATGTCAGCTGGAAGGCGGAAGAAGGAGTGCAGGGAAATGATTCGAGCAGGCTGGTACTTGCACTACCGCAGTTCAGCCTGAGGGGCAATGAAAACCTGGTCATCGATATCAGGGAGCAAAACGGTGGGCGGCTGTTAAGGCTAAGGCTAAAGGCAGGACATCTGGAGAAAGCACAACCGATTATTCAACCATAAAACCAATAGACCATGGACAAGGAAAACCTGGAAGTACTAAAGGAACGATTGAAATATGCCGGTTTCGGCGAAGAACTCAACAAGGAACTGGAAAAGCAAATGAAGCAGGGAAAAAAGGAATTCCAGTTGGGCCACTCGGTGACCATCGAGGACAAGCAAGTGGACTTTAAGCTCAATTTCAGAAAGTCCGACAAGATGGACCGCTATTTCTTCAACAGTTTCGATGCTGAGCTCCACAAGCCCAACGGCAGCAAAATGTCCAACACCTTTTACCAGAACCAGCATATTTCGGCAAAGGAGGCCTTTAATCTCCTGGAATGGCGCCCGGTGTATAAGACCCTGTTCAATAAGGAAGGGGAACGCTATAATGCCTGGCTACAGTTGGACCTGGCAGAAAAGAACGAAAAGGGCCAGCATCCTATGCTCCAGTACCATGACCGTTATGGTTTCGATCTGGAAAAATCACTGAAGACCCTGCCAATCGTGGAAATGGAAGGCATGGATCAAAAAGACCGTTTGCTTTACTCCCTTAAAAAGGGAAACCTCCATGAAGTGAATATTGCAGGCAAGGAAGGCTCCTTTTTGATTGCAGCAAATCCACAATACAAATCAATCAGCGTATATGATGAAACTGGAAAGCGGCTCAATCTCAAGGATCTGCGGCAGGAGATCAAAGAGAATTTGGAGCAGGGGATGGGTAAAAAGAAGGATACTCCCAAGCAGGAGAAAGGCAAAGCAATGAAAGTATGATAATAGAAAAAGGCTTCAAAATCGGAGCCTTTTTCTGTTTTCAATGATTCTTTATTGTTGGAATTCAGGTAAAACAAAATTTAGGTTTTCTTAATATTCCTTATTATTGATACATTTTCAATTAATGCCTGGCAGGTACTATTTTTTAATTTCCAGATATAAATACACCACAATGGGGGAATGTGAAACTTTTTAAGAGGGACTTTTGAAGACACATAACCGTTGCAATAATAAGAAAGTACATTCCCTTCATTCCTTAAACTCCATTTCAGGGAAAGCACTTCATAAAATGTCTTGGACCAAATTTCCGTTTTTGATTCCATTCCACTAACCCTTTCCGCAGAGCTGGAAAGGATAATTTCATATCTGCTTCAAGCCGGAAATTCAGTCCGTTTTTTTGATTATGGAATGGGTAGGATTGTCTTCCTGATATTAATTCATTGTACCTGTTGAAGGGAAGGACAATACCTTTAATTTTTTAAAAGAACGGCAGAAAAGAGCAGCTAATGTAGGTGCGGCCTTGGTTGAAGCCTGAAAAGTGGGGCCAAAAAGGGACGGCATAAACACCCCCTCCCCACAACCTTTCCTTTATTCCGTTTCCTTTTTGGCTGTGGGCCGCCCCTTTTCTCCAGCTTTCTTTTTTGCCGTTTTTTCTTTTAAAAAATGTTTTTTCCACAGGCTTTCAGAGAAAGGGCAAAAGGGAAGCAAATAAATGTATAACCCTTTAATTAATTGAAATCATGGGACATAATATCCATTTTAACGAAAGAACAGGAAAGCACAGCTTTTTTAGTGTCAAACAGCCGGCATGGCATAAGCTGGGGAAAGTGGTGGAAAATTACCCTACCAGTAAGGAGGCCATTCAATTTGCAGGATTGGATTATGAGGTGGTCAAAGCACCATTATTTACCAAACGGGAAGGGATTGGTGATGGTGAAAACGGGCCTGATAATTCCAGTACAGAAATCCCGGTACCCGATCAGTTTGCCACCATGAGGACCGACACCCAAAAGGTATTTGGGGTAGTAGGGAAGGATTACGGTATCGTACAGAACCGGGATGCCTTTTCTTTCTTTGATGCCATCATCAAAGAAGGGAAAGGGGTGAAGTATGAAACGGCCGGAGCATTGGGGGAGGGGGAAAGGGTGTTTATCACGGCCAAATTGCCTGATGGGATTTTGGTAGGAAAGGAGGATCTGATCGAGCAATACCTGTTCCTGACAACCTCGCACGATGGGACAGGAAGTATTATGGCCGCATTTACCCCTATCAGGGTAGTTTGTCAGAATACCCTGAATGCCGCATTTCAACGGAAAACAAATGTGGTGAGGATCCGCCATACATCAGGGGCCAAAGAAAGGCTGCAACTGGCCCACCGCTTGATGGGCCTGGTAACGGAAACAGGGGCAAACCTGGAAACGGTATTCAACAGGTGGGCAAAGGTGAAAATCAAGGATAAGGAAGTCAAAAGATTGATAGAGCTGGCGCTGGCACCCAATAGGGATACCCTGGACAACCTCTACAGGGGAGAATATGACAAGGTATCCACAGCTTTTAAAAACCAATGTGAAGAGGCGTTTGCCTATGCCATGATGGGGGACGCCCAACTGTTACCGTCCACTGAAGGAACGGTGTTTGGGACGTATAATGCCGTGACGGGATACTTTCAGAATGTTAGGCGATTTAAATCCGAGCAGGACAAGACCAGATCTATATTGCTGGGTGGGACTGCCCAATTGAAAGGACAAAAAGCCTTTGACCTATGCGCGGATTTTGTGGACAGGGGAGCAAAAATATTGGTCCATAAGTAACTCAAGAATGGGGCAGGGGTGGAAGCCTGCCCCATTATATCATTTTGACAACTTTAACTTTAAGCAGTGATGAAAATTATAGATAAGGACGGAAAGTCCATCGAAATAACCGATCTGGAAGCAGCCATAAAACAGGCTGAAATGTTCAGCCAATATAAAATATCAGAAAAGGCAAGCGCCTTTCTAAAAGGCAGGCAGGCCTACTGGAAAGATATGCTCCGGAAACTTAAACAATTGAAAGAAGAAAACTAGTGCTTCCGGTAAGTCCGATACCCCCGGACTTCTTTCTTTTGAAGAAAGAAGCAAGGAACCAATATTGGGAAATTATTAATTCTGGAAGTTTTTCTATTAAAACTATATAATTCCACCTTCTGAATTCGGTGTGAATATTAATCCAATTCATTGGTGAACTTATCTTAATGATTGATTTGGATAAATTCAGTCCGAAAAAATGTGGACTCACACCTGAAAAGATTAGGGAGATATTTAAAAGTCATGGAGAAGAAATATCATTGGAAGAATCCAGCGGTATTCTGGAGGTAATGTGCTTTTTGGCTAAATTAGCTGTGGATCAAATTGTTAAAGAAAATGAGTGTAGCTGACTTATATATAAGGGTAAGTACCGATGAGCAGGCAGATAAAGGATATTCCCAACGAAATCAAGAGGAAGTCCTCAAAAGATATTGTGATCATCATAATATTATGGTTCGAAAGGTGGTTTTTGAAGATCACTCTGCAAAAACGTTTAACAGGCCCCGTTGGAAAGAACTTCTTACGTACTTAAAGAAAAGTCGTGGAAGAGGTGTGGACAAAATACTTTTTACAAAATGGGACCGATTTAGCAGAAATGCGGGTGATGCCTACCAGATGATAAATACCCTTCGAAACTTAGATATAGAGCCACAGGCTAACGAACAGCCACTTGACTTGAATATTCCTGAAAATAAAATGATGCTGGCGATCTATTTGGCAGCACCTGAGGTGGAAAATGATCGAAGGGCACTGAATATTTTTCACGGCATGAGAAGAGCCCTAAAGGAGGGGCGTTATTTAAGGAAAGCACCTTTTGGATATATAAACCGAATGGAGGGATCAAAAAAGTTTATTGCTCCAAAGGAACCGGAAGCCTCTATCGTTAAGTGGGTTTTTTCTACAATTCTTAAAAAAAGGTACCCAACGGAAAATATTTGGGAAATGGTCAAAAAGAAAGGACTTAAAATCAGCCGTTCCCATTTCCATCGGATGGTGCGAAACCCATTGTATTGTGGAAAAATTTACGTGCCTGCATTTAAAGATGAAGAGGACCAGTTTGTGAATGGCCAACATGAGCCTTTGATTACAGAAGGGGAATTTTATAGGGTACAGAATATTCTGCAGGACATAGGAAGAGATGAGTATTTGCCAAAAGTAGCGTCAGATGATAGGCTTCCATTAAGGGGATTCCTGATATGTCCCAAATGTGGTAAGGTTTTAACTGGAAGTGGCTCTACAGGTAGATCAAGACGCTATTATTATTACCATTGTCTATCAAAGTGCGGTTTTAGGGAAAAGGCTTCATTATTCAATGACCTAATGGTCAGTGAAATGAAAAGGTTTACCCTGAAGAAGGATAAAGTTGAAATATTTGGAGTAATACTCCATGAATTCTTCAAATACCATTTTAAGGACGAGGGAGAGGAGCATAAAAAAGTAGCAGCTTCTTTGGAAAGTCTTCATGAAAAATTAAAAAGAAGCAGGGATTTATTTGTGGCCGGAGACCTTGAGGCAGATGATTATAGGGATATAAAATCAGAATGTAATCAAGAAATAACACGGCTTGAGAACCAATTGGCTGCGACCAAGCCAGAGAGAGTATCGAACCATTCCAAATATGTTGATAGGGCTCTGGAAAGGCTCTCCAGGCTAGATTTGCTGTATGAAAACGGAGATATCGAGACAAAGAGAGAGTTAATTGGTTCGATATTCCCCGAAAAACTGTGTTTTTCAAAAACAGGTTATCGAACCGGAAGAATTAACGCTTTAGTTGGTTGTATCTACCAGATAAACAGTAATTTAAATTCTAAAAAAAATGAGAGAAAAACGAAGAAATCGTCTAACTCTCATTGGGTGGAGCTGCAGGGAGTCGAACCCTGGTCCAGATAGGGAAACACCGTACCGTCTACATGTTTAGTCATCTATTGGGTTTTCGTCGTTGGGCCGCTGGATGACACAGCTACCGTCACGCTTAGCTATTTGAGTTTCGCACTGCCTTAATAGCATCAGCAATACTAGTCCTGGCAAGTCGACACCCCAAGATCAGCGCTGCCAAGACAGAGCGCCGCGGGATGTGGCTGGGGAATTCGCCTTGCGAACTCAACCCTTTAAGCAGTATCAGTCCCTATGAGGGTCTGATTAGGCAGCCATGGCGTAATTAGATTCGCCAATTATAGATCGCATGAATTATTCGCGGGCGTACATGCTCCACCCGACATGCGAGCCCAGTCTTCACACCTACTGTCAAAACCGGTCAGCCCCATTTCGTAAAGGATGACAAAAATACCATTAATTTAGTTCCCGATAAAGAAAATCGTCATTCATTATTGAGGCACATTGGCGTCCAATATCAAATTTATTCTTGGTTTTAGCAGGATCCGTAATACGAAAACAGTGGAGGTGATCACTTCATTCCGGATCAAATGACAAAAGAGGCCGCTTACCCCGGTAAGCGGCCTCGGAAATTAAGGTTGGCGGAAGTTAATTTAGTTTGAATTTAATGGGCAACCGCATTTTTACCCTCACGGGCCGTCCTCCTTGGAGGCCTGGTTTCCAGTCGGGGGCATTTTCCAATACCCGAATGGCCTCTTCGCTACAGCCACCTCCTACACCCCGTAAAATTTCCACATCTTGGATCGATCCATCTTTGTTGACCACAAAGACCAAAAATACCGTCCCTTCTATTCCCATTCTGACAGCCTGTTTGGGGTATGTTAAGTTGCCGCTGAGGTATTGTGCCCATCCTTCCATACCACCGGGAGGAGTGGGCATCTGTTCGGCAAAATCTTTGACCTCGTCAGCCGTATCTGCTAAAGGAGGTCCTGTGGGAAGAGCAGGACTATTGACAACGGGATCCTCCGGAATCGCTATATCCAGAATCGGCTCGAATTTTTCTTGGATATCCTTATCATTCGGGACTTCCTTGATTTCCGGATGCTCGATCTTTGGTGGCTTGGGAACCTGATGGGGGGTGATGGGTACATCGAGAATACCCTCAAATGGGTCAGGTTTGAGATTATAATCCTGTACGGTGATAAGCGTGTAGGATTTAAACTCAAAGGCGGCTAGGGCCAGTCCTGTGCTGATCAGCAGGCCAATATTTAGGAAAAGACCACGCTTTTTTCTTAAATCTGCTTTTGGTGTTTTTTTGGCTTCCATATTATCTGAAGTTATGATTATATTTAATATACTAAATAAATAGTTTAAAAACTAATAATTTAGGTGTTTAAATATATTTCATGCCAAAAATGGATTAGGCGGGAAGGTTGGGGAAGTGGATCAAGCCATATTTCTGGGAACTAGGTTTTATCTTCATGGGGAATCCCCACTGCTCAGGAAACATCCATGAACACAAGGTTTTTGGTATGGAGCACACCCAATGCTTGGCCCGATGGGGAAACATCTATAGTCATTGGGTTCTTCCATGGTAAATCAATTCGTTCAGTGCCAATTGCGGAAACCATTTATCGGTGTGAAATATTTTTTCACAAGAACATGACAACATTTATCCACTGGAAAAGAGGCTTGATCCCATTGATCACCAAGACGGTGTTTACCGAAGTGTTGAGCTGGGCTTTCAGCCTGAAAGGAATAATTTATGGCATCTGAAGCCCAAGGCAAACACTTTTAAACTGTTAGTAAAGAGATGTCAGCCTATATTAAAGAACTTCAAGGGGCTAAAAGCGATTTCCCTGATGGTTTGTCAAATGCTTTTAGTATTAATTTCGTGTAGAGGAGCTATCATCCGTGCCCCTGGCACTCCTTCGGGAAGTTGAGGAGTGCTTAAGTTCCTGCGGATGAATCCGCAGGTTACAAAATTTATCGTGCTGCTGGCACTTTGCCCCGATTTGCACATAGGAAACCGCAGTAGCCTATTGTGCCGAATGGCGGAATAGGCTGAAAGAATGATTTGTTGATTTGGATCATACAAGCCGTCACGGCGATCTGCTCATGTATAGTGGTTGGCTCGGTTGAGGTTAAACCCTGAATATGAGCTGGCAACTGAGCACCTTGCCTAATCCGCCCTTGGCGGAGGGGCATATAGAAGGTGCAGGTGACAACCTGCACCAAAAATGATTACAGACAAAAGGGTAAGTTCCGTAGGAACGGCAGATATACATGCAAATAGGAACATTTTTTAAAAGCATTTGCCCTATTGAGGAAGTCCATCATTTTAACGGAATGAAATTCTATTTCATAAGACCATGTCAAAATTCGTTCTCCCCAGAAATATTGCTTGATCCGTAAAAGACTTTCAGCCTTCGGTTCCAAAATGAGGGTTTTGGGGTAGGTGAAAAAAGTGGGAGGGGATGAAAAAAGGGCTGTCAAATTAATGACAGCCCTTTTTTTATAAATTGTTCGATCGATTAGCTTAGCTTGAATCGAATCGGTAGTCTCATTTTTACCCTTACTGGACGTCCCCTTTGTTTACCGGGCTCCCATTTAGGTGCATTTCGTACTACGCGCATGGCTTCTTCATCACAGCCACCTCCGATACCTCTTAGGATACCCACATCTTGAATAGAACCATCCGTATTTACCACGAATACTACATATACAGTTCCTTCGATCCCCATCCTACGTGCTTGGGTTGGGTATTTAAGGTTTTTGCTCAGGTACTTATTCCAACCTTCCATTCCTCCGGGAGGAGTAGGCATGGTTTCTACCACGTCAAAGATTTCTTCAGCTTTCTCTTCTACAGGAGCATCCGCAATAACGACTTCTTTGATCACGGTTTCCTCTTGCACTTCCACATCGAAATTCACTTCGATCTTCTCTTCGATTTCTACTTCATCAGGAATCTCTTCGATGATTGGCTGTTCTACTGGTGGTGGTGGCGGTGGTGGTTGTTCCGTAATAGGAATATCTAATAATTCCTCGAAATCGTCTTCCACTGTTCCTAGATCCATCAGCTCTCCTGATTCGTACGTTTTGTACTCGAAAGCAAACAGCGTAAGACCAACGCTGACAAGAAGCCCCAAGTTCAGGAACATTCCTGACTTCTTGCTCAAATCAGCTTTTGGTGTCTTTTTAGCTTCCATAGTTTAATACTTCATATAAAGGTTAATAATTCTTTGCTTCTTAGCGATAACAATTCTAACCATTTATTTTTACTTATACAAGCTTACTTTTCTTCTTATATAAAATATAAAAACAAATGGTACCGACTGCACTGCCTAACAGGTTAGCGGCGATATCCCACAAGTCAAAAGTCCTGTGGGGAGCCAATAACTGTAACCATTCTACCAATATAGCAAAAATAATTCCTAAAACTAAATAATTAGTAATAAATATTTTTTTGCTAAACGGCTTTTGGGAATGGTTCCAAACCCTGTTCCAAAAGAAGAGCAGTCCTGCAAATAGACCAAAATGGCCAATTTTGTCCATGCCCGGTACTTTCGGTACGTCCGGCAGCTTGTTGCCTGGTGAAAGGACCAACCATAGTAAAATGCCTGACCAAATGATCGCCGGCAGTAGTCTTTCGCTAAAGTGCTGCTTATTCACCAACCAGTTCGGCGTAAGCTTCGGCGGACAGGAGGTCGTCAGGAAGTGCTCCTTCCAATTTGACCTTGATCATCCAACCGTCTTCATAAGGTGAATCATTGACCAGCTCAGGAGAACCTTCCAGCTCTTCATTGAATTCAGTGATTTCACCATTTAAAGGCATGAATAGGTCCGATACGGTTTTTACCGCCTCTACTGTACCGAACACTTCTCCGGTCTCAATAGTTTCACCGACAGTTTCTACTTCCACGTAAACGATATCACCCAATTCTCTTTGGGCAAATTCCGTAATGCCAATGGTAGCGGTTTCGCCTTCGATTTTTACCCACTCGTGGTCTTTTGTGTACTTTAAGTCTTTAGGGAAGTCCATATGTTATATTTAGGATTAAGTAAAGCCAAAAATACAAGCTTTCGACAAATCATAAAACCTATTGGCCCAAATTAAATCGCAATTGGCCTCCAAAAGCGGTGGAACTTCTTCGATAGGCCGTGGTAATCCGTGGATCATTTACGGTCCTGTCAAAGTAGAAGGTGATTTTTAGGTTTTGGTTGATGATATAGCCTAGGCTTGGCCTTATCTGTAAGTTGACATTGCCATTGGTAATGGTGCTGCCTTCCTCCAGTTTCCGTTGGAGGGTTTGGGTGTCCACGATACTGGTGCTGACCCTTATTTCAAGGTCATTGTCCAGTATTTCCTGTTGTCCTTGAATTTTGAACGGTATCTTGACTCCGGATTTGGTGTAGCCCAGCTCAAACCTGAAATCCTTACTTTTCTGTTCGGTCACCTGGGCGTTGGAGAAGTTCAGTCCTATCGCCCTTTCCTTATTGAACTCAAAGGATATGTTCATCCTGTTTTTGGTCAGGATGTCCACGCCCAAGAAAGGGCCAAACCGCTCGGAAAGCACCACCTGGTTAAGGATAAATACCGGAATATAACTGCCATATTCATCGGTCATGCTGGCCGCAGGATAATTTTCAAGTTTGTTGTACAGCTCTAGGCCGTTTTGGTACAGCAAGGAAGAAGAGAAGTTGCTGACATCATAAGTGGAAGTATAGTTATGCGTCAGGTTAATGGAACTGAAGTTTTCCTCAAACCATGACAATCTAGAAAGTCCACGATATTCCACTCGCCAATTGGGCAAAGGAAACTTTGGAAATGGGTTTAGAGAGATTTCTTGTGGGGATTTGCCACTATAGGCTGCCAAAAACGCCGGCACCAATACATCTTGACCGTTGATATTGTATTCTCCTCCGGGATTGATCGCATCGAGTCGTCCCTTGATGACGGACCGGTAGGACTCAAAATCATCGAATAGGGGGGAGTTGTTATCGGCATCATCCTTGGCAAAGGTGGTCTTGATCATGTTATAGGTAATGTTATAGGCTCCCAGCCGGTTTGGATTTACCGAGAGGTAGTCGCTATCGGTACCACTTTCCTTCCGGAAAATTTCGCTGTACTGGCCCGTTTCCCTTTTCCTCATGTCCAAGGTGATCCTGAAATCCCGCGTCGGTTCCAACATGGCTTGAATCTGCAGGTTTTTTACTTGGTTTTGCCTGAAGGCCTGGGTGAGCTCCGAGCTGGGCGCCATGACGCCCCTGTCGGCCAGGTCATGCCGGATGCTGGCATTTTGACTGCCAAATAAAAAGCCAAGACCTGGGTTCATAAAGCTCCTGTCCAGTCCAAAAAGCCCTGTATTTTCCATATATCCAGGTAAAAAGGTGCCCTCGGTAATGGAGTATTGTCCTGAGATTTCTTTGAGCATCATGGCAAATTTAAGCAGGCCGTTGCCAAAGCCATCCGTGATGATGCTGTCCTGCTGATTTCCCCTCTGGCCAGGAATACTTGGCCGCTTTGGAGCGTTCAGGGCACGTAGTTTGGCGGATTTGTTATAAAGGCTCACAAAGTCCAGCTTTCCGTTTAGTGTCCTGTTTCTGGTGTTTTGGATGACATTCCCCAACGTGTCGCGCTGGCCGATGGACCCTGTAAGCCAGCTGTAAGTGGCTTCATACCTGAAATCTGCACTTATCCAATCCAGTGCCGGCACCTTGTCCAGCGGCAACGTGTAGTTGGCAATGAAGGAATGGTTGTAATTCGTGGGGCGACCCAGTTTTTTGACGTTGCTTTTGACCGAATCTTGTTTGGTTTCCGTATCGAGGTCTCCTTCGGGTTCGTCCACAATGGCATTGACACTGGCCCGGTAGTCAAAGCTCAAGTTCTTGGTTAGGTCCCAATTAAGGCCAAAAAAGCGGTTGATGTAGAAGCTCTTTTGGAAGAGCGGATCCACTCCCTCGGTGGTCAATTGGTCATTGCGGTATTGGGTACGCATGAATTTTCGGTCCACGTCCAAGCTTGCGGTGATCTGGCTCGGCGCAAGGTTGAGATTGAAATCCCGCATCAGTTGAAGGTAGGGACTACTGAAAATCCCCCAGTTTTTAAACGGTTCCACGACGACAGGATTGGGCGCATAATTATAGGAAATATTGCCCCGATAGGATTCATAGGTATAATCCTCGGTGTTGATATTACTCTGTTTTACCAGGCCATAGGCGTAGGAAAATGAGAAGTTTGACAGATCGTATAGGTGGTTTTTTTGCTTCTTTTCATTGGGCAGTTTTCGCACATTTGAGAAACTGATGTTTCGGCGTTTCACTTGGTCGAGCACCAGGTCGCGATAGGCTTCCCGCTCCGAATTGGTCCGGAATTTACGCAGGGCCAATTCAAAGGGAACATCCGGGTTTAGCGGATCGAACTGTGGTTTGGTCGTGCTGTTTTCCATGCTGACATACATCGGAATGCTGACATTGAGGCCTTCAGGAAGTATCCTGTCCACTTGGACATTTGCCGAAACATCATACCGGGTGGTGGATTCCCGAGATCTTTCGGAAAGTCGCGTTTCCAATCCGCCAAAGCCAAAGGTATTATGACGGATACTACTGGAAATGGTGGCCACATCGGCGATTTTGGCATTCAGCCGCGCATTGGCCGCCCACCCGTTGGACTTGTTGAAGTCAACCACTCTCAGTTCATTGGCCCATACACAGATCGATTTGCTGGCACTTCCGGTAGATGCAGGGTTTCGGACACCGATCATCAGCCCTTGGACATAATTCAGTTCCGGCCGTCCCACCACCGTTACATTATATTGGCGGATCTGTTCGGTATAGGGGAGGTTTTGGGGGTGCTGGCTATTGTCCCTGGCAGATTTCACCCCGACGATCTCCTCAATGGCGATGTCTATTTCATTGGCACTTGGCCAGATTTGGTTGGGATCGCGGGTTCCTTTTGGTGTAATGTTTAGCGGTACTTCGATCTCGTAATAATTGTCCGTATAATCGGTGCCGAGCCTTAAGAAAGCCGTCAGTTCACCATCAAGAGCATCCTCACTGTCCGCATGGAAAAACATTTTGAGCCTTCCATACTGTACCAAATCCAGGTTACTGTTTTTGAACACCGCCCTGGCATCACGGCTTTGCAGGTTGTCTATGCACAAGCTGAGCGACTGTTCATTGAGCTGTCGCTCTACTGTGGAAGTATTGTCCCGGTCACGGTTGATTCCCGGAGGAAGCACGTAGGGACTTTGCCGGGAATTTCCTTGGCCATTTTCCTCGATGTTGACGACGCCCACGGTCATGTTGGACACATCGGGCTCGGGTACTTCAAAAAGCCCTCGCTCATAAAGTGACTCGCGGAAGGTACGCCATTGGCTGCCGACCATCCGGAACTGCGCCATCCTCAATACCACGGGCTGCTCGAAGTCGGTGAGGTAGGTACGGATAAATCGGAGGGACTTGAAGCCAGAAATATCTCCCTGTACCTTGTCTGGTTGCCGGACAGGGATACGGAATTGGTACCAAGTAATGTCTTGCCCGTTGACATTCCTTGTGGATTTTCCGACCACGTGGTTTCTTCCGACTTCCAGCCCTCCCGGTTCGAGGTCGATTTCGTACTCGTAGTAGTTTTCGACCTCGTTTATGGTGTTGTCACCATTAAGGTCTTCATTATCAGGTTTGTTAGAGCCTGAGGCCGTATAAGCTTGGTTGGAATTGGCCGAAATGGGCGTGTTGTTTTCCATGCCATTGAAATACTTGTACCGCTCCTGGATCTTTATGTTTTGCTGGTCAAGTTCATCTCCGAGGTAATATTGGAAGGTATCTCCGGATGGATCAGCTTCGATTCGCGCATATGCATCAGCGTTGACGTTTAACCGGCTCAGGAATCGGTCCTGGAAGTAATCCACTTCTTGCTCACTGCTCAGTCCATCCAGGCCTACATCCTGAAAGGCACGGGATTCAGGAGAATTGTCAAACCCTGGCGTCAGGTATTGCTGGTTGGTGACGCGGCCCCACTCATTTTCTGTGGTTTCCGAAGGGTCACCATCCTTCGGAAGGCCGTTCTCAAATGCCTGACGCCCATCTTTCATGACGTCTTCGGAGATTTCACCCAAGTTAAAGACCAATTTTCCCCCGGTCGTATTGTTTTCGTTAAAGACACCGTCCAGCACCCGGCCATTGGGGCCTGAAATAAAGGGATCCAGCATCCAAAATTCGATGTATTCAATATTGGTACGATCAAAATCCACATCCGAGGTGATGACCCTGGAGATCCCGCCATAATTGTCCTCGGGATTGGGGAGGAGTCCTTCGTTGTTCAAGTTGGGATTATAGTTGTACATGCCCCTTTCGGAAGGATAGTATGCCAGGTCAAATAAGGGCTCCGGCAGGACGATGGCATCCTGATCGCGGCCTTCAAAGATTTCCTGGGGCGAGAAGGACTTTACATAGTAGTTTTGGCGGTCTTCGTCGGTAATGTTTTCCGGCACTCCTTGGCCACTGCGCCTATAAAATACATTGTCAATATTGTACCAAGCGAGCCGGGCCCTTCGGTAGGCACTGCCCAGCTGGTCTTCGGTCATCATGCTCATGTCAAACCGGTTGTCCTCGGTCTTTGGTGTGGAAGAGAGCTTCCAGCTTTGGGGGCTGCCGCCCAGGCTGAAGGGCGTGACGGCGGTTTCGAAGTCGTCGATGTAGGAAGCGCCTTCTCCGTCCACTTGGTTGGAAGTGCCGGGGATCAGGTGGGCAAATTCACCGCTGAAGGTCACCAATGATTCGTCTTTCGTGTCCGTAAAGGGCAGGGCATCTGCCAGCTTGGTCAGCCATCTGGATTTTTCGCTGTAGTTTACGTCCAAGCCCCAAAGGCTGTTTTTGATGGTTTCGCTTCCAGTACTGATCCGGGTGATGTTTGGACGCTCGTTCAGGTATAGGAAAGTACCGCCAAGGGTCAAGTTGTCGTTAAAGATATAGTCGAAGCGCGTCCCCAAGAGACTTCTGGTCTGAAAGGAGACCAAATCCGCTTTTTCAAAGCTGATCGAGATTCTTTTGCCCGAGGCCAAAATTCCCTCATTGATGATCACCACCCTGCCAATATTATAATCCACCGTGTAGTCAACTCCTTCGGTAAGTGGAATATTGCCGGCATTCACGATGACGGATCCTTCGGAAATATTTAGTCCGGGAAGCATGATCTCCGAGGAGGACCCTGCCGTCAGACTGCCTTTGATATAGTATTTGTTCAGCCGGGTGACCAGCTCAGCATCTGCCTTGGTCGTACGGTAGAGGGTGTCATAGACAAACTTATCCTTCAGACTCTCTTCGTTGGGCAGGAAATTGTCGGCAAGTGTCTGGCCAAAGGGTTCCAGCTTGGGAAAGATCAACATGCCCTTTTCGGGCAATATGGTCAGGCCCGGTACAAAATCAAAATTCCCGTCTGGAGCCGGATCATTCTGGGGATTGAGGTTGTCCAGCCCCATCAGCCGGATCAAGGGGACATCCTTGACCTGCTGGCCTTCTAGCAGACTGGGGTTATCCAATCCCGTGCGGTCATCCCGGTAGATCACCTGCAGCTGAAAGCCTTCCTTTTGGATTTGGTTGGCATTGAAGCTGTAGACGTTTTTCATCATCAGGTCCCAAGTGGGGACGTTGGTATTGATCCGGGCAGGGCGCAGGAGCTTTAGGAACAGCACATCGGATTCTGGGCGGTTTTGGTAGTCTTCAGACATTTCCCCGACCTTATAGGCTTGGCCATTATAGGTGTATTCAAAGGAAACGGCCACCACTTCGTCGTTCAGGATTTTCCTGTTCAGGCTTAGGTAGCCAAGTTCCCGGTGAAAGGTGTATTCATTTTCAGCGAGTTTTCTGGCCCCGTTTACCTGTACGAAGTCGGTTCCTTTGACCAGTTCCAGGCCACTTTCGATCTGGTTGGAAGCCTGATCATAAGGGCGGAAGTTGGGATTGGCGGTCAGGTTGTCGAAGAGGTCATTGGCATCATTGGAGGCCGGACTCCCGGGGGTGCCGGATCCGATATTGGGATTGCCCGGGCGAAAGATCCTTTCACCTTCCCCAAGGTCCATGAATGCCGTAAAGTTTCTAAGGGTTTCGGTATTGTTTGCCCTGTTCATAATATAGACTTCTACCCGGGTGACATTTACGCCGGAAAGGACCTGGGGAAGTCCCCGAAGCCAGCGTTCGTAGTTGTCGCGGAAAAAGTGGGCCAGGAAAAAGTGCCTGTTGTCATCGTATTCAGATGCCCTGAGTTCGAAAGGTCGTCCCTGCCCGTTGCCTTCAATGACGATTTCATCCCGTTGGCCCCGCTGAGTGGAGGCCACTGCGGTCATAAAGAGCTTGCCAAACTGAAGCTGGGTCTTTACCCCAAAGAGGTTTTGGGAACCTTGGATCAGGCTGTTTTGGACAGGCATGCTGACATTTCCGATTTCGATGCTCTTGATGATATCTTCCTCAAAGCCCCTGTATTCGACCTTTAGCTGGTTTTGAAAGTCAAATGAATTGTTGCTGTCAAAGTTGGCATTGATGGACATCTTTTCTCCCAAATTGCCATTGACGCTCATCTGGATCTGCTGATCGAAGTTAAACCCACCGTTTTGCTGCTGGCGGATGGGAATGGATGGGTTGTCAATGCGCCTGAAAATGCCGCCAAAGTCCAGGTTGATATAGCCGGTTGGTACGATATTGATATCACTGCCCCCAAAGAGGCGGTCAAAGGTCGGGCTCATGGTAATGGGAGGGATCAATCCCCGGCCGCTGACGGCACTTTCCCCGTACATGCCCTTGGAGCGGTCACGCCAATATTGCTGGCGCATCCTCAGTTCCTGAATCTTGGAAAACTCTTCAAAATCAAAGGTGTAACCGGGATTGATATCGGTGGAATCCAACCGGTCGTACACCCGATATTGCAACGTGGAATCCAATTCGATTTCCACTTGCTGCTCTTGGGGAGACTGGTTGTAAAATGGGGAGCTCCGATAATCCAGTGGACTTTGATTGGGGTAGAGGGGATTGGTACGGTAATTGTCCCATAAAAGAAAAGATGGCAGAGCCCTTCGCTCTTCAAGAGAATCCAGCTTGCTTGGAATACTGTCCGAAGAGACGCCTTGTGCTTGAGCAGCCTGCCAACCAAACAATAGAAAAACTGCCAACAACAGCGATAGTGTTGCTGAAAAGTTTTTTGGGTAGTTACTGCTCTTTAAAAAATATGATCCAACAATAGTCAAACTTCCTAGTAATTAGGTTGACCTTAAAGATGCCTTAATTAATTCTTCCAATGAAATTTCTGAGCCGCTTTTTTTCAAAACCGATGCAATATTTTTTTCGGCCATGGCCTTGGTAAATCCAAGCGTGATCAACGCTTGCAAAGCTTCTTCTTTGAGGTGTTGCTGCTGTTGGATAAACCCTCCAGAAACCACCTGTGGTTCGGCCAGGTTTTCCTTGTTGATCTTATCCTTAAGTTCCAACACAATCCGCTGGGCAGTTTTGGCCCCCACGCCTTTGACACGTTGTATGGTCTTATGATCTTCCTGTGATATGGCCGTCTCCAGCTCCCCTCCGGAAAGGGAAGAAAGGATCATCAAGCCGGTGTTAGGCCCGACCCCCGAAATGGAAATCAGCAAAAGGAACAACCGCTTTTCCATTTCCTCCTTGAACCCATAGAGCGTGTGGGCGTCTTCCTTGATGTGAAGGTGGGTGAGGAGCTTGATGTGCTCCTCATCCTTGATCTGTGAATAGGTGTTTAAGGATACTTTGACATGATATCCGACCCCATTTATGTCAATAATTACAAAAGTAGGGTCCTTGAAGACCAGTTTCCCTTTTAAATAATCAATCATATATTGTCATGGCTTTGGGCATCCACTACTGCAATGGCTACCATATTGATGATTTCCCGGATCGAACTGCCCAGCTGCAGGATATGAACAGGTTTGTTCATTCCCAATAGCACCGGACCGATGGCTTCGGCATTGCCGATTTCGGCCAACAGTTTGTAGGCAATGTTCCCCGAACTGAGGTTGGGAAAGATCAGGGTGTTGGCTTTTTTATTGGCCAGGGCACTGAAAGGATAATTTTCCTTTTGAATGGCCTCATTGATGGCCACATTGGCCTGCATTTCCCCTTCGATGATCAGGTCCGGGAATTTTTCCTTGGCCTTGGCGGTGGCCAGGGCCGTCTTGGTAGGCGTGTTTCCTTTTGCCGAACCGAAGTTGGAGTAGGAGAGAACGGCCACCTTTGGCTCCAAGTCAAAGAACTTCACGGCATCAGCGGTCAGTCCAATGATTTCCACAATTTGGTCCGCAGTGGGATCCACGTTTACGGTGGTGTCGGCAAAGAAATAAGGGCCTTTGTCCGAATTCATGATGTACATCCCTGCGACCCGATCCACATCTTTTTTTACACCGATGACGTGCAGGGCGGGCAGGATGGTTTTGGGATAGTCCTTGGTAAGGCCTGATATCAGGGCATCGGCTTCTCCGGTCTCCACCATCATGGCACCGAAATAGGTCCGGTCACGCATCAGCTTCTGGGCTTCAAAAGGAGTCAACCCTTTACGCTGGCGCTTATTGTAAAGAAGGTTTCCGAATTTTTCCAGCCTTTCGGGCTCTTCATAGGGATCGATGATCGGTACATTGCTCAAGTCCAGAGAATGTTCCTCGATAAGCTTGAGAATGGTTTCCCTATTGCCCAATAGGATGGGATCACAGATACGCTCGTCGTTGATGAGCTGAGCGGCTTTCAGTATTTTGGTGTTGTCGGCTTCTGCAAATACGACCCGCTTTGGATGCTTCTTGGCACGGGCAATGACCCTGGACATCAAACGCTGATCGATGCCGATCCTCTCCTGAAGTTCCAGTTCGTAGGTTTCCCAGTCGGTTATCGCCGTTTGGGCGACACCGGTATCCATGGCCGTTTTGGCTACAGCAGGGGCGATGGTGGTGATCAGCCTTGGATCCAGTGGTTTAGGGATCAGGTAATTTCTGCCAAAACCCAATTGGTCATCTCCATAGGCTTTGTTGACGATCTCAGGAACCGGTTCCTTGGCCAGCTTGGCAATGGCATGGGCGGTGGCCAGTTTCATTTCTTCGTTGATGGCAGTGGCCCTCACGTCAAGGGCTCCCCTGAAGATGTATGGAAAGCCCAGTACATTGTTTACCTGGTTGGGGAAATCGGATCTGCCCGTGGCCATGATAAGATCTTCCCGGGTAGCGGTGGCCAGGTCGTAGTCGATCTCCGGATGTGGATTGGCCAAGGCGAAAACAATGGGGTTTTCGGCCATGGATTTGATTTGCTCAGGAGAAACAATATTTCCTGCCGAAAGACCTAAAAATACGTCTGCTCCTTTCATGGCATCAGAAAGGGTGTGAAGCGATTCCCTGGAAGTGGAAAATTCTTTTCGAATATCATCGAGGTCTGGTCTATCGGAGCGGATGACCCCTTCTATATCGACCATGACGAGGTTTTCCCTTTTTACCCCAAGGGACATGTAAAAACGGGTGCAGGAAACTGCCGCGGCACCGGCCCCACAAACGACCAAGCGGATTTCCTCGATCTTTTTGCCGACGATTTCAAGGGCATTTAGCAAAGCTGCTCCCGAGATGATGGCCGTGCCATGCTGGTCATCGTGCATGACAGGAATTTTCATCTGTTGCTTGAGGGCCTGCTCGATCTCAAAGCACTCAGGGGCCTTGATGTCCTCCAGGTTGATTCCCCCAAAGGTAGGTTCGAGGGATTTTATGATCTGGATGAGCTTTTGGGGATCTTTTTCGTCGATTTCTATATCGAAAACATCAATGCCCGCAAATTTTTTGAAAAGAACTCCTTTTCCTTCCATGACAGGTTTACCTGCCTCAGGGCCGATATCCCCCAGTCCCAAAACGGCGGTGCCGTTGGAAATTACGGCCACAAGGTTGCCCTTTGCGGTATACTTGTAAACGTTTTCTTTTTGCTTGGCGATTTCCAAACAAGGTTCTGCCACTCCAGGTGAATAGGCTAAGGCCAGGTCTAACTGGCTGGAGAGTGGTTTTGTCGGAACGACCTCGATTTTTCCCGGACTGCCCTGGGAATGGTAACCCAAAGCATCTTCTTTTCTGATTTTAATCGCCATTGTTAAGCTATATATTGGATTTAATTTTGCGTGTCCTCTGGGAATTTGGTGGCCATCAAGATAGCTTCTATTTCCCGAAGGGCCTTTTTATGGGTTTCATTTGGATAGTATAAAAATCCTTCCAAATAATAGAGTTTTCCATTGGTTTCATCCACTACCGTGTAGGACACAAAAGACCCGCCCATACTGATGGAATGGGTTTTCCATTGTCCCCTCATTTCGATAGCATAATGGCCGTCGATTTGCATGTTTCTGAAGGCAGGGACGATCTGCTTTTCCGTTTCCAAATAGGAATTTGGCTTTTCAGGATCACCAAAGACACGGGTTTTCAGGATTTCATCCCGCAGCTTGATGATGTTCTCTGGGAATACCTGCTCTTCGGAAGTATAATCGGTCTGGTAAAAGATCAGGCTGATGTCTGCCCGCTCTGTGGTGGGCGTGGGCTGTCTGGCCCAAAGAAAGTTTTCCTCTTCTTTTACAAATTGATAAGAGGCTGGAACGGTCAGCTCCAAGCCCAGAATTTCTTCTCCTTCGGATTGTACTTTGCCGCTGGTACGCGCCAAAATGGCTTCGCCTAAGCGGTTTCTCTCCCTCACTTCGAAGAGATTTTGAAGTTTGTTTTTGTTTTTGCGCAGGTTGTTGATCAATTCTTCTTCGCTGTTTCCAAAAAGATAGACCACTTCCTGACCTTGGGCAAATTCATCTTCGTTCCTCAACATGAACAGAGAAGGATCCGCTGCGGCTTTTTCCTTGGATGCTGGACTAAACTGGTTGCTGATCATGCGGCTGCCGGGCTTCTTGTCGTCGAAAGTGGTGACATAGACAATGTTATAGGCCATTTTCAGTATCCGAGTCATGGACCTAGGATCTACTTTCCGCATGTCAAATAGGGTCTCTTGACGGACAAGGCCCTTGATGTCCTCTTCAAAAACATTTTTCAAGGCATCTCCCACGGGACCTTTGTACTTTAGGGAGTCAATGACCAATAGGATTTCTCCGCTGGCTCCCCTGGCTTTGGGTTTATTGGAATTATTGCCGTTTTCACCATCCTGACAGCTTACCAAAATGCCTGTGGCAAAGAGGAATAGGGCCAGGATCAAACTGTTTTTCTTTTTCATTGTAATGGGATTTAAAACGTGACCGTGTACAATTTATAAAAAATGAACGGCAGTCGGAAACAAACTACTAAATATTTAGTTGTATTCAGAATTAACCAATGATAAGCTTCTGGCCAGGTTTGATTTTGTTATTGCTTAGTTTGTTGAGTCGCTTGATTTCTTCAATGGTCACGCCATCGAGTTTGTTGGCGATGAGCCAAAGGGAGTCTCCGGGTTGGACAACATAAGTTTTGGGGCTGCCTTTGACAAAAGTGGCATCCTGCTGACTGGGATTGTCCGCCGCCAGGTTCCTGGTGAAGGCATCGCCATCTTGGTAGATGGTCAGGTGTTGTCCAATTTTGATGTTATTGGAATAGAGCCCGTTCCACGTTTTGAGGTCAGCCACAGTGGTACCATACAGTCTGGCGATTTTGCCTAATGCATCACCCCGTCTTACTTTATAGATAATCTTTTCAGGCTCTTTTTCTTTGGGTGCTGCCGTCTTCTGCTCGGCCAGCAATCGCTCTTCTTGCAGGTTAATGCTGTCCATCATCCAGTGGACATTGGAGGCGATGTAATCCGCTTTGGCTTTGGGTACGCGAAGGGCGTAATAATTGGAGCTGGCAGGGATTTTACTGTTTTGGATAGCAGGGTTTAAAAACTCCAACTCTTCCAAACAGGTGCCACTGATATCTGCCAAACGCTTAAGGTCCAATTCTTGGTCAAACCTCACCTTTTCATGTGCGATAGGGAAGGTGCCGTCCTCCAAAATGAGGTTGTGTTCATCGGCATAATTGAACACGTACATGATGGCCTGGAATTGCGGAATATATCCCCTGGTTTCCCGCGGTAGCCAATTGTAAATTCCCCAAAAGGTTCGCTTTCCGCCGGATCTCCTGATGGCCTTCCGTACATTTCCCGGTCCACAGTTATAGGCGGCCAGGGCCAATTCCCAATCATCGAACATTCGGTGCAGGGATTTCAAGTAGCGACAAGCCGCTTCAGTGGCCAGCTCGGGATCCATGCGGTCGTCAACATCCCTAGTGACGTGCAGGTCGTAAACCCGCCCTGTGGCCGGCATAAATTGCCAAAGCCCCATGGCACCCACGCGGGATTTTGCCTTTGGGTTAAGTCCTGATTCGATGATCGCCAAGTACTTGATTTCCTCCGGCATGTCATGTTCCTTGAGCTCTTTTTCGAAAAGAGGGAAATAGATCTCTTTTCTGGCCAAGGTCATCTTGGAGTACTCCCGGTTTCTGACCGTAAAGTAATTGATAAAAGCAAAAATGGTTTCATTCAGCTCGAAAGGCATGCCCGTATCCATCTTTTTTACCCGCTGATCCACCTCATCGTAGGTGAAGTCAGGAATAAATTCGTAATGGTAAGTGGGCTGGATAACCTCTTCTTCAGCAGCAATGAAACCATTCTCTCCCTGATTTTGGGCACTGGCAATCGCCACACAGAATATCATCGGTGATAGGAGTGTAAGTAATTTCCAGTTGCTCATGACAGGTATATGTTTTTATTTCTTAATCTTCATTAAATAATCTGCAAAAGCATAAAGCTCTGCCTCCTTGAAGGAGTTGGTGATGACTTGCAGCCCGATCGGAAGGCCATTTTCATCTTTTCCATTGGGAATGGAAATCGCCGGCACCCCTGACACTGACGCTTGTACAGTGTAAAGGTCTTCCAAGTACATGGCTACAGGATCGTCGCTGTGCTCACCAAACTTAAACGCTGTAGAAGGCGTGGTCGGTAAGACAATATAGTCAAATTTGTTCAACAAATCTTCCGTGAACTCTTTGATCAGTCGCCTTACTTTTTGGGCTTTGGTGAAATAAGCATCGTAATAACTGGCACT
The DNA here is from genome assembly GCF_000325705.1 of Echinicola vietnamensis DSM 17526. NCBI lineage: Bacteria > Pseudomonadati > Bacteroidota > Cytophagia > Cytophagales > Cyclobacteriaceae > Echinicola > Echinicola vietnamensis. The sequence continues at coordinate 4,889,003 of NC_019904.1, read as the reverse complement.
CAAAACAAACGTTCCCAGCATTATTCTCCTTTTCACTTCCTCTCCAAATCCTTCGGAGCGGGTGAGCTTGTACATGCTTTCCAAGTTGTGGGCGTTGGGTGTCCGGTACCCATATTTAACGCCGTCAAATCGGGAAAGGTTTGAACTGGCTTCTGCAGTGGTTAAAATATAATAAGTAGGAAGGACATATTCAAGTAGCGGGAAATCAACCTCTTCTACTTGATGGCCTTCTTCCTTGAGCTTATCGAGGATGTCAAGGGTGTGTTCCTTGATGGCCGGTTGCAGGGCCTCTGATTCAATGGTTTCTTTCAGGTAAGCCACTTTTACTGGACGGTCCAGTTGAAGCTGCTCGGAATAATGGGGCACTGCCTTTCGGGAAACGGTGCTGTCGTTATCGTCTTGGCCTGCGATGACTTCCAGTACCAGGGCATTGTCCTTTACATTGGTAGAGAATACACCAATGGTGTCAAAAGACGAAGCATAGGCGATCAGTCCAAAGCGCGAAACCCTGGAATAGGTAGGTTTGATGCCGACCAGGCCGGTAAAGGCTGCAGGTTGGCGGACAGAACCTCCCGTGTCCGTACCAAGAGAGGTAGTGCAGAGGTTGGCCTGCACGGCCACGGCAGAGCCTCCGGAAGATCCTCCCGGTACCCGCCCTTCGTCCAGGGCGTTAAGGACTTTCCCATGGACGGTATTTTCATTGGAGGATCCCATGCCAAACTCATCACAGTTTAGACGACCGATAATGATGGCATCTTCATCGATGAGCTTTTGAACGGCGGTGGCGGTAAATTGGGATTGGAATCCCTCTAAGATTTTACTGGAGGCATTGACTTCGTGGTCAGCATAGCAAAGGACATCCTTGATACCGATGACCATTCCTGCCAGCTTTCCGGCTGTGCCTGCCTTGATTTTTTGGTCCACTTTTTCAGCTTGCTCCAAAGCGGACTGCTCATAAACTTCAACGAAGGCGTTGAGATGCGCCTTCGTTTGAATGTTCTTGAGATAATAATGGACGATCGCTTTACAATCTGTTTCTTTATTTTCAAGCGAGCGTTTTATTTCGTCGAAAGAATGGAATTTTTCCAATGGTGGTTATTTTTTTAACTTTTCTTTTTACTGTCTCCCTTGATGCCATCTTCGATGTCATCCTGAATCTCTTTGGTGGCATCCTTGAATTCTTTGATGCCTCTGCCCAGCCCGCGAGCCAGCTCAGGGATTCGTTTTGCTCCGAATAGAAGGATGACAACCAAGATGATAACAACCAAGGAACCACCTCCTATATTCTGAATGAAACCCAATGTAGTCATGATAAGCGTATTTAAGTTTTAAATCGGTACAAATATATAACTGTGTCTTACTAACACAAAGGAATCGAACACAGTTCTTGTTTTTTTCAATATCTTTTTTGTAAAGATACTCATATTATCGTAGAAATGCTTACAGATAGTGATGAATTGCCTAAAGGGAGGCTAAAAGGTGAAAGATCTTTTTCACCTGTGCCGGTGGTGGATATGGATGCTGGAGGAAAGGCGTTTTCCCTCCAGTGTTGCGATTGATCCTTTGTTACTGCACTGTGCTATTTCCCTGCTAGCCAAGAAGATGGGTTCATTTTTTGCAGTCCCTTCCACGTTTGGAAATGCACTTCGGATACCCCGTCACTGCCGGTGGCGACCTCGCCGATTTTGTCATTTGCCTTGACGGTTTGGCCGGATTTTACCGAAATGGTCTGCAGCCTGCTGTACATGGTGTAGTATTCGCCGTGACGGATGATGATCGTGCCTCCCATGCCTGGAATAGTGGATACTTTGGTCACCACGCCATCGAAGACTGCCCGGACAGTTTCATCTGGATTGGTCTGGATGTCGATGCCGTCATTGGTGATCATGATGCCTTTCAGGGTAGGGTGGGGATGGTCTCCATAGGATTCCGAAACAAACCCACTGGCTACCGGCCAGGGTAATTTTCCCCGATTGCTGGCAAAAGAGCTGGAAAGGGCTGCTGCTTCCGGGGTCATCGGCATGCTGCTGGAAGCCGATTTGGTGGTTTTGGTATTCGCTTTTTTGGCTTCTGCTTCTGCTCTCCTGATCTCTTCTTCAATGACCTTTCTGATCAATCGGTTCAACTCTTCCTGCTGCTTTTTGGTCTCGGCAATGTCCTTGCGGATTTCCTCTTCCTTGTTGGATAAGGTATTGACAATGGACTGTTGCTCTTGCTTGAGCTGGTCAAGTTCTTTTTTCTGGCTCTGTTCTTCCTGGAGCGCCGCTTGTTTGTCGGCTTTTTGTTTTTCCAGTTTTTCCTGTTGCTGCCTGAGGTCTGCACTTACTTTTTCAATTTGCTCGACCTGCTTTTCCCGCGCATCGCTGTACTGTTTCAGGTACCTGATCCGCATGTACAGCTGCTTAAACGTGGAAGAGCTGAAAATAAAGGTAAGGATGGTGACGCCACTGTTGAGTTTGGCCGAGACATAGACCATTTGGGCATATTCTTCCTTTAAGGTTTCCAAGTCCTGCTCCAGCGAGCCGATAAGGGTATTGGTTTCCTTGATTTCTTTGTTGAGAAGGGCGACTTCATTGTTCAGGGTTTGGATAAAACTGACGCGCGTTTCCAGCTGTTTACTGACCAAATTCAGCTCACTGATCGTATTTTTCTTTCTGGCAGAGGTCTTTTTTAGAATCTCGTCAAACTCCTTCAGGCGTTGGAGAACTTCAGCTTTTTCCTTTTCAAGCTGGGCCCTGGACTTGGAGGTTTGGGCCATCAGGCTTCCCTGTTCAGGAAGGACCATCCAAGTAAAGGTGAACAAAAAAGCGAGCGCCAGAAGGTATTTCATAGATCAGAAATTGTAAGGAAATGACAATGGGGTATCCTGGAGTTCCACTTTGTTGAATTCCAAATTGACCAAGGTTGATTGGACATCGGAAGAAGCATTTTCCATCAATAACTTCAACAGGATCTTATAAGCATAGGGCTGGCCATCCAGGTCTTCGAATTCCGGATAGCTGGCGGAAAGTTTTCCTTTGTGAAACCGGGAAGCCGTGGTCAGCTCGGTTACTTTACCGTGCTGGACGCCGATCACCGATTCGTAGGTGATGCCGTCCCGCCGCTGGGTAAGCTCAAACGTCTTTCCCACTCGGATCAGCCTGTCCCTGTAGCTGACACCATAGGGGATATTGGCAAAGAGCACATTCTGGAACAGGTCCAAGGAGAGTTTTAGGCCATAGGTATTTTGGAACTGATCAAAGGTCAAATTGATGTCCTTATTGTTGATGCGGTCGATGACCTTGATGTCTTCGCGCGTGATCATGCCCCTTGCGGCTTCGATGCCCAAGCCCGGACTGATGCTGAACCAAATGATGCTGTCCCGCTTGGCCCGCAGGTTCAGCGTTCCCCGGGTAGTCTTGCCGTTTTCTTCTTCCATGGCCACGCGGGCTTTGGCGCTCAGGTATTCAAAGTCAAAATAGGAGGGCGTAAACTCCTTCATGGCTTCGTCCGAAGAATAGATCTTGGTCTTTTTGGCACACCCTGCCAAAAGTAAAACACATGCTAAAAGGCTTCGTAAAAAGTGTTTATTCATAGTATTTCTTGTCCTTTATTTTTTGATCAAGCTCCTCGGATACATCGCTTTTGCCAGCGGCTTTTTCCCAGTATTCCAAGGCGCCGGACTTATCTCCCAAGTGAAAAAGGATGTCCCCATAATGCTCTAGCATTACCCCACTGGGACTTTCTTCTAATTCCAGGGCCTTTTTCATATATTTTTCCGCTTCTTGGTAAGACTTTTTTTGAAAAAGTACCCAAGCATGTGTGTCCAGATAGGTGGCATTGTCCGGAAATCGTCTGACCAGTTTAGATGACATGTCCAAGGCCTTGTCCAAGTCCCTTTTTTCCAACGACAAAAAATAAGCGTAATTGTTCAGAACGTGCTCATCTTCTGGTGAAATCTCCAAAACCTTGTCATAAGCCTCAAAAGCCTTGTCCTCTTTTTTAAGGGCATGGTAGGTATCTCCCAGCTGGCCAAGGACCATCAGGTCCAATTGTTTGTTGGTCCCGTCATTGAGCTCAAGGCTTTGCTTCAGGGAGGTGGCTGCGGCTTCGTGTTTTTTAATGGCAAGCTTTGCCGTGCCGTCAAAAAACCAAAATTCCGGTTTCTGGGGGAATTCCTCCGTGCCCAAGGCCGTATAAGTTTCTATTTCCTCAAAATCTTTTCCCTGCTCAAACATCAGGCTGATCACTCCCTGCAGGACCTTAGGGTCTTGGGGATTGATCGCTATGGATTGCTGATAGTTTTCCAAGGCTTTGGCAGGTTGTTGGTTTTGCATGGCCCGGTCTCCCAAAATGGTCCATACAGGGGCACTTTTGGGACTGGTTTTGACCATGAGGGTTTCCAAACTGTCCAGCATGGACTCACGCTCTTTGGTCTTAAGGTCTTTCTGCATAATGTCCCCAAAGGTCTGTGCCTTGATCTCGCCCTCCAGGTCCGGGCTCTGGAATGCTGTGAACAAATGGTCGTGGGCGACATCCAGTGCTTCTTTCTTTTTGTAAAGGGTATAGGCGGCCAGGTGAAGGTCAGGTTGGTTGGGGTAGTCCTCCAGTGAGGCATTGACCACCCCAAGGGCCTGGTCAATACGGTTGTTGTTGAAGAGCATTTCCACCAAGGCCAAGACATAGCGGGAATTGCCGGGATTGGCCTGAATGAGCTTTTCGCCTTCTTTTATGGCAGCATCCAAATTGTTCTGCTTCAGGTAAATGCGCTGCTTTTGTACCGAGAGCTGCTCGACCACCCCGTAATATTCCTCGGCCTTGTCCAAGGCGATAAGGGCTTTGTCAAATTGCTGGGTGGAGAGGTAAAGGGATGCCAGTTCAAGGATGTACTGTTTGTTGTCATCAGAACTTTCGATCAGGGTTTCCAGGATCTCGGCGGCCTTTTCTGGTTGGTTTTGCTTGGTGTAGACTTCGGCAATGAGCAGGTGGTAATACTTGTTCTCCGGATCGGCTTCCACGGCCTTTTGCCCGTGCTCCAACGCCTTTTCGTTTTGGTTGGCGCGGGCCAGGATCTCGGCCATCTTAAAATTCACCGCTCCTGATTCAGGGGTCAGGTCGTGGGCTTTGTCAAAGTAAAAATAGGCCTTTTCATAATCTTCCAGCATCATGTGCTTTTCCCCTTCAATAAACAGCCTGGTCGCCATATCGGCTTCTTTCTGTTCTTTTTTGGCACCTTTAAAAATATTGAACTGCGCATGGGCTGAAGGAGCCGAAAACACCAAGGGGAGGGCAATGGCCAGGAAGAGTAGTGATTGCTTGAAGGTTTTTATTTGCATGTTATCTTTCCAACTGGTGATATTATCAATAAGATATGTGGCATCTTACTGACAAAACGTACAAAATTAAGGCCTTTTTCGTTCATTCCCCAAAAGCCATTTTACGAAATTTAACGAAATCAGGATTTGCCGGTACTGCCGAAACCTCCAGCACCCCGTTGGGTTTCCGATACTTCGGCAGCTTCTTTCCATTGGATCTGCTCATGACGGGCCACCACCATTTGGGCAATGCGTTCGCCATCGTTGATCTCGAAAGGTGCGTTGGAAAGGTTCACCAAAAGCACTTTTATCTCGCCCCTGTAATCCGCATCGATGGTGCCCGGTGAATTGAGCACGGTGATCCCATGCTTATAGGCCAGTCCGCTACGGGGACGGATCTGAGCTTCGTGACCAGCAGGGAGTTCCATAAACAAACCCGTTCCCACTAAGGTCCTTTCCAACGGTTTTAACGTGATGGGTTCGGCGAGGTTGGCCCGTAGGTCGAGGCCTGCCGAAAGGTCCGTTTGGTATTCGGGTAGGGGATGCTTGGATTGGTTGATGACGTTGACCTGCATGGTAGTGTTGTTTTTAAAGGTTTATAGGGGTCAAAGATAGCGGGTTATTTTATATTTGAAGGAACCAAACGGGGAAAATAGCAATTGAAAAGTACAAACGGAGCGTAGGTCTTTAGGACTAAATCGTTAATATTAGGCATTAAAAGAATAAAGAAACTTACGCGATGATGGAGAATACGACCAAGTGCTTGTTTTGGCTATGGCTATGCTTAAGGGTGACGGCTTTGTCCGCCCAAGACCAGAAAATGAATGCCGGCATTTTTCCGGCAGCAGAAGTCGAATACGTGAAGTTGATTGATTGGAAGCGGTTTGAAGGCAAATCAATGGTGACCGACTCCCAGCAGTTGGCAGGAAAGCTGCTATTGAATGCCAATAAGTATGCCTTGACGACTTGGTGGCAGGAAAGGGGATTTTCCGAGCTTTCCCAACACGGGTATCTTGACCTAAAGGGGATTTCGGAGCATAGGGTGCGTCCCGTGGCAGCAGAGGCGGAAGCACTTGCCGCTTCGCTGAGATTGGGATTATATGATCCTGCCAGTGTCGGTGTTTCAGAGCATGAGGCAGCAGAAAAGACCATTCTGCTCATCAAAAGTTTGGCGCATGCGCATTTGGCCAATACTGAAAACGGATGGGGCAGGGAGTGGCAATCAGCTTTATGGGCTGGTTACAGTGCCTTTGCCGGTTGGATGATGTGGGATAAGCTGGATGACCAGACCCAAATGGAGGTCTTGAAAATGATTCGGGTAGAGTGTGAATGGATCATGCACGATAAAGGTTTGCCGCAGATCAAAACTTACCGTAACCGCCACGGGGAGATTATCAGCCCCGGGGATACAGGGTCAGAAGAAAATGCCTGGGACGGGCTTATCCTGACAGTCGCCTCTGCGATGATGCCAGCACATCCCCAACAGTCGAAATGGATGGAAAAGCTTATCTTTTTGACCTTGAATGCCACAGCGAGGCCCAGTGATCTAGAATCTACACAATTGGTCAATGGAAAACCCTTGAGGGAATGGCTGATAGGCAGCAATATCAATGAAGATGGGACGGCTGTAAACCATCATTTTATCCATCCCGATTACATGACTTCAGTTTTTGAGTTTAACCCGATCAAGTATTTTTGGCTTGCCGATATGGAAGTTTCCATGGCGATGGTACATAATATTGATGTCGTCTTTGGAGGTTTTGCTGACCTTACGTTCACAGCCGGTGAAACCATAACAGGAGGGGAGGTGAAGGCTCCAGGGGGGACTATTTTTATTCAGGGAACCGGAGATATTTATTACCCCTTGGGTACAGATTGGGGAGAAGGGAGACGAATGAACTTCGTGATGTTCAACAGTATTGCAGCAGCTTTTTCACCAAACCCAGCGGTAAGGAAAAGGGCGCGGGAGTGGATGCTCTTGCAAGGACAGGAGGCACTGGAAATGCAGGGACGGTTTGAGGATGGGCATACGTATATGAACGAGAAAGAAGACGCTTACAAGTCTAGGGAGGCTTGGGTGGCAGATAAAGCTACATCTACGTATATCATAGAGGCACTCCAATTGACCGAAGCGCCGAGGTTTACCAATCAAAAAATCAAATAAAAATAAAAGCTGTCCCAAAAGGTTTTCTATGCTATGTGGGACAGCTTTCATTTCTGTTATTGGGCCATTTTATAGATTTCAGTACCTGCGCACAGGTAGGCTCCCACGCCATAGACCTCAGTTCTGTCCGGCCAAGCTTGGCCAGGGGCAGCGCCTATTGGCTGGACATAGCCCAGCATGCCATCCTCGGTGACGCATTCCTGCAGGGCATTCCATCCTTTCCAAACGACGGCTTCGTAATCATCCTTGTCGAGTATGCCATTATTGATGCCCCAGGCGAAGCCATAGGTGAAAAATCCCGTGCCACTGGTTTCAGGAGTTGGGTAGAATTCGGCCCCCAATAAGCTCATGGCCCAGTAGCCATCAGCGGTTTGGAGTTCTTTTAGGCGTTTGGCCATTTTCTTAAAGAGTTTTACAAAATACTTGTATTCCGAAGTGCCTGGTTCCAGCTCAGCAATGATGTTGGTAAGTCCTGCAAAGACCCAGCCATTGCCGCGGGACCAAAAGACCTTGGTGCCATTGTCAAGTGCTGAAAAATAATTGTCGTCCCGGTAATACAGGCTTTCTTTCTTGTCAAATAGGTAATCGGTGGTCGCCTTGTATTCTTTGACCATGAAATCCAAGTACTTTTCATCTCCGGTGATCTTGCTCAGCTTCGCCCATACCGGTGGTGACATAAAGAGGGCATCGCACCAGTTCCATCGATCTTGGTGAAAGGGTGTGTTCCAGTGAAGGGAGGTTTGGGCGGGGTGGTAAATGATAAAGTCCAAATGTTTTTGGGTCGGTTCCAGCATTTTTTCTTCACCGGATTTGCGATAGAGCTCCAAGTACATTTGGCCGACAGTATGTTCATCGGCGTGATAGCGGCCAAGTCGCGAGCCCAGCTTCCATTCCGTTTTTTCACCTATGCCGGTTAAAAAATCCGTGTAAGCCGGATCATCCGAAAGGTTTGCCCATTTCATCATGCCCACATATAAGGCGCCATTGGTCCAGTTGGTGGGCTCATGCACCCGTCTGCCGTGTCCAGCCTCCCAGAAATTTTCGATTTGCCAGTCAGCCACTTTTTGCATGCTGTTAAAGACCTCTTGTTTGGAGGCTTTCTGGGCCTGGGCATTGGGCATTTGTAGTGAAATGCAGCAAATGAGAAAGAAAATTGTAAAAATCTTACCAAAAAGTAGATTCATAGTGGTGTTTTTATTGATGTAAACTATTTTGAGTTATTGATTTCAAATATATAAATCATATGATTTGAAAATAATATTGTTTCAAAATATTTTGCTCCCAAAGGTTTTGGATGCTTGTGGGGAATCCATATGTCTTGCTAGCTATTAAGGGTGTGGCTTAATTCCTCCTTTTTGGTTTATTCCGGTTAATACTATTGGGTTTTCCATAGTTGCTTCCTTTTGGGAAAGCTCTCCAGAGGAATACGGCTGGCTCTTTGAACCCGATTTATAGATTAGGAAATGTAGTAGCTTGTTCCTAGGGATCTCAAAAAGAGCTGAAAGTGTCTTAAAATCACTTCGTTAGGAGGAGAGGGGGTGGCGCCGCTACGATTACCTTAATAGCTAAAGTTTGACGGCTTATTGAAGTGATATCCGCAAGTGATAACTGAGCATTTGCATCTCCCGGGGGAAGAAAAAACCTATCGGGAAATATTTTTTTTAAGGTCCAAAAGCTCCCTTTTTTCCATCAAAACCACTCCAACTACATAAACCACTGGAAGCAGGTTGCGAAAAACAAATGTTAGGATGCTGGAATCCAACTGGATGTAGAACCCCAAATAGGAAAAGCCAAAGGCAATGACCAGGTAGGAAATATCCCTGATGGTCTTGTAGGGAATTGGGTAATACTTCTGACCGAAGAAATAACACATGACAGACATGACTACATACGTGGCCAAGGTGCTCATGGCGGCGCCGGTGTAGCCATATCGGGGAACCATCAGGAAGATCACCAAGACCGTGACCACGGCACCGGTAAAGGTAATGTAAAAGCTGTAAATGGTCCGGTCAGTGATCTTGAACCAGATGCTGAGATTGAAATAAACGCCCAGCATCAGGTAGCCCATCAGGAGCATGGGGACGATGTCCATGCCAGCTTGATAGCCCTTGTTGCCCAAAATGATCTTGCCGATGATGTCCAGGTTTACGGCGACCAGGATCATCAGCACACTGCAGAAAATGATAAACCAGTGCATGACCCGGGCATACAGCTGTGGACTGTCCTTGTCCTCGCTTTGGGAGAAAAAGAACGGTTCTGCGGCGTACTTGAAAGCTTGGATGATCAGGTTCATGAAGATGGCCAGTTTGAAGTTGGCACCGAAGATGCCGCCCGCCTCACGGGCGGTAAGGCCGGGGTAGAAGTTTTCGGGGAGTACGTACTCAAACAAGAACCGCGAAAATACTTCATTGGTCACTCCCGCCAAGCCCATGAACAGCAGCGGAAGGGCATACTTCCACATGGGCCCCAAGATGCTTTTGTCCAACTGCCAGCTAAACTTTCCTGACAGTGAGAAAAGGACCGGAATGATCAGGGCATTGGCGAAGAGGTTGGAAAGCAGAATATAATCCACCCCCCATTCGGGATGGTAAAAACCATTTACAAAGGGCTGGAGGAACTTCAGGTAATCTCCCTCGTGGACATGCAGGCAGACCACGATAAAGAAGATGTTGAAGCCTACGTTCAGCAGGATGTTCAGTAGCTTGGTCAGGGCAAATTGAAGCGACTTGTTTTCTACGCGAAGCCTCGCATAGGGGATCGCCAAGATGGCATCTATGGCCAAGATCAGGGCTGTCCATTGAAAGAGGTGGGATTTCCCCGGATAGTCCATCCAAAGACTCAGTTGCTCAGCACTCAGGAACAGCAAGGCTCCCAATGACAGGGAAGTGGTGAGGATCAAGGATTGGACATTATTGTATACTTTCTGCGGGTCCAGGCCTTTTCCAGTGGCAAACCTAAAAAAAGTGGTTTCCATGCCATAGGTAAAAATCACGTTGAAAAGCGCAATGAAGGCATAGATGGCCGTAAACGAGCCAAGGTCTTCTTTTGAGAGGTAGGTGATGTACAGTGGAAGCAGCAGGAAATTGATGACTCTTCCCAAAATACTACTGATCCCGTAAATGGCAGTTTGACCGGCAAGTTGTTTGAGTTTACTCATGGAACCGGAAGAAGGAGGGGCTATTCCCCTTTAAAATTGGGTTTTCGCTTTTCCAGGAATGCAGAGGTTCCTTCCGAATAGTCTTCGGATTTGACGCATCTGGCAAAGCTGTTGGCCTCGATGAGGTAGCCATTTTCATCATTGCTGTAGACGGCATTCACACAATCGATGATCATGCCTATGGACAGCGGCGCTTTGGTCATGATCTTTTGCAGGATTTCTTCGGCCTTTTGGATGGCTTCCGCCTTGGTCTGGGTGACATAATTTACCAGTCCGAGAGCCTTGGCTTCTGCCGCATCCACCATATCGCCGGTCATCAGCAATTCGTTTGCTTTGGTCCTACCGATGAGGAAGGTGAGGCGTTGGGTGCCACCATAGCCGGGAATGATGCCCAAGTTGACTTCTGGTTGGCCAAATTTGGCATTGCTGGTGGCGATCCGCATATGGCAGGCCATGGAAAGTTCACAGCCTCCTCCCAAGGCAAAACCGTTTACGACGGCAATGACCGGTTTGTGGCAGGATTCGATCAGGCTGAATACTTCTTGTCCATTTTCGGAAAACTTACGGGCGTTGAGCTCATTCAATTCCGCTATCTCGCTGATGTCCGCACCGGCGACAAAGGCCTTTTCCCCGGAACCTGTCAGCACCACACCCCTTATCGACTTGTTGTCGCTGACCTCATTGAAGATATTCTTAAGCTCTTCAAGGGTGTCGAAATTGATTGCGTTGAGTTTGGATTCCCGGTTAATGGTGAGGTAGAGAATACCGTCTTTGTTTTCAGAAAGGATATTGGTAGATTCAGCCATGCTCTAAAACCTATGTTTGAATTCAAATATACGAGGTGCCGTAGCAAACACAAAGCAAACCTTGTAAAAATGAACGTTACCGGTAGCTTATGCCTGATTGTGACCCTATTGGGTTTTATTGCCCCATTTGCCATCACATTGCAAAATGTGTAAGCCTGCAGGTGACCAGCAGTCCATTTGGGAGTAGGACCGGATATTTATACGCTGAGCAAAGCGGTTTTGCCGGTGACCGGAACTGTAAGGACACGCTTAGCGGTCCCGGTCTGTGAGCGGACCTATGGGGAAGAATGCTTCCCATTGGCCCGAAGATAAATAGTGCCTTGGATAGCAGTCATCTCCCACAAAATTTTATATTTTTGTACCATATTTTGAAAGTTAACATCTTTAATAAAATACTTTATGTCATCCAAAAGAAAAATAACCGTAGCCTACGGTGATGGTATCGGCCCGGAAATCATGAAAGCCACCCTGGAGATTTTGGAAGCTGCAGGAGCACAAATAGAACCTGAAGTCATTGAAATAGGCGAGCAGGTCTATCTTAAAGGCATCAGCTCGGGGATCGAACCAAAAGCTTGGGATTCGCTTAGAGAAACAAAGATATTTTTAAAGTCTCCAATAACCACCCCACAGGGCGGAGGCTTCAAAAGCCTTAACGTGACCACTCGGAAGACGCTGGGCCTATACGCCAATGTGCGGCCATGTAAAGCGTATTCTCCTTATATCAGGACCCATTTTCCTGAAACGGACATGGTGATCGTCCGGGAAAATGAGGAAGACCTGTATGCAGGTATCGAGCACCGGCAGACCGATGATGTGTACCAGTGCCTAAAGCTCATTTCCAGGCCAGGTTCCGAAAAGATCATCCGGTATGCTTTTGAATATGCCAAAAAATACAACAGGAAAAAGGTGACCTGTATGACCAAGGACAACATCATGAAGTTGGCCGATGGTCTGTTCCATAAAGTGTTTAATGATGTGGCCAAGGAGTATCCGGAGATTGAAGCAGATCATAAGATCATTGATATCGGAACCGCCTTGATCGCGGACAAGCCAGAGATGTTTGACGTGATCGTCACGCTTAACCTCTATGGAGATATCATCTCCGATGTGGCAGCGCAGATTACAGGATCTGTAGGCCTTGGCGGTTCGTCGAATGTAGGCGAAGACGTAGCGATGTTTGAAGCGATTCACGGTTCTGCCCCTGATATTGCAGGTCAAAATATCGCCAACCCATCCGGACTGCTCAATGGCGCCATCATGATGTTGGTGCATATCGGCCAGCCAGAAGTGGCGGAAAAAGTGAGCAATGCCTGGATGAAAACCTTGGAAGATGGCATCCATACAGGTGATATTTACCAAGAAGGAGTTTCGTCCCAATTGGTCGGTACCAAGGAATTTGCACAAGCTGTAATTGACCGGCTGGGGCAAAAGCCTGAAAAAATGGTTCCTGCCGAATTCAAGAAGGGAGATGGGGCTGATGATAATATGGGAGCCATCAAACTGGCCGACAGAAAACCGTGCAAGAAGGATCTGATCGGTCTGGATGTGTTTATCGATTGGAAGGAAAACGACCGTGATGCAAATGTCATTGGCGATAAGCTGAGAGCAGTGGATGCCGATGGCCTGAAAATGCAGCTGATTACCAACCGTGGCGTGAAAGTATATCCTGATGGGATGAAAGAGACCTTCTGCTCTGATCACTGGCGTGTAAGGTTCTTCAATGCAGACCAATCCACCATCACACATGGACAGGTATTGGATGTGCTGAAGCAAGTGGAAGACTTGGGTTTTGATTTTATCAAGACCGAAAACCTGTACACCTTTGACGGTGAAAGAGGCTTTTCACTGGCGCAAGGTGAATAAGCCTTTTGTATTATAGAATAAAGCACTTAACAGCGGCTGTCTCGATCGATAAGACAGCCGCTGTTTGTTTTATATGGATTGTTTGAGTTTTTTTGAAAAATGGATTTTTAAGATGAAAAACCTTTTTATTGCGGTATTGGGATGTACGATGGTGTTAGGTGGCTGTGATCTGGATGAGCCTGACATAGACCCACAACGGTATATTTATGGACAGTGGGAACTGCTCAATCAAGAGGCATACGGTAGGAATGGACCGACTTTCTCGGAGACCTACGTATTTCGTGAGGGTGGGGATTTTGAAAAAAACCGGATATCGGATGAAAGCCATGCCCTTGCCAAAGGAGTTTTCAGTGTGGAGGAGACTTCTAGCTCCGATGATGGTGCTTTGGTAAAATTAGAATACTTATCCGGCGAGCAGCAACTTCGCAATGGCTGTGCCGAGGTACCCAATGTCGAATGGCTTGTCCTGAGCAAGGATGGTAGTCTGAACAGTAAGGTTGAGATCTCTTGTCAAGCCCCTTTCCTGTTGTATGAAAAAATCATGCCCTAGAAAGCAGCCAGCGCTTCCGAATTTGTTATTCTCCTTAGTTGGATAATGACAGTTAATGTGCCAGTGGTAGGGATGATACGGGGTAAGGCAGAGATTGCTTGATTTTTAAAAAAAGAATGTGATAAAAAAGTTTCTTTTGGGACACATTCATGATGCTTTTCGTATAGACTGCAAAACCACATAATTGTTATGAAAAAACTATTCTTTACCTCATTTATGTTTTTATTCGTTTTGTGTGCATGTACACAAAACGATCCGGAACCAGAAATCATCATTGATTATGAGGAATCATTTGTTGCTGGCGACTGGAAGCTGGTAAAAAGTGTAGGTTCAATGGTGGATGTGACCTTGGAAGGAGAAGAGTTGAAAAGAGAAGAAATCTACACCTTTACCAATGATGGTACCTTTACCAAAACGGTGGATGCAGAGGATTATCAATCAGAAGCAACGGGAACCTTTGTGATCGAAAAGGTCTCGGAGGAAATGCAGGACCGTTATATGGGCGTAGTGGTGCTAACGTTTACCGGAGGGGATGGCATGGCCTATAATTGTTCGAGCGATGAAGTGGAGCGGGAATCGCTGCACATTTCCTTAGAAAATCAATTGGTCAATATAAGTTGGGCACCCTGTGATGGGCCTTGGCTGTATTATGATAATTAATGATGTGTTCTTGACTAAGTGAACAATGAATGAATTATACGAAATGTTGACGAAAGCATGAGTCGATTCTTCCTTTGGATCATAGGTGTGGCGATCGCTTTTGCGGGTTGTGGTGATGTTTCACCCGATATTGACCCGGATGAGTATGTTTATGGGGAATGGATCCTTTCAAAGACATTTTCTCCCGAGTCGGGCGTTTCAAAAGAAGGTGATGAGCTATTATGGGAAGAGCGCTATGTTTTTTATCGGGATAGCACTTTTGAAAGAATGATGTCTTCAGCATCAGGAGACCTTTTGGCAAAGGGCAATTTTACGATGGATCACCGGTTAGATTCCGGATATTTGGCTCATTTTCAACTGCAATACACCTCGGGTGATGTGAATTTAAGGAGTAGTTGTAATGCGAACAACCAATTGAAAACCGAGATGGTGGTGATGGATTACCGAGGCCGATTGATTAACAGAAGTGCTGGGCCATGTGATGGTTGGGTTTTGTATTTTGAAAAGTAATGTATGATCCAGAATGGAACGCTAAAGATAAACCGTGCAGAAAATTATTACAACAAGAATTAGCCAAACAATGACAATATGAAAAAGGTAACGATTGCGATTTTAATGATTGCGTTTGTTTCCTTTTCCTGTGACAAGGATGATGGGTTTAGCCCAGTACATGCTATTCAGGGGGAGTGGGATATGGTAAAGGCAAATTACGGTTTGACTGGTGATTTTAGCGCCAGCGAACTTAATTTCAAGGAACAGTATGTTTTCCATAGCGATGGTTCATTTGTAAAAAAGTATGAAGGGGAGGATGAGACTTTTCAGATCAGTGGAACCTATACCTACCGAGAGGCTGAAGTGTCAGATTCAAGTAAGGCACGGGTTTATCTTACACTGAGTTATACCAATGAGGCGAACAGGAAGTGGATGTGTAGTGAGGAGAGAGAGGATTTTGTATTGACCCATGCTGGTGAGCTGTTCAAGAGTTGTCGGGAATTAGCTGATTTTCCAGTGTATTATTTTGACAAAAAGTAGCGATAATAAATTGCTTGGTTTTTGGTGGGACCCGATTCTGTGCTTTTAGGATCTGCGCTAGAAACAAAAAAAAACTCCCTTGAAGCAGTTCAAGGGAGTTTTTGTATGATATAAAAACGAAAAGGCGATTAGGCGTCCTTTTTCGCCATTCTGTTTCGTTCACCTTCGTCGAGGTAGATTTTACGCATTCTCATGCTCTTAGGCGTGATCTCCAAGTATTCATCTTTTTGGATGTATTCCATGGCTTCTTCCAACGAGAACTTCTTGGCAGGTGGGATCTTGGTGTTGTCATCAGACCCAGAAGCACGCATGTTGGTCAATTTCTTGCCCTTTTGGACGTTTACCACGATGTCGTTGTCCCGGGAGTGTTCACCGATTACTTGGCCACCATAGATTTCCTCTCCTGGATCCACAAAGAAAGTTCCTCGGTCCTGAAGCTTGTCGATAGCATAGCCGGTGGTAGGGCCAGACTCCATAGAGATCAGTGATCCGTTGATCCTGCCTGGGATAGGGCCTTTGAAGGGCTCGTAGTCCACAAATCGGTGGTTCATGATCGCTTCCCCTTGGGTGGCGGTCAGCACATTGTTTCTCAAACCGATCAAGCCTCTGGAAGGAATGCGGAATTCCAAGTGTTGGAGGTCTCCGCGTGGTTCCATCACGAGTAGTTCCCCTTTACGTTGCGTAGCCAGCTCAATTACCTTACCGGCTGTCTCTTCGGGTACATCTACTACAAGGGATTCGATTGGTTCGTTTTTGACACCGTCGATATCTTTATAGATTACCTGAGGTTGGCCCACCTGTAGTTCGTAGCCTTCACGCCTCATGGTTTCGATCAGTACGGACAAGTGGAGGATACCCCGGCCATAAACCAAGAATTTATCTTCATTGTCAGTAGGTTCTACCCGAAGGGCAAGGTTCTTTTCCATTTCCTTGAAGAGACGGTCTCTTAAGTGTCTGGAAGTAACGAATTTACCTTCCTTGCCAAAGAAAGGGGAGTTGTTGATCGTAAAGAGCATGTTCATGGTAGGCTCATCGATCGCAATTCTCGGAAGCGGCTCAGGGTTTTCAGCGTCGGCAATGGTGTCGCCGATCTCAAAACCTTCGATACCAGTCACTGCGCAGATATCACCAGCATGTACTTCTTCTACTTTATTTTTGCCAAGTCCTTCAAATACATGAAGTTCCTTGATACGCATTTTCTTGATGGATCCATCCGCTTTGCAAAGCGCGATCTGGGTGTTTTCTTTAAGCGTTCCACGCTTCAAACGGCCAATGGCAATCCTACCTACGAAATTGGAGAAATCCAAAGAGGTGATTTGCATTTGGGTGCTGCCTTCTTGGATGGTAGGGGCAGGGATGTGCTCGATGATGGTGTCCAAAAGCGGAAGAATGGAATCCGTAGGGTTTTTCCAATCAGGTCCCATCCAATTGTTTTTCGCGGAACCGTACATGGTCACGAAATCCAGTTGCTCTTCAGTAGCATCCAGGTTAAACATCAAATCAAACACCGCCTCGTGGACCTCGTCAGGGCGACAGTTAGGCTTGTCCACCTTGTTGACAACGACAATTGGGGTCAACCCCAGTCCCAATGCCTTGCTCAGTACGAATCGCGTCTGCGGCATAGGTCCCTCAAAGGCATCCACTAGAAGGATTACCCCGTCGGCCATTTTCAATACCCTTTCCACTTCACCGCCGAAGTCGGCGTGACCAGGAGTATCGATGATGTTGATTTTAATGTCTTTATATCTTACCGACACGTTTTTGGAAAGGATGGTAATGCCCCTTTCTCGTTCCAGGTCATTGTTGTCCAGGATAAGGTCGTCAAATTGCTGATTTTCACGGAAAATCTTGGAAGCGTGAATGATCTTGTCTACCAAGGTGGTTTTCCCGTGGTCAACGTGTGCGATAATCGCGATGTTACGAATATTCTGCATGATAAGGATTAATTAAGTTGCAAAAGTACGAATAAAATTTCGTATAATGTTTAAGCCTGTGTAAAGTTTATATCGTCTATTTTAAAAAATTGCCTTTTAAGTCTAGGCGCTCGCCCATTTTAAGCCTGAAGAGACGTAAACTTTGACACGACTAACAGCAGCATGGACTCCCGAACACGGCCATTAAGTAGCCTAGGGAAGATTGGGTAGACCACCATATCATCATTAGGCATCACGATACGTTACCGGTGATCATAGGATACCGCACAATTTTTCGGATTTAGAGGTAGCTTTTCCTTGCCGGCCACCTTTTGCCTTATTCTTATAACTCATTCTTTGCCTCACCATTGGTTTTGGGCACTATGTACTTGTAAGGAGTGGTTTTAGATGTCTTTTAAGGAACATTAATACACGATTTAACGTTGTTTATTTATAACGAGTTAGTGTTTGGTATCATTTTTGGAACAGTTTAAATCCTATTTGCCCAAAACCACTTATGAGGATCATATCGTATCTATAAGTATAGGGTCAAGATAGATTTTATGAAAATCATTTGCATTAAACTTAATTTGATTATATTTACGAAATGCAAATAATTTAGTGTAAAATACGTTTTATTAATTTTTAATGATAAGCTGAGCCTTAACAAGGCAGGAGACACGAAAGTGTAAAAGTATGATGGATTGTTTGATTTTAGACTGCTTAAACAGATGTAGTTATGAAATATCTAATAAAAATTGAGATTAATGATGTAGAGTTTCAAATCCATACAGAAGCAAGTAGTGAGAGAGAGGCCAAGGACAATGTATGGGAAATCATCAGGAGAAAGACCGCGGTGACGTCCATTGAGACGGAGTCATCTGAGCCTACCGACCATTCTATCGGCAGAAAGCTTGCTGAAGGAATCCGAAGTGCACTATTGTTGTGATGTTGAATGGAATAAAAACAGATTAGAATTTGGTAAAAATTTACACGTTATGACTCCGAAAAGAATTTAAAAAGACCGTGGCCCAAAAGCCATGGTCTTTTTTTTGAGGATATTTTTTACCTTTGGGCAAAATTAAGCATTCATGAGTATCCAAAAACCATCATTACCCAAAGGGACCCGCGATTTTGGCCCGGCACAAATGGCCCGCAGAAACTATATCCTGGACACCATCAAAGGTACTTTCCGCCTTTTTGGCTACCAGCAGTTGGAGACACCGTCCATGGAAAATTTATCGGTGCTGACCGGTAAGTATGGGGATGAAGGGGATCAATTGCTTTTTAAGATTTTGAACAGCGGTGATTTTCTCAAAAAAGTCCGACCGGAAGATTTGGAAAAAGGTGCGGTACAGGTATTGCCTAAAGTGGCGGAGAAAGGGCTGAGGTATGATCTGACGGTACCTTTTGCGCGTTATGTCGTGATGAACAGAAACGAGATTACTTTTCCGTTTAAGCGTTACCAGATCCAGCCGGTGTGGCGGGCAGACAGGCCCCAAAAGGGACGATATAGAGAATTTTACCAGTGTGATGCCGATGTGGTCGGTACAGACAGCCTGATCTGTGAAGCGGAAATCCTGCTAATGATCAGGAAGGTGTTTGCTGCATTTGGGTTGAGCGACTATGATATTAAGATCAATAACCGCAAGATCCTCACCGGGATTTCGGAGGTGATCGGGGCGCCCGGAAAAGAGGGCGAACTTTGCGTGGCCATCGATAAGCTGGACAAAATTGGCTGGGAGAAGGTTCAGGAAGAATTGGTGCAGCGAGGCTTTCACCAAGATGCCATCCAAAAACTGACTCCTATTATCAAGTTGGAAGGGGATAACAATAATAAACTGGAGTTCCTGAAGGACTTTTTAGCCACAAGTGAAGAAGGGCTGAAAGGTGTGGCCGAATTGGAAGAAGTCTTTTCCCTGTTGGAAGGGTTCGGCGAAAACCAAGCGCATGTCGTCTTCGATGTGGTACTGGCGCGCGGACTGTCCTATTATACAGGAGCCATATTTGAAGTGAAAGTGAACAATGTATCCATTGGCTCCGTCAGTGGTGGCGGTAGGTATGATAACCTGACCGGTGTGTTTGGACTTGAGGGAGTTTCCGGTGTAGGTTTTTCTTTTGGCGTGGACAGGATCTATGATGTGTTGGAGGAGCTAGGGCTCTTTCCAGAAGAAGAAATGCAGGCGACATCCGTGATGATCGGTTATTTCGATGAAAAGGGCCGGAACTATGGACTGAAAGTGCTCAATGGACTTCGCAAGGCCGGGCTGTCAGCGGAAATCTATCCTGATGTCGCGAAGGTCAAAAAGCAGTTCAATTATGCCGATAAAAAGCAAATCCCCTACGTGATGATGATTGGGGACGATGAAATCGCAGCCCATAAAGTGGCCTTGAAGAATTTAAAGACAGGAACGCAGGAAATGCACACGCTGGAAGAAGCCATAGGAATTATCAAAGCCAGCTAGCGGATGTCAGCAAATATGCTATGCCTTGATTAGGGAGGGCGGCGATCCACTGGCCAATTCGATTTTCGGGAACATGTTGGTCACCGATTAAATGGCTTTGAGAATAGAGGGGTATTCTGAACGCCAACCCTTGGGTTGACGTATAAATAGCACAACAAAATTCATCGCCAACTTCATGAAACACTGTACATGGGAGGTTGCAGTTTATTCATGCTGGTGAGGGGGTTGTTTTGAATTAGTATTTTATATTGGTTGGTTTTCCATGTTGATCCTTGGAGCGTCTTGCAACGAGAAGTCACCTGAAATCAATTATAGTTGGAATTAAAAAAGCGCGAAATTTATGTTTGATTTTATGAATATCATGAACAAGGTGAAGGAAGCTCAGGCCAAGATCAAAGAAAAGCAGGCAGAGCTGGTTCACCTTACTGCCGAAGCAGAAGCAGGAGCCGGGATGGTGAAGGTAATTGTCAATGGCCACCGTCAAATGGTCGACATCGCCATTGATGAAAGCTTGATGACACCGGACGACAAGGACATGCTCAAAGACCTCATCGTGGCAGCGGCCAACAAGGCCTATGAAAAGATGGACAAAATCATCAAGGAAGAGATGCAAAAAGCCACGGAAGGAATGATGCCCAATATTCCTGGTATGGACATGGGGAGCATGTTTGGATGAGACTTGGCATGACGAAAGCGGCATCGAGGGAAGTTTTGAATTGTGGCAGGACGCCATCTGACCAAAAACAAGGAAAGGGGAACAGATGAAGGAGGCCGCTGTCGTCATATTGAACTATAATGGGGAAGGGATGCTACGACGCTTCCTTCCGAACGTTTTGGAGAATAGTTTTTTTGATGTGATCGTCGTTGATAATAACAGTAGCGATGGTTCACGGCTTTTGATGGAAACGCACTTTTCAGAGGTGAGACTTATTTGCCTAGCCAAAAACCATGGGTTCAGCAGGGGGTATAATGAAGCACTTTCACAGCTAAAAGGACAGTACCGCCATTATATTTTATTGAATTCCGATGTAGCGGTAAGTCCGCAATGGGACCTTCGGCTAATCAATTGGCTAAAGTCACATCAGCACTTTGCCGCAGTCCAACCCAAAATCCTGTCAGCACAGGATAGATCCCGTTTTGATTATGCAGGAGCAGGAGGTGGCCATATTGACAGGTTAGGCTATCCCTTTTGTAGGGGAAGGGTGTTTGAAACCTTGGAAAAGGACTATGGTCAGTATGATGATGAGGTGGAGGTAGACTGGGTATCTGGAGCCTGTTATGCCGTGAAGGCCGATGTTTTTCATGAAATGAACGGGTTTGAGGCGGATTTCTTTGCCCATATGGAAGAGATAGACCTGTGTTGGCGCATGGTCCGAAATGGATGGAAGTTGGGGTACTTGGGCTCGGTATCTGTTTACCATCTTGGGGGCGGGACACTTTCCCGGACGAGTCCGTTTAAGACCTATCTGAATTTTCGAAACAACCTCCTGATGCTGCACAGAAACTTGACTACAGAAGGTTTCATGAAAGTGATGATGTTCAGGATGCCCTTGGATGCCGCAGCGGCCGCGCAGTTTGTGCTATCGGGAAAGGGCGACCATGCCGGACAAGTGATCAAAGCGTACCGTGATTTTTTGAAAATGCGGAACAGGTATAAAAAGGAAGGGGCTTTGGCATCAAAATTGCCTATCCAGAAAGCTAGTAAGGAAGTAACATCAGTTGTGCTTGCTTATTACGTGAAGGGCAAACGGACCTACCCCGAGCTTTAATCGAAAAGCACGGGGTTGTTACTCTTCCTGAAAAACTTTCTCACTTTCATCAGCATGGCCATGGTCACGTAAATAATGATCGGGGAGCCAAGCGTAATAAAAGAAGTGTAGATGAAGAACAGGCGAATGCCATCAATTGGGAAGTTGAGTTTTTCACCCAGTTTGGAACAAACTCCAAATGCTCTGTCTTCGAAGAATATTTTCAGTTTTTCCATCATCTTGGATTTTAAATATTGGCTAAAAGTAATATAAATATAATGAATATTCTAATAAACCGCCCTAAGCCTAATCAGTTTATGAAATACTCACTCAAGATTTTAATAGTTTGCTTTTCAGTGTTTTGGGTCTCTTGTAGTACGCAATCACTTTTTGACAAGGCTGGATTGCCGGATATTAAGGTGGACAAAGACCCGCTGGTACTGCATAACGATTCGGTTCGATTCAAATTACGTGCCACCATTCCAGCTGGCTTGGTCACAGAGGAAAATAAATATACACTGCTGCCGGAGTACCAGTATGGGGAAGGAGCACTTCCATTGGAAGAAATCAGCATAGATGAAAGTGATCTGGCAGGACCTGGGCAGGCAGTGGAAATTATCCGCAACATGGCTTTTCCATACATGGAAGGTATGGATAGGGGAACACTTCGCATAAAGGGACTCTTGGAAGAAGTGGAAACGGGAAAAACCTATACTACACCGTACATGACCTTGGCAAATGGCATCATCAGCACGGTAAATTTGGCCAGGGTGGGGCAGTTTGCCCCTGGAGAAAACATTCCAGAAGTAGGGGCTTACATGAGCTATGATGATGACTTTATGAACATGGCTGCCCACGAATTGGATTATTATTTCCCCAAAAGTTCCGCCCAAGCAAATCCCTCCGCATCCAATGAGGCCTTTACCAATGAATTGGAGCAATTGGTCGAAAAGGAAGCCGAAATCAATAAGATCGTGATCCAGGGGATGGCGTCTCCTGATGAGCCTGATTATGGTAGCTTGACTGCTGCGAGGGCGCAGGTGGCCGAACAACAAGTGAAGACGCAACTGAGAAAGTTAGGTTACACCGGTAACGTAGAAAATATCGAAATCGAATTACAGCGGAAGGAGCCCGATTGGCTGTTGTTCCGGCATTTGCTCAGGACATTTGAAGGAATAGATATGCAAGAGCGGGATAAATACTTCGATGTAATCTATGCAGATGAAAGTTATGAACACAAAGTGGAGCAGCTAAAGGAAATTCCTTCCTATCAGCGGTTTTCCAAGGAGAGGTTTGCCCAGATGCAGCTAGCAAAGATCATGGTAATGATGGCACAGGACCGCAGAAGTGATCCCGAGATTTCCGCCATGGCCAATAAGTATATCAACGGCACTGCGACAGGTGATGAGCTCACTGAGGCAGAGCTGGCCAGAGCAGCTACCTTTAATCCTGGCCTCAAGGACAAACAGCTGATCTATGAGGCCATGCTTAAGCAGCACGGTTCGGCCTTGGCCTATAACAATCTAGGGGTAGTGTACCTAAACCAGGCCCATCGCATGATCAAGATCAGCGATAAGAACAACAAGGTTAATGAGGCCATGAGGCTCTTCAGAATGTCCAATGAAATTCGGGAAAGTCCCCAAGCCATGCACAACATGGGGCAAGCCTACCTGATGTGGGGTGATTACGGGGCAGCTTACCTCGAAATATCCAAAGCGAATGCCCGGGCAGAGAACAACCCCGACTTCCAGCGTTTCAATGAAGGCAAACGAGGGGCGCTGGACATCATCAGAGGAGATTATAAATTGGCCACACTTCGGCTTGACAAAGCTCCTGAGACAGCCACTAACATGTTCAATAAAGGATTGGCCTATTATTTGGCCGAAGAATATGGTCAAGCGGCCATTGCCTTTGAAGAAAGTGCCTTGAGCAATATGGAGTTCGGATATGCATTTTATGGATTGGCTTTAGTGGCCGCCCAAAACAATGACGAAGAGCGGCTGTATGAAAACCTGGCAAAGGCTGTCCAGCGCAGTCCATACCTGAAACTCAGGGCAGCGACGGATTTGGAATTTAAGGACTATTTTACCAAACAGGCATTTATAGAGGCCATTAAGTAATCCATAAATAACGAATTTAGAAGTCAAACAGAACGTCCCCGAAAGCCATCGGGGACGTTTTTTTACCTGCATTTTATCAAAACCAGTACTCCGCTTAGCGAGATCCTTTGGATGGGGTAGACCGGGGAAAGTAGAGGGTAAGCGATATTTCTGGGGGTTGCTTTCCCCTTAAAACCTAAGCTGGGCTTATTTTAGTACTAAAAACGTTATGCCGAACCCTTTTTAGGAGGATGTGGGTTGGAAAAGGGTGCGCCAATCCCCAAATACTATGGCTGCCACGGTTCCTACGCCTAATCCTCCATCTCAGCCTCTCAGTGACGGTTTTATAATCGGAAAAGGTTTTTAGGAGGGCATGTCAACTATGGACAGGACGAATGCATCCATGATGATTTCATGGAGCATTTAGGGAATGTTTATCGCGGATATGATGGGCATGCTGATGGCAGGATCAACTAGCAGTATAATCCAAACCTTGGCAGGGAGCCTTCTTCATAGCCAAAGGCAAGTCCGAGGTAAACGTTCACCTCTTTTTAAGCCAAGGATCATAGGGATGAAGACGGATGTGCAATGCCTTAAGCATCCTGTCCGTGTTTATCAGCCTTCATCCGCGGCCCAATAGAAACCACTCGTAGCAAGGCGTAAGTTTAGCCACTGAAATAGGCTCCAAAGAAGGGGCGTCCTTCGCAAGCAGAGCCTTCCAAGCTTTCGTCCTTACTTTTGCTAAATTTGTCTCTAAATCGGATTAGTTAGTTAAAAAAATCACTTATTTGAGTGGTGGAAATATTATTTCTATGCAAAATTGATTATTTTTCGGACTGGTAAATCATGCAAAAAAGAACACATCATGTCAGATAGAAGAAAATTCCTTAAAAATTCCCTTTTGTCCTCGACCCTACTCGTACCAGGGGCCTTCCGAGGTGCTGTAGACAAGTGGTCAGGGCTTAAAAATGGGGAGAGCCACAAGCCCTTGATCCTTTCGACTTGGAACCATGGCATGCCTGCTAATGACAAAGCTTGGGAGGTTTTGGAAAAATCCGGAAACATCGTCGATGCTGTAGAGCAAGGGGTGATGGTCACAGAAAATGACTTGAAGAACCTTTCAGTAGGGCTCCAAGGGCTTCCGGATAGGGAAGGTATCGTGACCTTGGACGCTTCTATCATGAAAGGTGACGGCTCCTGCGGGTCGGTATGTTTTGTGAGGCAGGTAAAACATCCCATTTCCCTTGCCCGAAAGGTGATGGAAGATACTCCGCACGTGATGCTGGCAGGCGAGGGAGCTAGACAGTTTGCCATTCAGGAAGGTTTTCCCATAGAGAAGGAAGAACTGAGTCCTGCGGCCGAAAAAGCTTACGAGAAGTGGAAGCTTAAGTCGGAATATAAGCCGGTCATCAATATCGAAAACCACGATACCATAGGCATGATAGGCTTGGACCAAAATGGCAATTTGGCAGGATCTTGTACCACTAGTGGCCTGGCCTATAAAATGCACGGCAGGGTTGGAGACAGTCCGATCATAGGGGCAGGACTTTACGTGGACAATGAAGTAGGCGCTGCGACCGCAACGGGGTTGGGCGAATCGATAATCAAGATTTGTGGTAGTTTTCTTATCGTAGAACTTATGCGTCAGGGGAGAAGTCCCCAAGAAGCCTGTGAAGAGGCTGTCCGACGATTGATCAGTAAAAATAAGGGAATTGAAGGCATTCAAGCTGGATTTTTGGCCGTCAATAAGGATGGAGAACATGGGGCATATGCCGTTCACCCAGGATTTAACTATGCCATGCACCACAAAGAAGGGAAGGCTTTGGTAGACTCAAAAAGTAAATTTTAAAGATGACTAAGGTTTTGTTGGAAGCACCTGTGTTTACCGTGGAGGCAGCCATCAAGGCTTCCCAGTATGGCATTGACAGGTTGGAGCTTTGTGCTGATTTTCTGGAGGGAGGAGAGACGCCTTCTGCAGGAGCGCTCAAGTACATCAAAAGTAAGGTTGATATCCCGGTCTTTGTGATGATTCGGCCACGGGGTGGTGATTTTGTCTACACCAATGACGAGCTGCAGGTGATGAAAGAGGATATTCGTCTGTTAAAAGATTGTGGCGCAGATGGATTTGTCTTTGGTGTGCTCACCCCAAACGGGGAAGTGAATATCGGGGCATGCGAGCAATTGGTGGAAGCTGCAGGAGGATTGCCCTGTACCTTTCACAGGGCATTTGACGCAAGTAGAAATTTGGAAAAGTCCTTGGAGGCCGTCATTGAATGCGGGTTTAGGAGAATTCTTACCTCAGGCGGAAAAAACACCGTTACCGATGGGGCCGAGGTGATCAAAAGCCTCTTGCATAAAGCTGGAAACAGGATTATCATCATGCCCGGTGGAGGAATGAAAGTGGAATTGGTCGAAGCCCTTGCAGCGACGGGGAATCTCAGGGAAATCCATGCCAGTTGTAAGGCTTGGAGGAACTCATCCAGCAAATTTTGGAACGAGGACCTGGCCCTAAGTGCGCTACCAGATCATCAAGGAAAGGTTTTGACCGTCAGTAAAGAAGAGGTGGAAAGGTTTTTGCGGGTGCTGGATAACTAATCTCCAGCAATGATGAGAGTAGACACGAGATTTTATACGTCCTTAGTTTTGTGCCTTATGCTTGTAGCCTGTGGGCAAAAAAAGGAAACCGGTTCGGACGGATTACATGGAAACGAGCGTACGCCGTCCGAACCCCAAAATGAACCGGACAGCCTTTGTTTTGCTTACCTGAACGAAAAGGATACCGTTCGCCTGCACATCTACCAGAATACCGCAGGAAAGGTAAAGGGAAGACTTACCTATAAATTGTTTGAAAAGGATTTGAATTCCGGAACATTTGAAGGGGAGCGCTCGGGAGACACCTTAATAGCAGCGTATCGATTTGTTTCTGAAGGTCGTATTTCAACACGTGAGGTGGCATTTCTCTTTAAGGATAATTTGGTCTTGGAAGGATATGGCCCGATGGAAAAGAAGGGGGAGGTTTTCCGGTTTGTGGCACCAGAGGAGTTGACCTTTGGTCAGGGGATTCAGCTCTTGAGAGTGAATTGTGGTGGAGGTGAATAATTGGGGATATTGATTTTTTGGTATACGTTTATACGGGTTTTTAAAGTTATATTTTGTGAATCTTTTGTGTTTGTCCGTTTTTTTAAGTAGCTTATAAAGCTTGTAATACAAATAAACCCGAAAAAATCATGGTAAAAAGTTTTCAAGGGGTTCGCATGGCGGAACCCCAAACGCGCGCTTCACAGCCGATTTTGGTGTCCAATCACATGACCACCAACCTCACTACTTTCCACCCAGACGATACCATTGACCATGTCGTCCAGGTGTTGACCCAAAAGCGGATATCAGGGGCACCGGTGTTAGATGATGGCCAAAACCTTGTGGGCATCATTTCTGAAGTGGATTGCCTGAAGGAGATCATTCGGGGAAAATACAACAATACCCCACGAATGGCAGGTCGCGTACGAGAACACATGACCAAGGATGTGGTTACCATGGATCCAGAAGTGACCATTTTTGATGCAGCCCATCGGTTTTTGGAATTGAAGATAAGGCGTTTTCCTGTGCTCAAGGACGGGAAACTTTTAGGACAGATCAGCCTAAGTGATATTATCAGGGCCATGCCGCGTCTCAAATCGGAGACGTGGTAAACAGAATGAAAAGAAATTTACTACTTCCTTATTTTAAGTATACCCTACTAGCTTATAAACGGTCAGTCCTATCCACTCTTTGAACAGTTTATGCCAAAGCACCAATCCATCGGGGGTGGGAATAATTAGATTTTTGAAATCGGCTTTGATGTCAGAAGCATAATAATCCACCGGAAATACCTCGGTCGCAAGGCCTACTTTGTCAAAACAAGCTTTGGCCCTTTTCATGTGGAAGGCAGAAGTGATCAATAATTTCCTTGAAGCTGGTTCAAAATTTAGTTCCGTTAGCTTTTGCTTCGCGAAAAGGGCGTTTTGCCGGGTGTTGATCGCTTTATCCTCAATGATAATGTCCTCCCTGGGAACTCCGGCCATTTCCATAAAGTCTGCCAGTAATTTGGCCTCCGAATTTGAATTGGTGGGGTTCAATCCTTGCCCGCCGGTGATCAGTATTTTTGTTAACTTCTGCAATTTATAGAGTTGTACCGCTTGGGTGGCCCTATCAGCTCCTTTGTTAAAGAAAGTGCGGTCATAAGCGGTCTTGTCCAAGTTGGTTACCCCTGTCAATACAATGCCAACTTCATAAGTAGGCAAGGTGGCAATTGGCCGAAATGCCGGTTCCCACAAATACATGGCGGTGTTGGAAAGAAAGGAGTTGCAGAAAAACAGCAGGAGAACCAGTCCCAGGATGGACACTAACTTTCCTTTCTTTTGTTTTCTCCACACCAATCCCAAACACAAGCAAATGATGACAAGCGTAAGCGGCATGGCCAGAAAGGTTAGGAACTGCGCAAGATAGAAGAACATCGAACGTCAATATTTAAATGGTTAGTGAGGGTCAAGGCATATTTTTCGGGAATGATCAAATCAAAGTTTAACCTTTATTCATCCACGCCCTTAAAGCTGTTTTACGTACAGATAAGATGACCACAGGTTTAAGGTCCTTTTTATGCATAGTAGCATCCATCTGTGGCTGCATGAAAACGAACGATGGCTAGGAAGATGTTAAACCATCGAAATATGCATCCCCCGATTTTTTCGCTTGATCCATTGTTTACGGCGAAGATAGGCATACTTCGATTAATAGGGAATTATTAATGCGCACAATTGCGAGACCCAATTATTGCCCGGGATGAAGGCAAGTGCTCCTAGTGCTGGGGCTGAGGTGTGGGAATGGGTATAATTTGTGACACTTCGTGTCAAAGACTTTTTATATCCTTAAAATTCCCCTTGTTTTGTCTAAATTCATGACCATGGAAGCAAAGCCTTTTATCATTTATAAATCTTCTGCAGGTTCTGGAAAGACCTATACGCTGACCTTGGAATACCTTAAATTGGCCCTTGCCCAACCGATGGCGTTTAGGGGGATTTTGGCGGTTACTTTTACCAATAAGGCAACCCAGGAGATGAAAGGTCGGATCTTGGAGGTTCTCGGACGGCTAAAGAATGAAGTTCGACCACAGGAATTCCTTGACCAGCAGTTGATGCAGCATTTACAATTGGATGAAGAAGGGCTAAAAAGCAGGGCTAGTGTCGTGCTTTCGGCCATTTTGCATGATTATGCCAATTTCTCTGTTTCCACCATTGACAGCTTTTTCCAAAAGGTGGTTCGGGCTTTTGCCCGTGAAATCGACCTTCAGGCAAAGTTTGATGTGGCATTGGACCAAGCTGCCGTATTGGAGCGGGTGGTGGACAGGGTCGTTCAGCATGTGATGGATGATCCCTATTTACACAAGTGGCTGGTGGATTATGCGTTGACCAAGATTCAAGAAGGCCGTTCGTGGGATATTAGAAGCAATATCCGGGACTTGGGCATGGAAATCTTCACCGAAAACTTCAAGCAGTACCAACAGTTGATTCGGGAATTTCTTTCCAGTGAACAGAACTTGGATATATTCAGAAACTACCTCAACACGAAAAAGCAGGCCTTGTATAAAAAGGCCTCGGAGATGAAGATGGAGGCCAATTCCATTCGCCAGCAGTTTGGCTTGGAATGGACGGATTTTCCCTATGGAAGAAGGAGTTTTGCCATGCTGTTTGATAAGTTGGGAGAGCACACCAATCCAATTCCCGAATTAACGGAAAGCAGAAAAGTTGCCATTGATAATGAATCCAAATGGTATAGCAAGACAAGCAAACAAAAAGATGCCATTATCTCCGCCTACCATGCAGGCTTGGGAGATATTTACCGGGAGTTTGTGCCCTTACGGAAGGAGTGGTTGACCTATCAGGCCATAGACATGAATTTTTATGCCTATGGTATTTTCAGAAACCTGCTGGAAGAGCTCCGGGACCTGAAGGATGAGGAAAATATCCTGATGATTTCCGATGCCAACGATTTTTTGAAAGAGATTACCAAAGAGAACGATGCACCATTTATCTACGAAAAGGTAGGCAATCAATATAAACACTTTTTAATCGATGAATTTCAGGATACATCTGGATTTCAATGGGACAGTTTTAAACCCCTCTTGGAAAACTCCCTTGGCTATGAGCACACCAACCTGGTCGTAGGAGATGTAAAACAGTCCATTTACCGCTGGAGAGGGGGAGATATGAAGCTGCTGCTGGAGAAAGTCGAAGAAGATATCGGTCCTTCGAGCATACAAGTAAAGGGGCTGGACACCAATTACCGTTCCCTGCCCAACGTGGTGGCTTTTAACAATGCCCTTTTTAGTGCGCTTCCCGCGCAATTGGAGAGCACTTTTGAGCGAGAAACAGGGCACCAGCGACCAGGGATATTGACCAAGGCATACCAAGATGTGGCCCAGAAGGTACCGAGTGCCAAAAATGAAGGCGATTTTAAAGGATTGGTGCGGATGGAGTTTTTGGAAACGTCCAACGAGGAGGAGGAACCTGGCTATGAGGAAGCGGTTTTGGCGAAAATTCCAGAAATGGTCATGACCCTTCAGGACCAGGGTTACCGGCCAAAGGACATTGCCTTCTTGGTTAGAAAAAAGCACCAGGGAGCCATGATCACCGATGCTTTGATGGCCTATAAGCACGAACATCCCGAGCTGGAATACAGTTTTGACGTGGTTTCTGACGAGTCTATGTTTTTAAGTAAAGCAGCTACTGTAAAGGCCCTTATTGCTGCCCTGAACTATTTGGCCGATCCAGCAGATCCCGTTCCGTTTCAGACCATGTGGTTTTATTGGAGTTCACTTAACGGAAAGCCGATCTCCCATGAGGTCTTCTCTTCTTTGGAAAAGCCAGCATGGTTGGCGGAAAAGATTGCTGCATTTGAAAAGGAAGAGCAGCGGATCGCCCGATTGCCCCTGATGGAGTTGCTGGAGGAGTTGGTGGACATTTTAGGCTTTAACGACCTGAGGACCGAGCTGGCCTATATATCCGGTTTTAAGGAAGCCGTTTATGATTACGTAGCCAATAATCGGGCGGATCTTTCCGGTTTTCTCAATTGGTGGGAAGAAAATAGTGAAAAGCGTACGGTAAAGATTCCTGAAGGACACGATGCCATGCCGATCATGACCATCCATAAATCCAAGGGCCTGCAATATAAAGTGGTACTGATGCCCTTTTTGACCTGGAGGATCGTGGACTATTCCAAAGACAATATTATCTGGTCACCTTTTAGGGATACGGCCGAGGACGTGGAGGCCGTGATTCCTTTGACGCTTAAAAAGGAATTGGCAGATTCTATCTTTCAGCCCGTGCATTTGGAAGAGGTGACCATGGCTTATTTGGATACCCTGAACATGATTTATGTCGCCTTGACCAGGGCAGAGGAGGTATTGTGGACCCTTAGTCCCAAGAAGGTGGTGAAACAAACCACTAAGATTTCGCTTAATTCCCTGGAAAAAAACTTGCTGGAGCTGGTCGAGCAAGGAAAGCTCAAAACCGATTCCCACGACTTTTCGGAATGTTTTGACCAGGATTTAAATGTGTTTGAATGGGGGGCTTGGCCAGAAGGAAGCAGAGCATCACCAGCCATTCGTCCTGCGGAGGATCAATGGCTGACCTGGAACCACCGGCACTGGGGGGAACTGCTGGAAGTCAAAAAATATGCCGTGGATTTCAGTGAAGAGGGACTGGCCCAACGGCATAAAAGAAGCTTTGGGCTCTTGATCCATGAACTATTGGAAAAGTCAGACAGCCATCAAGCAGCCATGGACCAATTGCAGGCTTTTTATTTTGAAGGGAGACTGGACCAAGAAGAGCGGAGCCTTGTCAGTGAGCAATTGGATAAGCTGTTTATAAATGAGCAGTTTCGGTCATGGTTTGAAGGAGAAGGAAGGGTGCTGACCGAACAAGGGGTCATTCTTCCCGGGGGCAGGCAAAAACGACCGGATAGAATCGTAATCAAAGATAACGTGGCCGAGGTAGTGGATTTTAAAACCGGCGAGGAACTGGACAAGTACCAAAGGCAGGTGAGGGAATACATGCAGTTGGTGGCAGGCCTTGGTCATTTTCAGGTCAGAGGATTTCTCTGTTACCTCGAAACCGGGAAGATTGTGGAAGTATCGGCCACTAATGGTGGTCAATATGGCTTGTTTGACTAGCATTCAGCAGTTTTTCTTGGCCGGAGAGATAAGAAATAGACTTCGGCTTTTTGAATTAATTAACTAAAGATCATTCGATAAATAACCAGCTCCCATGGAGAGTTTTCTTAAAGACACCGCATCCGATTTATTACAGCGTCATGATGACCTCAGCAAAGTAGCCGTAGTACTCCCTAACAGAAGGGCTGGACTGTTCTTTATCCAGTATTTGGGCAAGCTAATCGACAAGCCCCAATGGATGCCTTCCGTGCTGACCGTGGAAGAGCTTTTTTATAAGTTTGCGCATAACCAACCTGCTGATCAGCTGACCTTGATTTTTGAATTGTACCGTGTCTATCGCGATCTGCAGCCAGATGCTGAGTCCTTTGATCGGTTTTACTTCTGGGGAGAAATGATCCTCAAGGACTTTAATGACATTGATCAGTTTATGGTCGATCCGGCCAAGCTGTACAAATTGGTGGCAGAAATAAAGGAAATTGAGACTGATCTGAGTTATTTGACCGAAAGTCAAATAGCCTTGGTGAAGCAATTTTGGAAATCATTTGAACGTGAGGGAAGGATAGGGGAAAATGGCCACAAGGATAAATTTATCCGGTATTGGCAATTGCTGTGGCCCCTTTACCAGCAGTTTAAAAGTGTCTTGGAAGCATCAGGCTACGCCTATTCCGGGATGCTTTATCGGCAGGTGGTGGAAAGAATGGATCAATTGGAGCACCCTAATGTCCATTATGCCTTTGTGGGATTTAATGCCTTTACCGGCACGGAGGAAAGGTTGATCAAGCATTTTGTAAAGGAATTTGAAGCGACGGTTTACTGGGATTTGGATGCGTTTTACTTGAATGATCCCCAGCAGGAAGCCGGTTTGTTTTTCAGGGAATATCAAAAGGATCCCGTGCTCGGGCCCACGTTTCCGGAAAAGCTTCCCGATCGAATCCAGCAAGTTCAGGCAAAAACCAACGTTTACCAAACCCCGCTAAAAATCAACCAGGCCAACCTGATCGGAAAGGTGTTGGAAGGGCTTGGTGAAGATGAGGTGCCCGAAGAAACGGTGGTCATCCTTCCTGATGAGCAATTGCTGTTTCCGGTGATGAACCAGCTTCCCGAGCAGGTGGACAAGGTGAACGTCACCATGGGGTATCCCATTCGGAATGCTCCCGTCTATGCATTTTTGGAGGCCGTCCTAGAGCTTCAGCGGTATGTAAAGGTAGAAAATGGGACGGTGACCTTTTACCATCAGGCCGTCAAGGAGCTGCTTGCCACAAGCTACCTAAAGGCTGAAAAGGAACAATTTGCGGATGCATTGCTAGAAAACATCCAGCGTAAAAACCAGGTGTATATTCCACAGTCAGCGTTGCAGGCAGGAGGGGAGCTCTATGAATTGATCTTTCAAAAGCTGGAGACCTCCGGGCTGTTTGCCTATTTGGAGCGTTTGATGCTGCTGTTGGCAGAACGGTTGGAGGGAGATCAGTTGCAGCGAAGTTACCTCTACCAATGTCACAAGCAGCTTACCCGTTTGAAGGAGATTTTTTCGAAGCAGGAATCGATTACCATTACCCTGGAATTTTTTATCAGGCTGTTCAGGCAGGTTTTTCGAGAGGTGCGGCTGCCCTTTGAGGGAGAGCCGCTAGCAGGACTTCAGGTCATGGGGGTATTGGAATCCCGTAACCTGGACTTTAAAAGGGTAATCATTGCCAATATGAACGAGGGCAGTTTTCCTCCCTCCGGCGGGCTGAATTCCCTTATTCCTTTCAATATCCGCAAAGCATTCGGGCTCCCTGTCCAGGAGCAAAATGATGCCATTTATGCCTATACTTTTTACCGGCTGCTCCATCGGGCGGAGGAAGTTCATATGATCTATTCCACAGCTTCGGATCAAGGCAAGGTAGGGGAGATGAGCCGATACATTCGCCAGATGACCATGGAGATGAACAGGGACATTCCTGAGGAGGTGGTGTTCGTTCCGGTGGATGTACATCCAGATGAGCCGATCACCATTAAAAAAACGGACGAGATCATGGCGTTATTGGGCAAATATTTGGTCAAGGAAGACGGGAATTCGGTTACGGCATTTTCCCCTTCGGCATTGAGCATATGGTTAGACTGCCGGTTGAAATTTTACTTCCGCTATTTGGCCAATATCACCGAGAAGGACCAAGTGGAAGAAGAGGTCAGTCCAGCGGTTTTTGGTAATTTGGCCCATTACAGCCTGGAATACCTTTACAAGGGCTTTATGGAGCGAAAGAAACGGCGGGTGGTCACGGAAGGGGATTTTGAGCAACTCCATAAATTCATTGGCCCCGCCATCGAAAAGGCCATTAGGGACTTTTACCATCTGGAAGAAGAAGCCGACACCCGCCTGAGCGGACAGTTGGCCATCGTCAGGGATGTATTGCAAAAATACATTGAAGCACTCCTGAAGTGGGATCAACAAGGGGCCCCGTTCGAGCTGGTGTCCCTGGAAAAGGATGTTAGTTATCGAACGGCCATTCCGGTAGCGGCAAATGGAGAAGAATATGCTGTGGCCCTGAAAGGGATCATAGACCGTGTAGACAAGCAGGACGGTGTGGTCCGGCTGATCGATTATAAGTCTGGCCAGGATACCAAGGATTTTCCCTCCATACCATCCCTGTTTGATCGGGAGGATACCAAAAGGAACAAGGCTGCCATGCAAACACTGATATATGGTTTGTTATACCAAGCCAAGTTTCCTGAAAACAAAACACCGCTCAAACCGGCCATTATTAACCTCAAGGAGATATTCAATGATGATTTCAATCCTTATCTGCAGGTTAAGGAAAGGGGAGGCAAAAAAGAGGAACTGGATAACTACCTGGATTTTCAGGAGCAATTCGAAGAAGGCCTGAAGGGAATGCTCTCGGAAATTTTTGATGAGTCCATTCCGTTCGATCAGACAGAAGACCTTAAGAAGTGCCAATATTGTCCTTTCAAGGATATATGCGGCCGCTAAATTCAGCGCGTTCCCTTAGCATGTCAGACAATTGATTATGGAAGAGGGCAGCCATAGGGGATGTACTAATAATCTATTTTTTGGATTTTTTCATGGATCTCGGGGATCGCCATGACGGCTGCGGATCCATACCACTCCAGCAATTCCATTTGGAGGACACCGGCCTTGATGGCGGGGTCTTCTGCAGTGAGTTTTTCTGCTTCTTCTATGGTTTCCAGATCAAAAATAAAAATGCCGCGAAGATCCCCTTTTCCGAAAAAAGGCCCTGCCAATACGAGGGTTTTATCTTCTGCCATTTTCCCAATATGTGCCATGTGTCCCTCTTGGATTTTGGCCCTTTCCTCATCGGAATACTGCTCCACTTTTGGTCCTCTTTTAAGAAAAGCCATGACGTATTTTCGCATTCCGTAATCGTCGGCTTCGTATTTTTTTGCCAATGCTTCATCGAACTTTTCCTGTCCAAAAACTGGCGAAAACAAGACCATAAGGAGGGCGAAGATAGAGAGGTGTTTTTTCATTTTTTTTGATCGTTTTTTGGGCCACTTTTTCACCTAAAAAGACGGGAACTTTTTAAGGGAATTTAGGCCAGTAAACTGCCTTGGATTCTTGGCTTTTTTTAGCGGCCTTTCACTGATGGAATGGTCCGTTTTATTACAGGAAATAAATCTTGTGAAAAGGACCATTTTCATTTTTTTATCCTTTACTGAAGATACGGATAAACTTCCCATGTTGGAAATTTTTTGACTGATTTTTATCCCCTATGTCGTGGCGAGATCTGGTGCTATTAGCAGGGAAAATAAAAGTCAAATCCATGGTGGTTTCCATAACCAAGGGTAGGGTGGAAGAAGGAAATACCGGCCTATTTTACTTTCATTTTCCCACCTTAACAAGGGCTGTCTTGGCGAACGTTAGGTGGGATTTCAGGGAGCTTTTAGTTAGAAAGTGCGGGCGTAAGAGAACGAATCATGCTCTTTTACATGCTGAGGAGCCCATCCATGAGGAATAATTTATCCAAATTAAATTGTTTGTTCTTTAGGGAGGTTATATTAATGTAAAGATTAAATATAAAGTATTTAAAATGTTGAAATATAGCTATATAAAATATTTTTAGCCTACACTAATTTAGCTGTATCTAATAAATTTAGGTGAAACTAATACAAAATTTACCCTTGTTGTTGAAGCGGTATAGGGTTTTGCGGGAATATTTTTTATATCTTAGTTTACAAGCAAAAGTTCGAATGAAGTCTAGTCTCAGAATAGCCATCATATATATTCTTGTAGGAGGAAGTTGGGTGACTTTTTCTTCATTGTTTCTTGACCAGAAACAAGAAGATCTAGGGTTATCCAATATGGTCATTTTTGAAGTGGTCAAGGCTGTTTTGTTTGTGTTGGCATCAGGCTTGTTGATTTACCTTTCGGTAGAGCGCTCCATGAAGTTGGACCGGAGAGTTTGGGAGGGATACGAAGCGGTCTTCGATAACATACCCATAAGCATGTGGGTTGTCGATAGGGAGACGGGGAAAATCATAAATTCCAACAACATGGCAGGAGCCATTTTTGGAGGAAAGATCCGACGAAAGAACGCCATTGATTTTGAATCGTTTTTTGGTATTTCCACTACTCAAATAAAGGCGGTATATTCAGCCCAAAATCAATCCATCAAAAAGTGCGAATTAAGGGATAGAAATGGTGAAACGAGAATGGTCGATTTGTTCTTAGTTCCGTTTCATAGAGACAGGAAAGCGAAGTTCATGGTGGCGGCCGTGGATAATACTTCCATCCATCAGAACATGTTGGAAAAGGAAATTTTGAATGCCTCACTGAAAGAGCAAAATGACCGTCTTCGAAAGTTTGCCTTTATGAATTCGCATAATCTCAGAAGGCCACTTTCCAATGTGCTCGGAATGGTAAACTTCATCAAGGAGGATCAAGGTAACAAGGAGATCCTTGAGATGCTCCGCCAGTCTACCGAGGAACTGGATGAAGAAGTGCGGAGAATGAATGAAATACTTGCAGATGAAATGGTACAAAACCAATTTGATACACCTATGACTGATCTTCGATCAAAGTCCATACTGATTGTGGATGATGACAAAGTACAACACCTGATCAATAAGAGGTTGTTGCTGAAAAACAATCCCCAGTTGGATTTGTATTTTTTTGCAAATCCAATTGAGGCCTTATTGTGGTTGGAAGAACATAAAGTGGACTTACTTTTGCTAGACATAAACATGCCCGAGATGAAGGGATGGGATTTTTTGGATCAATTGATCGAACGCAAGATAGAAGTGGAGGTTCGCATGCTCTCTTCTTCGATCGATCCAAGGGACGAAGACAGAAGTAGGCAGTATGACATGGTCAGCGGTTTTTTGGTGAAACCCTTGAAGAAAGAATCTTTAGAAGATATTTTGTGATGCATTTATCAATTTTAAATAAGTCTAATCGAGCTAAAATTATTAGTTTCGCACATTCAAGTTTAATTTATGGCTAATAGATCCAATAATAGAGAGCATTTGATCAGTCCGAAGATCGATTCGATGATGCTTGGGTTGGCGGATGCTTTTGCATTTATCAAGCGCTTCTTTAAGGAAGTCTGGATGCCTCCCTATGAGTTTAAGGAGGTTATTCGCCAATGCTACAAGATTGGTTATAATTCCCTGGCACTGATTTCCTTGACCGGTTTTATTGTCGGAATTGTATTCACCAATCAGTCCAGGCCGTCCTTATCAGAATTTGGGGCGACCTCTTGGCTGCCATCACTGATTTCCATCGCCATTGTGCGGGCGATGGGACCGCTGGTGACCGCGCTGATAGCGGCGGGTAAAGTAGGATCCAGTATCGGGGCGGAGATTGGCTCGATGAAAGTGACTGAGCAGATTGATGCGATGGAAGTGTCCGCTACCAACCCGTTCAAGTTTTTGGTGGTGACCCGTGTGCTGGCGACCACTTTCATGATCCCGGTATTGGTGATGTACACGGACTTTGTCGCGTTGATGGGGGCTTTCCTTTCGGTAAACAGCAATGAAAGTGTCAGCTTTTCCACCTATTTTGTACAAGTGTTTGAAGCGATCTCTTTTCTGGATATCTTTTCTTCCATTCTCAAGTCGCTGGTATTTGGTTTTACCATCGGAATAGTGGGATGCTATAAAGGGTACCATTCCTCCAAAGGAACGGAAGGAGTGGGCAAAGCAGCAAATGCTTCCGTGGTGTTGGCGATGTTTTTGATTTTTATAGAAGAGTTGCTGGCACTGCAGATTGTTAACTTTATCCGAATGTCCTAAGCTATGAGAGAAAAAGTAGTAGAAGTCAGGGGATTGAAAAAGTCTTTTGGAGAATTGGATGTCTTGATGGGAGTGGACCTGGACCTGTATAAAGGGGAAAACGTAGTGG
Organism: Echinicola vietnamensis DSM 17526; assembly: GCF_000325705.1. Taxonomy (NCBI): domain Bacteria; kingdom Pseudomonadati; phylum Bacteroidota; class Cytophagia; order Cytophagales; family Cyclobacteriaceae; genus Echinicola; species Echinicola vietnamensis. The sequence goes on along the minus strand of NC_019904.1, from coordinate 4,850,688 downwards.
TTTTGGGAAAATCCGGTACAGGAAAGTCCGTTTTGATCAAAATCATGGTGGGGCTGCTTACACAGGACGAAGGGACCATGAACGTTTTGGGAAAAGAAGTATCTAATCTCGGTGCGAAAGACCTCAATGAGCTGCGATTGAAAATTGGATTTTCATTTCAAGCCAGTGCGCTTTACGATAGTATGACCGTCCGTGAAAACTTGGAATTCCCCTTGGTGAGGAACGTTAAGGGGCTGAGCAGGACCGAAAAGGATAAGATGGTCGAAGAGGTATTGGAAGCTGTAGGCCTGTCCCAAACCATCAACCAAATGCCTTCAGAACTTTCTGGAGGACAAAGAAAGCGGATAGGTATCGCGCGAACCCTTATCCTCAAACCTGAAATCATGCTGTATGATGAGCCTACAGCAGGCCTCGATCCCATTACCTGTAGCGATATCAATAACCTGATCAATGAGGTCAGGGAAAATTACAATACCTCTTCTATCATTATCACACACGATTTGACCTGTGCCAGGGATACCGGAGACAGGGTAGCGGTGCTATTGGATGGCCAGTTTGGTGCCGAAGGCAAATTTGAAGAGGTGTTCAAGACACCTGAAGATCAGCGAGTGAAATCATTTTATGACTATAATTTCATTACATAATGAGAAATGATAATAAAAAATCAGTAATCGTCGGGATATTCGTTTTGGTAGGAATTATCATTGCGGTTGTCGGTATTTTGACTTTAGGAGCTCAGCAAAAGGTTTTTGTGAAAAGCGTTGGCCTGAAAGCGGTCTTCGATGATGTCCAAGGACTTCAGCCGGGAAATAACGTATGGTTTTCGGGAGTGAAGATCGGTACGGTGACTTCCATTAAATTTTATGGTGATTCGCAGGTAGAAATTGCCATGAACGTGGACGCGGACAGTAAGGAATATATCCGGAAGGATTCCAAGGCCACGATCAGTTCCGATGGCCTGATCGGCAACAAAATTATTGTCATTTATGGTGGAACCACCCAAGCGCCAGCCATTGAAGATGGTGACCGGTTGCAAGCGATTATGCCCCTGGATACCGATAATATGATGGAAACCTTGCAGGAAAACAACCAAAACCTTGTGTCCATCACCAACGACCTGAAAGTGCTGACGGGTAAAATAGCCAATGGAGAGGGAATCGTAGGAGCCGTCTTGACCGATAGCCTGTTGGCGGATAATTTTAAGAATACATTGGCGAGCCTGGAACGGACCGCGGCCAACAGCAGTCGTATTACCCAAGACTTGGGCAATTTTACGTCCAGCTTGGAAAAGGAAGGTACCATGCTTTATGAGCTGTCCCATGATACGACCATTTATTCCAGCTTGAAAAGGACGGCCAGTGAACTGGAAAATACCAGTATGACGGCCACTGCGGCAGCGACCAACTTTAAGGACGCCAGTGAAAAACTGAATTCCGATGACAATGCGGTAGGCATGCTCTTAAACGATGAGGAATTTGCGGAATACATCAAGGCCACGCTCAAAAATGCAGAGACCAGCACAGCACTTCTAAATGAAAACCTGGAGGCGCTAAAGTATGCTTGGATCATGCGGAAAGCACATAAACGTAAGGCAAAAGCGGAAGCCAAAGCCGCAGAGGAAGCTGAAAAAGCCAATGATTAATCAGCAATAGTACGAAACACGCTTGACGGCTGTTCATAATGAGCAGCCGTTTTTTGTTTGCCGTGCATGCTAAACATCAGGAGGGTTTAAGTCCCTTATGGGCGGGTTGGCACGAACCATTAGTTGAGGGCAAGGGTGTTTGGGGTGACCCAAAATCTGAAAGAAGCCTAAAACAAAGCTTTGTCCTAATGAATAAGAACTGGATATAAGGCCTACTTGGAGGATGAGGTGGCAATATACACCGAAGTCCGAAGTCCAAACGTAATTCAAGGAGGTAAATCCAGTAGTATAAAGTAGGTGATGTTTAGCTTAACACGGGAGGTCTGTATATCCGAGAGGCTATCAGAAGTCAGCAGCGGCCATAGTAGTGAGGAAGCTCCTGTAATGGGAGTGGAGCGAAGGGCCAAATCTTTAAACAAGGAGCAGTTACCGGACAAATTGCAACAACCACAATGAAAGCAGGAAAACGTATAATGGGTCAGATGAGTCTAGCAGGACTGGACGAATGGTCGAGCGTCCGTGCAGTCAAGGGAGCAGACGTATTCTGCAATCAAGGCGGCAAGGTTAGGCGAGAGTGGTTGTCAAGGTGCACGGAAGAACGAGCCTTGACCAAGGAATTGATGGGGAAGATAGTGTCCCCCTCAAACCTTGTTGCCGCCCTGCGGCAAGTAGTGTCCAACAAGGGCAGTGCAGGAATTGACGGGATGAGTGTGGAGGAGTTACGGCAGTGGTTTTCAAGTCATTACCATGAATTCCAATCGCAAATCATCACGGGTAAGTATCGGGTAGAATCCGTACGTGAGGTACAGATACCCAAACCCAATGGGGGAGTACGAATCCTTGGGATTCCCACGGTAAAAGACAGGCTGGTACAGCAAGCCATCAGTCAGGTACTAAGTTTACACTACGATCCCACGTTCTCGGACAGGAGCTACGGCTTTAGGCCAGACCGAGGGGCACATGATGCCCTCAGACAGGCCGGTCAAGAAGTGTCAGAAGGCCGGGACTGGATAGTAGATATAGACTTGGAGAAGTTCTTCGATACAGTGAACCACGACAGGCTTATGTGGTTGTTGGGGACACGGATTGGAGACAAAACCCTGCTGAAGCTCATTGGCAAGTTCCTTCGGGCAGGTATGCTCAAAGACGGACTGGTGAGCCAAGGGGTAAAAGGCATGCCCCAGGGCAGTCCACTATCCCCACTTCTTTCCAATATCATACTGGATGAACTGGACAAAGAACTGGAAGTACGTGGCCACCGCTTTGTACGCTACGCAGACGACCTGATCGTTATGGTCAAAAGTGAACCCTCTGCAAAGCGAGTGTTATCGAGTCTCACAGCGTTCATAGAGCAGCGTATGCTGCTGAAAGTGAACAAGTCAAAGAGCAAGATAAGCAGGCCATACGAGCTGAATTTTCTTGGCCACAGCATCCTGATCGAAGGCAGGTTGGGGCTTAGCAAGACCAGCGAGCAACGGCTGAAAGCAAAGCTCAAGCAACTTACCCAACGAAATCGGGGGATAAGCCTTGAACAGTTGGTGAAGGAGCTCAATCCCATCCTGAGGGGGTGGCTCAACTACTTCAAAAATGCCCAAATGATCGGAAGATTAAAGGCAATAGAAGGTTGGCTTAACCGCAGGATAAGGTGTTTTCGTCTTAAGCAATGTAAGCGGGCATTTACGATGGCAAAGCTCCTACACCGCCTTGGCGTACCATGGAACAGGAGTTGGGCGACTGCGGGAAGTTCGAAGGGATGGTACAGGTTATCAGTGACCCCTGCCGCCCATGAGGCAATGAACCTGAAATGGTTCGGTACAATAGGCCTATACAGCCTCAAGGAAAACTACGTTAAACATTTAAAGAAACCGCCCAGTACGACCCACGTACGCTGGGTGGTGTGAGAGGACAGCAAAGTTAGGGTAGCTCCCTATCTTTGCTTCCTACTCGATTTTATGCTTTACCAATAATTGGTGAAATACAATTAATATAGGTTTTTTTACAGTTGAATAAGGAATTTAGATGGTTCGTTAAAACTCTATTCCGCTGATGATTTTTTCCTCTGCGTCAGCTTTATCCTCCATATCGGCCTCTAGCTGCTCGTTTTCGTTGTTTTTATCCAGGACCAAATCCGCACTGATCGGGAAATGATCCGAACCGATGGATGGATGGACCATCATTTTTTTGAGGCGGAACTGGTGGCTTAAGAATATATGGTCCAAAGGCCAGCGGAGGAAGGGGTATTTGGCATGGAAGGTACTGTACATCCCGCGTCCCATCCGGGGATCGCCCATACCACTTATCTTTAGGAAAAGCTCCGTAGTATAGCTCCAGGCTACATCATTCAGGTCCCCCATGATGATGATGGGTTTTTTTTCGGATTTGGCCTTTTTCCCTACGATCAATATCTCCGCATCCCGCTCAGTGCTATGGGTGTTTTCTCCGGGCACAGGAGGGGTAGGATGGATGGCAAATAGCTTAATGAGTTGTCCATCAATCTGCAGATCGGCAAAGATGGAGGGAATGTCCTGATCAATGAGGTGATTGATTTCGATATTTTGAAGTGGGAATTTGGAATACAACAGCATGCCATAGGTATTTTCCAGTGGGAGGAGAACCTGATAGGAATAATCCACTTTCAGTGCTGCAATGGCATCTGCCCAGTGCTGATCGGTTTCGACCAACATGAAAAGGTGAGGCTGCTCTTTCTTGATTAATTGCAGGCATTTCTGGTAGTCCTTGTTGTATTGATAGACATTTGCCACGAGTACCTTGACCGTGGTCTTTTCATGCTTTTTGGCCGGTTTGACCATTTTGGTATGGAAGGGCGAATAGGGAACTATTTGCTTGAGAAGGTACAAAAACAGCAATCCAAGGATGATTACAATCCCTAAATCGACTTTTGATAAATGCTCATAACCGACAATTGTCCAGCAGATTAATAAAACCGATATTAACCATAACTTTTGGAAGCGAGGATAATCGAAAATCCGAAAAGTCCAATAGTCTTTTTTTACCAGTGGCATTAAAGTTGCGATAATTAGAAGAGCAGAAAACGCATATAGCACTGCTTTCATAGTATGGGCGATTTAAAGATGTACAATAAAAGCAAACCAGCTCTTATGCGCTGGGTTACAACTTACAATTTACTGTAAAAAAACTTATATTAAGGAATCATACTGTTTTTTAAGCAGTTATTATATAGAAACTATTTTTACCATTTATAACCATTAAAAACATATGTCACTAGATCCTTATCATATTAAAAAACAACTTGACACCGCCAAAGGGTCACTAAACTATTGGAGTTTAGCGGCACTGCAGGAGCAGGGCCACAAGATCAATGAGCTTCCGTTTTCAATCCGTATATTGCTGGAAAACGCGCTTCGGAACTATGATGACTTTGCGATCACCAAAGAGCATACCGAGACGTTGCTGAATTGGAAGCCTGAGGCTTCCGATAAGGATGTTCCTTACAAACCTGCCCGTGTCTTAATGCAGGATTTTACAGGTGTGCCCGCAGTAGTGGACATTGCCTCCTTGCGAGCGGAGGCAGTACGGAAGGGGAAAGATCCGCAAAAGATCAATCCACTGATTCCGGTGGATTTGGTCGTTGACCACTCTGTACAGGTAGATTATTTCGGGACGAATTATTCTTACAAGAAAAATGTGGATGTGGAATATGAGCGGAACGGAGAGCGTTATGAATTTTTAAAATGGGCCCAGAAGTCCTTTGATAACTTTTCGGTAGTTCCCCCAGGTATGGGCATCTGCCATCAAGTAAACCTCGAATATTTGGCCAAAGGCGTCATCGAACGCGACGGCAATGTGTTTCCCGATACCTTGGTCGGCACCGACTCACACACCCCGATGGTGAATGGCATTGGTGTCGTAGGCTGGGGAGTAGGGGGAATAGAAGCGGAAGCGGCCCTGCTCGGACAGCCCATCTATTTTATCATGCCGCAGGTAGTAGGACTTAAGTTGACCGGGGAATTGCCTTTGGGGACTACGGCCACGGATATGGTATTGACCATTACGGAGCTTTTGCGTAAACACGGTGTCGTGGGGAAATTTGTGGAGGTATTTGGACCTGGCTTGGACACCTTAACGGTTCCGGACAGGGCAACCATCTCCAATATGTCCCCTGAGTTTGGCTGTACGGTAACCTATTTCCCCATAGATGACCGTACCTTGGATTACATGAGCAAGACCAACAGGTCGAAAGACCAAATCAAGCTGGTGGAAGATTATGCCAAAGCCAATATGTTATGGCGAGAGGATGAAGAATCCGTAAAATACAGTAGTTTGGTCGAATTGGATTTGGGCACTGTTGAGCCTACCGTCTCCGGACCAAAACGTCCGCAGGACAAGATTTTGGTAAGGAACTTTAAAGAGAAGTTTGGCGAATTGCTGGAGGAAGTCCACGGGAGGGAGTATATCCCGATCGATAAAAGAGATAAGAGCCGATGGTTTAGCGAAGGTGGTGGACAGCCGGTGGATAAGCCAGGGGATCTTCCGGAAGATGTAGAAATCGCCACAAAAACCAAGAATGGTTTAAAAACAGTGGAAGTGAAGATCAATAACGAAGAGTTTGCGCTATCGGACGGGAGCATTGTTATTGCGGCCATCACTTCCTGTACCAATACCTCCAATCCAAGCGTGATGATCGGCGCCGGACTGGTGGCCCAAAAGGCCCGTGAGCGTGGACTTGACGTCAAGCCGTGGGTCAAAACTTCCCTGGCTCCAGGTTCTAAGGTGGTCACCGATTACCTAGAAGCCTCTGGGTTGTTGGATGACTTGGAAGCTTTGCGTTTCCATGTGGTCGGTTATGGCTGTACTTCCTGTATCGGTAACTCGGGTCCATTGCCCAAGCACATTGCCCATGCGGTGGAAGAAAATGACTTGGTCGTAGCTTCTGTTTTGTCCGGAAACAGGAATTTTGAGGCGCGTGTACACCCGCAGGTGAAAATGAATTACCTGATGTCACCCATGCTTGTCGTTGCTTATGCCTTGGCCGGAAGGGTAGATGTGGATCTCAATGAAGAGCCGCTTGGGTTTGACCCTAACCTGGAGCCGGTGTATCTCAAGGATATCTGGCCGAGCAATGATGAAATTTTTGAGGTGATGGGAAAAGTCCTAAGTCCCGGCGATTTTGACAAAAACTACGGAGAGATCTTCGAAGGCAACGAGCAATGGAAAAACCTGCAAGCGCCAAGCGATAAAGTGTACAATTGGTCTGAGAAGTCAACTTACATAAAGGAGGCTCCTTTCTTCCAAGGGCTCAGCAATGAAGTCCCAGAGCCCCAAAATATCCAAGGGGCAAGGGTGCTGCTGAAGCTTGGTGATTCCATTACCACGGACCATATTTCTCCGGCAGGGGCGTTTGCAGAAAGCTCCCCGGCAGGCCAATACCTTGTAGGACGAGGGGTGGAGAAGAAGGATTTCAACTCATACGGTTCCAGAAGAGGAAATGACGAAGTGATGGTCAGGGGGACCTTTGCCAATGTGCGGATTAAAAACCAATTGGCTTCACGAGAAGGAGGGTATACCACCCATATTCCTTCTGGAGAGGAAATGACGGTTTTTGAGGCCTCAGAAAAGTACCAAAAAGATGATACCCCACTGGTGGTATTGGCAGGAAAGGAATATGGGAGTGGATCATCCCGTGACTGGGCCGCAAAAGGAACCACACTTTTGGGAATTCATGCGGTCATAGCGGAGAGTTACGAGCGTATCCACCGCTCCAACCTGGTGGGGATGGGCGTACTGCCCCTGCAGTTTGCCGAGGGCCAGTCTGCTTCCAGTTTAGGCCTTGATGGAAAAGAGGAAATTACCATTGAGGGCATTACCGAGGGGTTGACACCATTGAAAAACCTCAAAGCCACCGCCAAGAAGGATGGAGGTGCTGTGGTCAATTTTGATGTGGTATGCCGCTTGGACTCCGAAGTGGAGATTGCCTATTATAAAAATGGCGGAATCCTCCATTATGTGCTGAGAGAGTTTTTGAAACAAGACTAATCCGAGCAACGCATTCGATCCGGCACAAAGTACCGGTTTGTGTTAATATCGGGTTTACGATAAAAAAGGGCTTCATGACACCATGAAGCCCTTTTTTCCATTTTAAAACCCAAAATTAACTTTTGTTCAATATTATTGACTTTTAGTCATTATTCTTCATCTAGCTTTAGTGCCATGGATTGGCCGGTATAGTGGATGGCTTTTTCAGTAGTAGCATCGGGCTTGTAGCCCGTTGGACGATCTTTTTGGACATAGATAACGTGGAAGGTTCGCGAGGTTAGCATTCCTTCGAATTCGCCTTCTTGTGCACCGATTGTCAGTGTTTTGGTGTTTTCGTCATAGGTTAATGGAATGATGGAAAACTGTCCTTGTTCATACTCGTAATTGCTGCCTTGATCTTCATACAGTTCAAAATAGCCATTTTGGCCCGCATAGACGTATAAGGTGATTTCATCGGCGGGTTTTTCATCGGTATACTCGATTTTAGGACCGAAGGGGATAATACTTCCTGCCTTTACAAATAAGGGAATTTTGTCATAAGGGGCTTCAATATTTTTTTCTACTCCTCCTGCTTGGTATTCACCTGTCAGCAGGTCGTACCAGCCTGTTTCCTTGGGAAAGTAAATGTCCCTGTTGGTAGCCTCGTAATGGTAAACGGGATTGACAAGAATGGAAGGGCCGAACATAAACTGGTCCTTGATTTGTCCCACACGCGGATCATGGTCAAAATCCATGATCAGAGGCCGCATAATCGTGTAGTCATCATGATGTACTTTTCCAGTTAAGGAATAGATATACGGCATCAACCGGTAGCGCAATTTGTTATAGAAGACGATGGATCGGTACGCGGGATGGCCTTCAGGGGCTATGTTAAAAACCTCTCGATAGGGGTATTGGCCATGGGATCGGTAGAGAGGGGTGAAGGTGCCATATTGGTACCATCTCGTGTTCAGTTCACGCCATTCTTCCAAGGCCTCCCCCTTAGGGTCGGGACGGTCGTATTTATCTTCGACAAAGAAGCCTCCGATATCCGTGGTCCAATAGGGCAATCCCGAAAGGGAGAAGTTAAGTCCTGCAGGAATTTGCTGTTCGAGCTCATCAAATCGGGCGGAAATGTCACCACTCCATGTGGCCGCACCATATCGCTGGATACCGGGAAATGCCGATCGGGTAAGGATAAATACCCGATCATCGGGATTGGTGGCTCGCTGACCATGATAGATACCTTTGGCATTGACCAGTGGATAGCCATTAAAATACTCGGTGGCAGTACCCAAGGCAGTGGGGTTCATGAGGGTTTTGCGGTGTTGGATGGAGGCATTGGACAGTACATCCGGTTCGGTCGCATCCAGCCACCAGGCATCTATGCCTTTTTGGTACAGTTTTTCGTTGATCTGTTTCCAGAAGAGCTCGCGAGCGCCAGGGTTGAATGCATCATAGAACGTGCTGATATATCCTTCCCCGATCCAATCGCGTTGGCGGTTGAGGATGTTTTGCTTGTAGAGCCAGCCTTTTTCGTCAAACTGTTTGTAATGTTCGATTCCTTCGTAGAATTTTGGCCAGACCGATATCATGATATGGGCGTGGTATTGGTCATGTACCTGGTCGATCATCCCAACTGGATCCGGGAAACGGGCAGGGTCAAAATCATGGCTGCCCCAGGCATCTTCCGGCCAATAGGACCAGTCTTGGACGATATTGTCCAGTGGAATATGCCGTTTTCGATATTCGGCCACGGTGCTCAAGAGCTCCTCTTGGGTTTTGTACCGCTCACGGCTTTGCCAAAAGCCCATGGCCCATTTGGGCATGATCTGGGCCTTACCTGTGAGCTGGCGGTATCCGGAAATAAGCTCATCCATATCCTGGCCTGCTACGAAGTAATAATCGAGCATTTTGCCCGCTTCAGAGCGAAAGGCATATGTCTCGGTGGTGCGGTACCGGTCGGGAGGAAGAAATTTTACGCTCAGGAAAGACTGGGTGGATTCGGGAATCCATTCGATCTTGAATGCTGTGGCTTTTTCCGTATCCAATGGAAGTTCAAAAACCAATGGTCCCGGGTTCCAACTTTCCCGCCAGCGGTCTACCAGCAACTGGCCATCCGCCCATACTTTTACATATCCGGAATAGGTCATGTGAAAACGATGTACCCCGCTTTCTCTCGCTTGAAGGCTTCCCTGCCAAGTGGCCGTGCCATTGGCCATATCAAAATCCTTGGGGATTTTGTTCAGGTCATCCAGAAAAGTATAGGCAATATGCCCTTCTTGTTCCTTTAAGCCTTCATTGGGCCGGTTCGGGTCATTGGCATAGGTGGCCGTAAGGAAGCCTTCCTTTCCGTTGGCATCAAAGAGCCTGAGTTCGGACAGCGGCATGGGCTCACGGTCATCCCCAAATTTGGTAATGGAATAATTGTCCCATAGAATGCCATAATTTCGGCTGGAAACCATAAAAGGAACGGCTACCACACTGTTGTACTGGGTAAGGTCTACATGGTAACCTTTATAGTTGAAAAGCCCTGTTTGTTGCTGGCCAAGGCCGTAGAAGGCTTCGTTTTCAGGACTTTTAAAGCGCTGTTGGATGGAAAATACCGCGTCATCTTCCAAATCGTCGGCAGGAGGACCAAATGCCTTTCCCGCTTTGGCTTCCTGTAATATCAGCTTTCCGGAAGCATCCTTAAAGGTAACCTCTCCAGTGGATTTTGAAATCCAAGCTTGGACTTTGGCGGTTTGGAGGCCTACCGAATCCGCTGTTTCCGTTTTTTCCCACGCGGGGGGACTGGGAAGTTGGTCGATGATCATCAGGCTGCTGTTGACAGGCCGCGTATCCAGAGGGGATGAAGTCACCCGGATGATGTTTTCGGTGATGACTTCCAGCCGGACTTGTTTAGGACTGTAGGGATCGTCAGAAGGGAGGGTAATGGTGATACCGTTTTCAGGTGGGAAGTTTTCTCCTGCTGATGGCGCACAGGCATACAGCAGGACTAACATCACAAAAGTGTAAATCAGTTTGGTAAGGGACATGATGGTTTTCAACTAAATAGGTTATTTGAGTTGTCCAAAGGTAAAAAAGCCCCAAAAGATCCTGCGTATCCAAATGTTTACAAAGGAGGGGTAAAATGTTAACAAGGGTGTTTTGGGTGTGAAAAATGGAGGATTTATCCCGTAAGCAAGGCGATCCTGTCCTGGGCCTAACCATTGAACAAGACATGCTGAATGTGCTTATAGTTCATCAAAAAGTCTTTGGTGACACGGTAGGTTTCCGTTTCCTCATAGGGAACCATTTTGATGCCCTGATGGGAAAATTCAAAAATACAGGCATTTGGATAGGCCAGTAGAATGGGAGAGTGGGTGGCCATAATGACCTGGGACTTTTGCTTTACCAACCTGTCCATTTGCGCCAAGGCATCCAGTTGTCTGGATGGACTTAGCGCAGACTCAATTTCATCAAAGAGGTAAAACCCATTTCCCCTAAACCTATTTTCCATAAGTGCCAGAAAAGATTCCCCATGAGAGCGGCTATGCAAAGAGCGATTGCCGTATTGTTGGTGGATATCTCCTCCGAGACGGTCGATTTCCGAGGCTACATTATAAAAAGACTCTGCTCTGAGAAAGAAACTATCTTTGGGTTTTCTATAGCCTTTTATGAAGGTGATATCTTCGGACAGTGTACTGTGACTTTCGTGTGTAGAGAAATTAAAGTTTTTGCTGCCGCCTTCGGCATTTAGCCCCATGCCTACTGCAATGGCCTCCAGCAAGGTGGATTTACCGCTGCCATTCTCGCCTACAAAAAACGTAACAGGGCATTCAAACGATAGCTCCTTTACGTTGGAAAGGGAAGGGATATCATATGGATAGCCTTTTTTATGGCCAAAATAAAGCTTCAAGGAGGTTAGAAAATTCTGATTAAGCTCCATATTAAGGGATTGAAAACCACAAGATAAAGTCAAATTAGCAAAAATCCAGCAGAATCGATAAAAATCACCACTGGGTCCACTTTCAAGTGCACGACAGCATTTGGTCTCATTTTTTCCTTGATACTCCCATTGCCCTGAAATTAACAAGATGGTAACTCAAACTCGTGCTTTTTAATTTCATCGCGAGCATATAAATCTTATTTTTGTTCACTGAATTGTTTTTTCACAAAACCATAAAAAGCTTATTAAACCACGACCAGCCCATAAAGGGCCAGTCGACCAACCTACAAAACATGAAAAATACGAATCCAACACAAACGGCAGCTTGGAAAAAACTTTCCCAGTTAGCTGACCAGAAAAAATCACAAACCATCCAATCACTTTTTGCAGACAGTAGTCGCTTCGATAAGTTTTCCGCCCGCTTTGAGGATATTTTGGTAGATTACTCTAAAAATAGGGTAGATGATGAAGTGTTGTCCACACTTTTTGAGCTGGCCAAGGAGACTGAACTCACGTCAGCCATCGAGGCCATGTTTACGGGCGGACACATCAACCAAACAGAAGACCGAGCGGTATTGCATACAGCCCTGAGAAACCGCAGTAACAATCCAGTAGAGGTGGATGGCAAGGATGTAATGCCTGAGGTCAATGCCGTATTGGAACAGATGAAGGTCTTTGCCGATAAGGTGAACAGTGGTGCATGGAAGGGATTCAGCGGAAAACCCATCAAATCCCTGGTCAACATCGGTATCGGAGGAAGTGACTTGGGGCCGGTCATGGTGACCGAGGCCTTGAAGCCGTACCAAAATGAACAGCTGGACATTCACTTTGTTTCCAATGTGGACGGAACGCACATGGCCGAAACCCTAAAGAAAGTAGATCCAGAGACGACCCTTTTCTTTATCGCCTCCAAGACATTTACCACCCAAGAAACCATGACCAATGCCCATACCGCAAGGTCTTGGTTCCTGGATCATGCGAAGGATGAAGCGGCGGTCGCCAAGCATTTTGTGGCACTTTCCACCAATGCGGAAGCGGTTTCGGCTTTTGGAATCGATACGGACAATATGTTTGCCTTTTGGGATTGGGTAGGCGGCCGGTATTCGCTGTGGTCAGCGATAGGACTGCCGATTGCCTGTGCCATTGGCTTTGACAATTTTGAGAAGCTTCTGGAAGGAGCACATGCTGTGGACAAGCATTTCAGAGGGACTGACTTTGAGTCAAATATTCCTGTGATCCTGGCCTTGATCGGAATTTGGAATACCAATTTCCTTGGGGCGGCATCCGAGGCCATATTGCCGTATGACCAGTATTTGCATCGTTTTGCCGCTTATTTTCAGCAGGGCAACATGGAAAGCAATGGAAAATATGTCTCCAGAAACGGAGAAAAGGTGGATTACACCACTGGCCCGATCATATGGGGCGAGCCCGGTACCAATGGACAGCATGCTTTTTATCAGTTGATTCATCAAGGTACGCATTTGATTCCTTGTGATTTCATTGCACCGGCCATTTCCCATAATCCCGTAGGAGATCACCATCCCAAGTTGCTTTCTAATTTCTTTGCACAAACAGAAGCCCTGATGAACGGTAAATCACTGGAAGAGGTGAAGGAGGAACTGACCAAAGCCGGGAAGTCAGCTGCGGAAATAGCAAAATTGGCTCCACATAAGGTGTTTGAAGGCAACCGGCCCACCAATTCCATTTTGGTGAAAAAGGTTGATCCTTACACGTTAGGTTGCTTGGTGGCGATGTACGAGCATAAGATCTTCGTCCAAGGCGTAATCTGGAATATCTTTAGCTTTGACCAATGGGGAGTGGAGCTTGGGAAAGTGCTTGCCAAGAAAATCCTTCCTGAGCTGGAAGGAGAAGAAAAAGTGAGTTCCCATGATGCCTCTACCAATGGCCTGATCAATGCCTATAAGGCCATGCGATAAACCTATTTGGTTTGTATACTCTTTAAAGCCCGGCGTTTTGTCGGGCTTTTTCATTTTCTATCTTTGATTTTCCAAAAGAAAATTAACCGTACATGCGCATTACCGACGCCCATCAAAACAACCTTAAAAATGTTTCATTGGACCTTCCCGAAAACCGGTTGATTGTCGTCACCGGACTGTCGGGATCAGGAAAATCCTCCTTGGCCATGGGGGTGATTGCCAATGAGGGATATCGCTATTTTCTGGAGAGCCTGCCAGCCTATAACCAGCAGCATGCCCAAGCCATTCCTACGGCCGAGGTGGAGCATATTTCGGCCTTGCCTCCTGTCATCAAGGTGGAACAGTCCAAGCGATTCCAATCCATCAATGCGACGTTTGGAACCCTCTCGGAGTTGACACCGCTGTTTCGGGTGCTGTTTGCGCGGTATGCAGGGGAGGAGACCATGAGCAAATCCCTTTTTTCATTTAACCACCCCAAAGGAGCCTGCGAGCACTGTCGTGGGATTGGTGAGGCGGAATACATCGATATCCATAAATTGGTGGGGGACGAAAACAAGACGCTGCGGGAAGGAGCGATTACGACCACCCTGCCCAATGGATACATCGTCTATTCCCAAGTGACAGTGGAGGAGCTGAATAAGGTATGTGCGGCACATGGATTTTCAGTGGATGTTCCGTGGAAGGACCTTAGTAAGGAGCAGCAAGACGTCATTTTATATGGCAGCGATCGGATCAAGGTATTTTACGGAAAGCACAGCCTGGAGTCGCGCCTCAGGTGGGAGGGGTTTAAGGCCAAACCCCGCGAGGAAGGATATTATAAAGGAATTATTCCGATCATGTCGGATATCCTGAGGCTGGATAGAAATGTGAGTATCCTACGTTTTGTGAGTGCCAAAATATGCCCGAGCTGTCATGGAGCAAGGATAAAGGCTGAGCACCTGAGGTACCGATGGAAGGGATTGAACTTTCAGGAATGGATGGACCTTTCCTTGCAGCAGTTGTATGACCGTTTGCAAGCACAGTCCTTGTCCGGTGGTGAAAAAGTACTGGTCGATAAGTTGTGTACCCAACTGCTGGACCTTATCCGGCTGGGAATGGAGCATTATCAGCTGAGTACTTCCAGTATGGATATTTCTTCCGGAGATGGCCAGCGGATAAAGTTGATCAAGCAGGTGAACAGTAGTCTTCAAGGGATTTTATATGTATTTGATGAACCTTCTATCGGTCTTCCTGCAGCTTATCAGCAGCATCTTCGCCATATTTTTGACCGATTGATCCTTCGGGGAAACACGGTGATGGTGGTGGAGCACGACCTGAATTTTATCCAATCGGCAGATTGGGTGGTGGAATTGGGCCCCAAAGCAGGAATAGAAGGGGGAGAAGTGATCTTTAATGGCTCCATAGATTCATTTTTAACAGCAGATCCCGCTAAAAGCCCGACCTTGACTGCGATTCAAAATCAGAATGAGCCGTCCAGAAAACCGGCAGCATCCCAGCAGGTCAATGCTTTTCAGCCCCAGCCGCAGACCTTGTCCGTCGTCAGTCGGAAAACCGGCAAGCTGTTGGAAACGATCACTGCTTTTTGTGATCAGCAAGGGTTAACCTTCCTGACCGTTACCGACCAGCCAATTGGGAAGACTCCTCGGAGCAATCCTTCTACTTACACCGGCCTGGCCGATGGCATTCGGGATTTGTTGGCCAAGACCTCAACGGCAAAATCGCTAAAATTGGCGAAAAGTGCTTTTTCTTTCAATAATAAAAGTGGCCGCTGTCCCAACTGTGAAGGAGCGGGCGTCATTACCCTGTCCATGAGCGTGATGGGAAATATCAACCAGGTATGCCCGGTCTGTCAGGGCAAGCGCTTTAAACCTGACGTATTAAAAGTCTCATGGCAGGGGAAAAACATCGCAGAAATCTATGACCTGAGTATCCGGGAAGCGGCTGAGTTTTTTGCCGAAGAAAAGAAATTGGCCAATATATTGGCCTTGATGCTGCAGCTTGGGCTGGGATACATCAAGCTGGGACAGCCTTCCAATACGCTG
The DNA here is from genome assembly GCF_000325705.1 of Echinicola vietnamensis DSM 17526. NCBI lineage: Bacteria > Pseudomonadati > Bacteroidota > Cytophagia > Cytophagales > Cyclobacteriaceae > Echinicola > Echinicola vietnamensis. The sequence continues at coordinate 4,835,142 of NC_019904.1, read as the reverse complement.
TCAGGGGGTGAAGCGCAACGGATCAAGCTGACCAAGCATTTTGCCAAACCTTCCAAAAAGACTGTTTTGCTGCTGGAAGAGCCCAGTATTGGCCTGCACCAGCAAAATGTCCAGCAACTGATGGATGCCCTGAACCAGCTAAAAAAGCAAACCGCCGGCATTGTATGCTTTGAAAACCACCAGCTTTTCCAATCCCAATGTGATGTCTGGGTGGATAATGCCTTGGCCGCCCAGCCAACGGCTATTCCATTGCCACCAGCACAGCGACGGGACATCATCGCGATCCACGGTGCCCGGACCCATGCCCTCAAAGATATCAGCCTGGAATTTCCCAAGGAACATTTGTCAGTGGTAACGGGCATTTCCGGCTCTGGAAAATCATCATTGGTCATCGACACCCTGCACGGATTTGGCCTGCAGGAAATGACCAAACAGTTTTCCAGCTACCAGCAATCAAGGGTCGGAGTAAATTTCCAGTTGGAAGTGGATTATATCGAGGGCCTTACCCCAAGCATATGCATCACCCGAAAAGAAAAGAGCTTTTCCGAACGGTCAGACGTTGCCCAGCAAACGGATTTCGACAAAACCTTACGTTTTGCCTTTTCCAGAAAGGCACAATACACCGGTTTGGATTGGTCGGCAAGTCATTTTTCAAACAATCATGAATTAGGTAAATGCGGGATTTGTGACGGGGTAGGACAGGAATTGCTTCCTGACCTTGATAAAATGGTGTTGGATGGAGGCTTAAGCATCAACGATGGACTGTTTGAGCACCATAAGGGCCTAGCCTACTATGGCCAGGCGAGTGGACAGTACATGGCCGTGTTAGGGGAAGTCGGTAAAGCATACGGATTTGACCTGAATACCCCATTCAATGAATTGACTCCTGTTCAAAAAGACGTCATATTCAAAGGAGTGGAAGGAAAAACCTGGGAAGCGACCTGGAAGTTCAGGACAAAAACCCGAGAAGGTACCCAGCAGGTAAACATGAAGTGGAGCGGTCTTTTCAAATACCTGATGGATGAGTACTTTCTGACCCGAAAGAACAAATACCAACCGCTGAAATCCTTGCTTTCGTACAATGAGTGCAGCCATTGTCAGGGAAGTGGCCTTCAGCCAGAAAGGTTAGCGGTGCAGATCGGTGGGAATTCCATTCATGCCCTGAAATCCATGGATTTCAAGAAGCTTGACCATTGGTTAAAGAACGTTGGGGCTACCGAAAGCATCGATCAACAGCTGATCGGGAACGTCAAGGCGAATTTGGCCAATACCCTTAAAAGGGCGAAGCAATTGCATATCGACCACTTGCAACTGAACCGAAAGTCGGCTACGCTCAGTGGAGGGGAGCAGCAGCGCGTCACGCTGATCAAGCAGCTCAACAGTCCTCTCAAGGGAATTACTTACCTGCTGGATGAGCCGTCTGCGGGACTGTCGGCAGACAATATTCCTGATTTGGTGCAGCTCCTGAGAGAATTGGTGGAAAAGGGCAATACCGTGATCGTAATCGAGCATAACAAGGAAATAATGCTGGCTGCGGAAAAACTGGTGGAAATTGGCCCCCAAGCGGGACAAGAAGGGGGATATATAACCTTCCACGGTAGCCCAGCGGCATTTTTGGAACGGCCGGATAGCCATCCATTTTTAAAGCGGCCAGCTCAGCCCCTGACTTTAGCGACAGGAAATCAGACGATTTTATTGAAGGATCTGGCGCGGCACACGTTAGTTAAAAAGTCATTGGAAGTATCTGTTGGGGGCATTACGGCCATTACGGGTAAGTCCGGCATTGGGAAGACGACCTTGGTAAAGGACGTCTTGATTCCAAGTATCGAACAGGAACATCCGGTGAACTGCGCAGCCATTACTTGGCCCAAAGCATACAGCGGTGCCCAGTATTTTGAGCCAAAAAAGTTGCAGGCCCATAACCGTACCTTATTGGTAGATTATTTGGACCTATTAAAAGACATCTGTAAGGTCTTTTCCAAGGAAACAGGACGAAAGGCAAGGGACTTTTCCTATAAAAACAAAGCCAGCCAATGCCCCAACTGTAAAGGAGCCGGTGTGGTATCCACCAGTTTGGATGTAGCAGCCAACCATATCGAAACATGCGAGGTTTGCCACGGCCAGCGGTATCAGGCCAATTTATTGGAATACCGCGTAGGAGGATTGCACATTGCCGAAGTGCTCGCCCTGTCCGTCCGTGAATTGCGAAGTTGGTTGGCCGATCACCAAGTAGCTACTTCGAGAGAAACGTTTATCCAGCAACTGGACGCCATTGGGTTGGCCCATCTCCGGTTGGATCAAGCGGTAAAATCCCTCTCATCAGGTGAGAAGCAACGATTGTTACTGCTCCATTGGCTCAAAAGCAAGACCCGGGACCAGCTATTGATTTTGGATGAGCCCAGCACGGGACTGCACTATGCCGATATCGACCTGCTTTTTGAGATCCTTTCCAGCTTAAGCCGCGATAACGATATCTTGGTCATTGACCACAATCCTTATTTATTGGAAAAAATTGGGGTGGGCGTGGTCTTAGCGTGATGGAAGATGACTTTCGAATGTTAAACTCGGAATATGCATCAGCTTATCTACATCACGGTGCACAAGTATTACGAGCTGAAATTGCTTTAAAATCAGCCGCTTCGCTTTAGTTTTCGGTATAACCGTGGCGATGCTATGCTTACACCTCCAAACTAACTGATTTTCTTGCACTTTCAACTCTCAATACGATTCCTAATGCATAAACCGGGTAAAAAATAGGGGAGTGTGCCTCCCCGTTTAACAAAATAAGCTGTCTCAAACCTTATTTTCTCTTTTTTATAGGGAAAGATTACGAGGTAACGATTTCATTTGGTTGGTTTATGAGACCGCACATATTTCGGATTAAACGCCCAAGTTAGGCAGCACAAAGGATTTTGTATTTGCATTTAACCTGATCCACAGGCCTGGGTTGGCGTTTAATTGTTGCAAGGCTTCAGCAGGATCAGCACTGATGGAAGTGTTCAGCACCTTGGCGTACGTGTTGACTTTGGCAGGTGCAGAATCGGCATCCACTACAGATTGAACCACCTTTTTGGCTTGCATGATGGCCGCTGGGCCCAAGGTGAGAATATACTCGGCAGACCGGCATTCTTTTTCATCGTCTTCGCTAACGACGCTTCCACCAGCTTTAAACTTGCTGATGTGGTGCTCCAGAATACTGCTGGAAATGGGAATCAATCCGGCAACATGTTGGGGCTTTGCACCGGAAAAGGGCTTGATATAGGCAAGGTGTGAGGCTTGGTTTTCCTCTGGGCCATGGCCGATAAAGAAGATATCCAACCCACCCAAGGATTCCAATTTGTTCAGGTAGGCCACAAGGGCAGATTCCAAATCCTCCGTATCGGTTTGCATGGGGGTAAAACTCTTTATCTTGTTAAAAAATGCCTCGCCCAAGATCCGCTCAAAATCCCTGACAAAACTAAAGCCATTGGCCATGCCCATCGGCGCCAGGGCATCTTGGGTAAATACATTCAACCTGGCGAGCAGCTCATCCTTTTCACCGGACTCGGCCAATTTTCCCAATAGACGGTGCAGTTCTTGGGCGCCCCTGCCGCCAAGGAGGGCAATGTTGATGTCCCCTTCTTTGGCTTCTGCCGTGGCATATAGCTCATTCAGCATGGCTTGGCCAACTTCCGCCTCGCTGGCCAGGACCGTCGGCGTAATACCATGGTCGGTAAGGGTAATGGTTTGGGCGTTTTCTTTGGACAGCCATACATTGTTGTTCTCTTCATCTCTGGAGAATGGTGTCTGGTCTGTGTTCATTGTCATTGCAGTTTATGGTGTTGGATTGGTAAAATTTCCCATTGATGGCTTATGCCGATCATAAGCCTATAGAATTGTCAAAAATACGTTTAAAAGAAGGGAATACCCGCACGAATCGTCATTTTTCTAGGTGTTTCGCCCATATTCTCCACAGTGCTGCAATGACGGAAATGTAAACGGTGAAGCCCAACCACTATCCATGGGATGCGTGATCCATCGTGAAGCAGCAGCGGTAATGGCCTTCAGTAAATCCAAAGAAATGGTGAATGCTCCGGGGAGAAATAGTTTGCATGCCAATCATTTATCAATTCGCCATCACGCTTAGCTATCTTGGTGAAGGTAGAGGTAATCATAATGAATAAGGGGTTTTTGATTGCTCAGCCCCTTTTTTTCGGCAGCCACTTTAGCACCATAAGCGGATTTTCCCAGCCCAATTTTCCTGCCATCTTCCGACAGGATACGGATAATGTCCCCTTTCGAAAAATCCCCACGGATCTCAAGGACACCGATGGGAAGGAGACTGGTGATTTTGTCAGATCTAAGGGCGTTTTCAGCACCACTATTGATGATGACCTCCCCAGTAGAGTAATGTTCACTGTGGGCGATCCACTTTTTAGGGCTTTGTTTGGCTTTGGACGGTTCGAAGTAGGTACATCGCAAGCGGTTGTGGAAATAGTCCACGAGGACATCTTCCCGTTTGCCATTGGCAATGGTGACGCCGATGCCCAAGTCCGCGGACTTCTTGGCCATGTTCATCTTGGTAAGCATCCCGCCCCGCCCAAAAGAACTCTTGGAGCTGGAGATGAAATTGGCCATGGAAGGAGTGTCCGCATCGACTTTTTCGATCAGCACCGCCTCCGGATCACTGGGATGGCCTTTGAAGATTCCTTCCACATTGCTGAGGATGATCAGGTCCTTGGCATCCAGCATGGCCGCCACCAATCCGGCCAGTTCGTCATTATCGGTAAACATCAGCTCTGTAACCGATACGGTGTCATTTTCATTGATGACCGGTATGATATTGTTTTTCAAAAGCCCTTCCAAACAGTTTTTCATGTTCAGGAAGTGTTTTCTGTCCCTGAAATCACTTTTGGTAACCATGATCTGGGCGATCGGCGTGTTATGATCCCCAAACAGCTGCTTGTATTGCCTGATCAATTCAATCTGACCTACTGCGGCTAAAATTTGTTTTTGGATGACCGGATCGGTCTTTTCTTCGAAAACAGTGGATGTACGGCCATAAGCCACGGCCCCTGATGTGATCAGGACGATTTCCTGACCTTGCTCACGAAGGTAAACCATTTGGCGAACCAAGGCTTTCATGCGCATGGTATCGGGAGTGCCATCGGCTTGGGTCAGTACATTGGAGCCTATTTTGATGACGATGGTATTGGCCTTTCGATGGATCATACGGTTAGTTTATAAAGCACCACCAAAAATAACAAGCTTTCCCGATATTTCTTGCGGGTTGTCCGGATGTTTATTGAAGGGGCATTCTCACGGATGGCACGGGAGCGTTTATGGTTCTGGCGGAATGCACAGCGGATATGGAATGTAACAGATGATTAAAGTAGGGAAAGTGACTGGAAAGCTATGAAAATGATGCGCTTTTGGTGACATTTTTACCCTTCCCAACTCTTTGAACGGATTTCTAAAATCAAGCCTTTCCGACCAAATTATCAGGCAATTGGGAGCCTTCAAAGTGTTGACCTATACCAAACGCTGAGTTTTTTTTAGCATTCACATAGAATTGTGATTTTAAAAATTGAATCGGTTTCCAATCGATTGGAGGTGCTATGCAACAATTGCTGATTGATCCCGAATTGTCCAATTAGTCCCTAGGCTTTGTGATTAACTTCAGCAGTGCATTTTTAATAGCCAGTAAAAGCAACATTAGCATGGCTAATTATTTCTGAGTATTCCGTGTGCAAAAAATTCAGCTAGATTATATAATTCATTTTGGATAAGTAGGAAAATGGTGGTAATATTCATTTTTTAGTTTTGGTTTCGGAAAAAAGTCAAGACTGAATTGGATTGAATTAAACGTTAGCTATGGGGCAATTGATCATTGATTTTAGTAATTGGATTTGGGGATGGCCATTGTTGTACCTGCTTTTGGGCGGAGGCACCTTATTGTTTTTATACTCTGGATTGATTCCCTTCAGGGGATTTGGCCATGCCATGAAGGTGGTCGGCGGAAAATATGATGATCCCAATGCCAAAGGCGACATTACCTCCTTTCAAGCGCTTTCTTCGGCCATCGCCGCGACAGTGGGGCTGGGCAATATCAGCGGAGTAGCCTTGGCCATTGGAACGGGCGGCCCAGGGGCAATCTTCTGGATGTGGGTGTCTGCATTTGTCGGAATGGCCACCAAGTACTTTACCTGCACGTTGGCCATCATGTACCGGGGAAAGGACAGCTCAGGCCATATCCAAGGAGGTCCCATGTATGTGATAGAAGAGGGGATGGGAAAGAAATGGCGGTTTTTATCGGTCATCTTTTGTGTGGCCGGAATCATGGGGTTGTTGGCGATCTTCCAGGCCAATCAGTTGACCGATGTCATCCGTGTGGTGCTGCTCAAACCTTTTGGGCTTGACCATGGTACGACGACCCGCTGGATCTTGGGAGTTTCCATGATGCTTTTGGTGGCCACGGTGATTTTGGGCGGAATACAGCGGATTGCTGCGGTTGCTTCCAAGCTGGTACCGTTTATGGTGACCCTTTATTTCATAAGCGTACTGGTGATCCTTTTCAGGTTCGGTGATGAGATATTGCCGTCATTTTGGTTTATCCTCGAAGATGCCTTTACCGGAAAAGCCGTTTTGGGCGGTTCTATTGGAGCGGTGATCATTACAGGTGCCAGAAGAGCAGCCTTTAGCAATGAGGCCGGTATCGGAACAGCCCCCATGGTGCATGGAGCCTCCAAGAACGAAGAACCGGTACGGGAAGGGTTGATCGCCATGCTGGGCCCATTTATCGATACCATCGTGGTATGTACCCTGACAGCCATGACCATCATGGTCACCGGCGTATGGGAAACCGGCGAAAAAGATGGGGTGCTGATGACCCTCTCTGCTTTTCAGAGTGGGATTCCTGTGGTAGGAAAGTACTTCTTAATGGCCGCAGTACTGGTATTTGCGCTGTCCACGATGTTTACGTACAGTTACTATGGCCATAAATGCTTCAACTACCTTTTTGGTGCGGACAAGGCCAATTATTATAATTACTTCTATCTGCTGACCATCGTTGGTGGAGCAGTCGTTTCCCTAAAGGTTGTAATGAGTTTTGTCGATGGGATGTATGCCGTGATGGCCTTCCCAACCATGATATCGGCCATCTACCTGTCCCCAAAAGTACGGGCAGCCACTAAGGACTATTTCAGACGGATGAAGGAAAAAAATACATTGTAACCCTCTTCTTTCCATCCATGGTGTAAGCACTTGACTGGGAAAGAACTCTTCCCAATAAATGGCTCCGAAGCAAACAACCAATTACCTATACCATGAATATCTTGATTGCACCCAACGCCTTCAAAGGGACCATCCCTGCTGATCGTGCTGCTGCGCTGATCGAGGAAGTGCTCCGCCAATACCTTTCCCATGCTGAATACCAACGGTGTCCTATTGCCGATGGCGGTGACGGGACATGTTTTTTGCTTGGTAACCAATTGAAATTAAATAAGATAGAGGCGGTAGGCCTGAATGCAATAGGATTAACTGAACAAGGTTTAATTTTTTTAAATGAAAGTCGAAAAGAAGCGTGGATCGATGTGTCCACTTTAAGCGGCTTGGCGGGATTGCCGCCTTTCGGGGTGAACGCCCAATTGACCAGTACTTTTGGGACGGGGCAATTGATAATGGAAGCCATACGGCGAGGCGCAGAACACATCATTTTGGGACTCGGTGGGAGTGCGACGGTGGACATGGGCACTGGGATTTTGCGGGCATTGGGCTATTTGTTTTTGGACAAAAACGGACGGGAGATCCCAATGTTCAGCCCTGGCTTTTTGGAGAGGATTGCCCATATCCAGCGACCGGTGGCCATGAACAAAGTCCGGTTTACGTGTTTATGCGATGTAAAGAATACTTTTTTCGGTAGCCAGGGAGCCATTCCTGTTTTTGGTCCCCAAAAGGGCCTGTCAGAAGCCGATCAGCATGTTTTTGAAAGTGCTGCAAAGGGCGTTTTTGAATTGCTGAAAGCCAAGGGGGATGGACAATTGACAGATCAACCAGGGTTTGGGGCTGCTGGTGGTATTGCGTTGGGGCTGAGTGCTTTTTTTTCCGTGAAGATCGAGGAAGGTGCCCATTATTTCTTCGAACAAGTGAACATGCAAGAAAAGGTGAGCTGGGCGGATTGGGTGATCACCGGAGAGGGGAAATTTGACAGCCAGTCTGCAGCGGGAAAGGGAAGCTATAAGCTCTTGGGCTTGGCCAATAAACATCAAAAAAAGACCTTACTGATCACTTCCGGAGGGGAAAAAGATGGCAAAGAGGCAGGATTTGACGACGTGGTGCAGCTGCCAAAACTCAACATGGATGACCTGGATTTCAAGCAAAAAGCAGCAGAAAACTTGAAAAGCTCACTTCAATTCTTCCTGGAGAAATCCAACATCTGAAAGGAAATGGGAACAGGTCAGAAACAGGTCATTCCGACGATAGGAGAGCTGTTCCCATCCATGGTTTGGTGGACAGGGAGATGCTTCCTACCGTCGAGATGACCGTTATTAACAAGGTACTTTAACCTTTCACTTCTTCGCGTCCATCAGCATGGATCGCAAAGCGTCCCTTGTCTTTGGGGTGGGTGGGTTCGTGGTTTGGCCACGGCCAGCCACCAAACTGGGTTTTCTGGAATTCCATCATGGCTTGGTGGATTTCCTGTGTGCTGTTCATCACAAATGGTCCATGCTGAACGACCGGTTCATTGATCGGTTTGCCTTGGAGGAAAAGCAACTCTGCCGGCTGGTCGCCATTGACAAAGGTGATTTCCTTTTCAGAAAACAGGTCTATGGAGTGACCTTCCGGTACCTCAAACCCTTCTGCTTCCAGCTTTTCACCTTTATAGAAGAACAGGGAACGATTGATGCCTTCAGCGGTCGCCGGAAGTGTCCATTTGGCATTCGGCGCCAGCTTTATCGTCCATATGGCCACTTGGTTTTCGGGATCTGCTGCCCACGAATCGGGATTTGGGGCAGGAGCCTTTACATCCCCATATTGGCCAGCGATGACCTTGATGGCAATGTCGTTTCCATTGGCATCTTTTTCTTTAATAACAGGAATGGTCTCTCCCCACAGCATTTTGAAATGGGCAGGAACGTTTTTGTTGGCCTTTGGAAGATTTAGCCATAGCTGGAAGAGCAGCAATGGGTTCTTTTCTTCCTTGTTGAGCAAAGGAAACATTTCACTGTGCATCACGCCTTTGCCGGCCGTCATCCACTGCACATCTCCTTGACCAAAACGGCCTGCAGCTCCCAAGGAATCCGAATGATCCGCAAAGCCTCGCTCGACCAAGGTAATCGTCTCAAATCCCTTGTGAGGATGGGCCGGAAAGCCGGGCACTTTGCTGCCATGGTACATTCTCCATCCATCCTTGATCGTAAAATCCTGTCCGATATTCCGACCTTCCAATGAGGCTTTTGGCCCAAGATCATCATTTCCCTCCGGAAATTCATCCAAATGATATGCACAGAACAAGAAGGGATCCTGGGTTTGCCACTGGAATCCAAGTTGTCTGATTTTTTTTACTGCTGTATCTTTCATATTGCCCTCCTAAGACTGGTTGAATTATATGTAAATGAATTTAATGTATATACATTTATTTGGAAAGAAAAGTTTCACTTTTATCAAAAAAATGCAGAGAGCACGTTTATCTCGATAAAGCAGCATCCTGCTGCAGCCAGTGTAGCAGTTTTTCGCGATGTTGGTATTCAAATCTCCGGTCGATCACCCTGAACGCTTCATCCAGAAGAATAAGGGTGGGAGGCGTGAACTTACCATTTCTACCTCCCAATAAAAGGGCTAAATCATGGATGCCCGGACGTTTGTCCGTGGCTTGGTGATTGACGAGGTCAAGGCCATCAAAGCGGACGGTGTCCCGGGTTTCAGCATCCATCCGGACCGCATAATATTCTCGGTTTATGGTGGTGATGACCGCTGCGTCGGTAAAAACCTTTTTGTCCATCTTTTTGCAGTAGGTACACCAGTCGGTGTAAAAATCGATAAACACCTTTTTGGGAGCCAGCCTTAAGGAATCCTCCAATTGTTCGAATGTCAACCAATTGATTTTTTCTTGGCCATGGGCAGTAGGGTGCAGGCCGGTTAAGACGCTGGTCAGCAACATGATCGGGAGCAGTAATGTTTTCATAGCCGTCTTCATTTTATCCGTTTAACTTTTCCATCCTTCATCTCCCTTACTTCAATGAAAATCCCCGATTTTCACCCCAAAGAAAAATGTCCGAGGCCTTGCTGGTCCATAAATATAATTGGAATCACGCAAAGCTCCCGTGTCAAAGTCTTTTTGGTAACTGTTTAACAGGTTCTGTACGCCTCCAGATAGCTCCATATGGAAACCTTTTATCAGGTCGAAGTGGTAAGCCAATTTGATATTGGCATCGAAAAACTGTTGACTGTCCACCAGTTCCATAAAACCTGATTCGCTGACTACATGTGGCACAATCATGGATCCGGTGTAGGAACCGGTCAGGTCGAAGTTCAATTTGTCGGTCAAGATCAGGTTGGTGGAAAGATAGCCGTGGGCATTGGGAGATCGTAAAAACTCCTCGGTCGTGACGGTCGGCTCGTTTTCATTTTCCATTTCTGGTTCGAAAAGCACCTGCGGATCATGATAAGTGGATCGCTGCAAGGTTCCACCTGCCTGTACGGTGACTTTTGGGGAAGGAGAGAGGTTCAGTTCGACATTTCCTCCTCTTACTACAGCTCCTGAACCGTTCCTGACTTCTTCTAAAATGGATCCATTGGGCAAGGTGGCTCCGGTGCTGACAGTGGTAAAAGGCCGCTTCAGTTGGGTATAGAACCCTTCTGCCAAAAAGCTAAACTGAAGATCACCGATGGAGTTGCTGAGGTTAAGGGAAGTAGTGTATGCATCGGAAAGTTCTGTTTTCAGCTCATCCGAAAGGATCACAAAGGTGGGTTCACCACCGACAGAGGAAATGTGCAGGTCTTCATTAAACGCCTGAGGGGCCCTGAATCCCCTGGCATAGCCTATCCGGAATTGCAGGTCTTCCCGGATATCGTAAAGAATATTGACACGTGGACTGAATACGCCCGTCGATACATCCACGTTGCGGACGATGGACGACAGTCCATAATGGCCATCCACGACGGTATGGTCAAACCTGCCTCCCGCCAAAGCGGTCAGGCGGTCGTTGGGGCGCCATTCGTATTGGCCGTAAAACCCGAGGGTATGGACGGACTGATCAATAAGACGTTGGTACCCGCTGATCTCGTCTTCTACATCGCTCAACTGGTATTCTGCGCCAAAAATAACCACGTCATCATGGGCAAAACTTCTGGAGAATTGGCTTCCTGCGACCATGGATAGGTCATGGGTTTTGCCGTAGGCGTTGGCGGCCAAGGAGCTATCAGCAGCGGTGCGGCCTCCTCCCAAACCGCCATAGTAGCTGTCCCTGATCGTTTTTTGCCCGGAAATATAGGTGGAAAAGTGGTTTTTGCTGTCTTTACTGTACAGGTCATAGGTCAGGCCTCCGATGATGGTATTGTGGGTGAGCTCCTCGGTAATGTCCGTAAAGTGGGGGGGGAGGTCCAAATGGTCCCCGCCTCTGCGGTACTCCTTGATGGCGCTGAAATCCAAACTTACCTTACTGCGATCGTTGGGTTTTAGGAAGGCTTTCATGCCAAATGTATTGTTTTCCAAACGCGTGATTTCGGTAAAGCCATCTCCATTGGCATCATAACTCCCCCGCTGACGGTACATCCCATGGAAGGTGACTCCAGTGCTAAGGTCTTCGCTGGTAAGGGAGCCGTTGAAATTCAAGCTATTGTCAGGAGTAGTGCCATCGATCAGGGAAAAATTGGATCCGATCTGCCAGGTATTTTCTACAGGTTCTTTGGTGATGATGTTTATGGTGCCGCCGATAGCATTGGAGCCATAAAGGGCAGATCCGCCTCCGCGAACGACCTCTACACGCTCAATGATGTTGGTTGGGATTTGATCGAGCCCATAGACGCTATTAAGGGAGCTAAAGACCGCCCGACTGTTGATCAAAATCTGGGAATAGGCTCCTTCCAGCCCGTTTAACCTTACCTGTGTAAATCCACAGTTTTGGCAATTGGTTTCCACCCGAACACCAGGTTGGTAGTTAAGCCCTTCAGACAAGGCCACGGATTGGGTGGCATTGAACAATTTGGGATTGAGTACATTGACCACGACAGGTGCTTCTTTTCGGTCCAGCTCATAACGCGTGGCGCTGATGACCACTTCATGCAGGTTCAGCTTATCTTCCTTGAGCTGAAAATTAACTTGGGTGGTGCTGCCCGCAGTGACGGCTACGGTTTTTTGGACGGTTTGAAACCCCATCAAACTTACTTTTAAGGTGATGTTGCCCTCAGGAATATCGTGAAGTTCATAGGTTCCGTTTTCTGTCGTCATCGTACCAAAATCCGTTCCTACTACCTGTACCGATGCAAAAACGGTTGATGAATTGGGAACATCCACTTGGCCCTCTACACTGCCTACATCCTGACCAACTGCCTGATGAAAGAGAAAAATATACAAGAATATGGTAATGACTTGTTTCATGTAGTATAAAATGGTTTTGCTAAACTTTTTGTTGATATAAGCGAAATTAAAAATTAAATTAGTATAAAAAAAAAGTTAGATTAGGCTAAAGTTAGGTTTCTGTTGTTTTTTTCTCGGATGATGACAAAAAATGCGCGCTACTGGTGATGTTCTTTGAAGGAAAACAGGCTAACAGCTACCGTTCATAAGTGTATTTCTCCTATTACATAAAAAATATGCAAACAATGGATGGATGGGTCATTTTACCGTAGGTATAGGCTTAACAGTATCCCAATTTAAATTCCATTATTAGACATGAAGTATTTTAGTGTTTGCCTAGTCTTTTTTATAACCTATTCCGTCACTACTTGGGCACAAACTTCACCATCAACTTCTCCAGCTTCCAAGAAAAAGGAACTACGTTTTCAGCTCAATGAAGATGGAAGCCACTATGTTAAAGGGACCTTTCTTAATCAAATTTGGCTCCGTAATACGTGGACGAATCCAGGTTCGCTGGTTTATGGCAGCCCGGATGACCAGGTTATGGACATTGGCCTGAGAAGGACCAGGATACAGGTTTTTGGTCAATTGACCGACAAGGTGTTTTTTTATACCCAGTTTGGCCAAAATAACCTGTCCTATCGCTCTCCGCGGAAGCAGGGGATATTTTTCCTTGATGCGATAGGGGAATATCAGGTAGTCGGTGAAAAAATGTCCATCGGAGCAGGTCTGACTGGGTGGAACGGGGTTTCACGGTATGCGAGCCCTTCCATTGGCTCCATTCTATCCTTGGATGCCCCCCTTTACCAGCAGGCGACCAATGATGTGAATGACCAGTTTGTGCGAAAGCTGAGTGTTTATGCCAAAGGGCAGCTGGGCCAGCTAGATTATCGATTGGCCGTGTCCAAGCCGATGTCCATTGAGCAGTCTTCCGTACAGGGGCCTGTGATTGCCGAAAATTCCCTTTTCTCTTCAGAAATAGGTTATGCGCAGTACCATGGTTATTTCAAATACATGTTTCTGGACAAAGAATCCAATACCACACCCTACCAGGCAGGATCTTATTTGGGAACGAAAAGTGTCTTCAATATAGGCGCGGGCTTTATGGCCCAAAAGGATGCCATGTGGCATTATGCCGAAAGTTCTACCGATACGGTCAGGACCAACTTGGGGATAATGGCCATCGATGCCTTCTATGACAGGCCCATAAATCGAAGCAAGGGAAATGCTATTACGGCATATGCTGCCTATACGTACAGCGATTATGGAAAAAACTACATCAGGAATGTCGGCGCCATGAATCCGGCCACAGGTGTCAATGCTGAAGGAACTCTGAATGGCCCAGGAAGCGCTTTTCCTACGATTGGTACCGGAAGCACCTTTTATGCGCAGTTTGGCTATCTCTTCAGGAGGGACCTGCTCGGTAATGCCGGGACCTTGCAGCCCTATGTCAGCAGCCAGTATTCCCAGTTTGACCGCTTGGATGACCCTATGGCGATGTATGACGGCGGGGTAAATTGGTTAATCGAAGGGAATCGGGTGAAATTGTCCTTTAGCTATCAAAGCCGGCCCATCTTTGCTGCCAACAGCCAAGGGAGCTATGTCGTGGATGAGCGCAAAGGAATGGCCGTGATGCAGTTCCAAGTGGCGCTGTGATCAAAAATCATTAAAAATTTATATAAGGGTTAAGGTAAAATGTGAAAAGGTGAAGGCTAATGGCCTTCACCTTTTTTATTATTCTGCAGTAAATGCTGCTTGGTAGTTGTTGGAAAGTTTCATCATCATATCGGGATTGGAGGCCCCGATCATGTACTTGGTTCCGGACATCAATGCTTCGTCAAATGTAATTTCTGCAAATAATGATTGGACATCATTTTTTATCCTGATGACATTTTCGGCATCCGTTTTTACCGTTACTGGACTTGCCAATTGGAGGGATACCGTTCTGAAGCTATCATTTGAACCTGTTTCGAAGGCAAATTCCACGGCATCCTCTCCTTGACCAACAGTACCCTTTGTTTTGGAGAAAATGTAACTGGTAAACCACATCCAAGAAGAATAGGCCATATTCTGGAGGGCGTTTAGTTCACCAGCGGTGCGTGTCAAGTCATCATTATATTCGGGATCTATTCCCAGTGCAAAGCTGACTCCCGTATATGTGCCATCGGGGATGTTTTTGAGCACAATGGTCTCACGTACGGAATCCGGTAGCACGAAGGTGTCCTGAACCAATTGTTCCTTCATGTGCTGGACCAAATAATAAGATTCAGGTACCTGATACTTAGTGCCGTTTTCATGAGTCAGTTCTACATTTGAAATCCAATAGCGTAGTTCATTGAACGTTAGCGCAGTGCCGTTTTCGGTTGTAAAGGTTTTCCCAAGCTCAAAGGCCTCTTCCCCAAAAGCGTGGTCTATACGAATGGAAAGCGCCGATTGATTTTCGATGGTCATGGCGTCATCAGTGTCATTGGTACATGAAGCCATGGCTCCAACGACTAAAAATGCTACTAATAATCTATTTAAGATATTTTTCATTTTTCTTTTTATGGTTTGATGAATGAAGTAAGTGTAGGGAGACCCTACGAACGTTTCAGGTTATAAAAAGATGTTTGGTGGTTTAATCGGCCTGTGGTCAAAACCCTTGCATGGAATTCCCTTCCCCCATGCCATTTTGATGATTGGAACCTTACTGAAGAATTGAAAAACAGGGAAATTCGAAAAATAGAGTATTTCCTGGTGTCTTTCACCTTTTAGGTTTTTTTCTTCATCCGAGGCATCAGCAGTGAGCTGGAGTTTACTGACCAGCACACAGTTTGCCCTGCATACGGTAATGGGGGCATTCCTGTCCACACATGCCACTTTTGCCAACTGTTCCTGATGAATTTTAAAATCCACGTAAACAATCGGAGCGGCCAGGATCTTGACCATCAGTAAGGCCACCAAAGCAAGAAACTTTAGGTTCATGATGGCTGATTGGTTTATAGTTTGAATGCTTTGATCAGCCCGATGCTGAGGCGGTTTTGATGCTGGATTTGGTTTCCATTCAGGTTTTGGTAGACCGGTGTTTGCCACATCACGCTAAGGGTCCATTCTTGCCGGTTGACATCCAACCCCGCTTGGGCAAAGGCAACCTTTCCGCCGGTAAGCTGCTGTTCTTCCCCTTTCCAGTGATCCTTCTGGGACTGCTCGTAGTAGGCACCGACATTGGGCACCAAGAGCCAATCTCCCTTGAATGATAATTGGTGAAAACCAATGGCCGAGGCATTAATACTGTTGCCAAATTGATAGTTTTGGGCTCCTTCAGTAGACTGCTTGTAACTGAACCCGGCATTTAGCCCTGTTTTGGTGTAGAACAATTGGTAATTCAGCCTGGCCACATAGCTCCAAGATCCCGTTCCAGGCTGGATGATTGGGTCAAACGCATCACCATTTGCAGCGATTTGACGGGATTGACCGGTGGGGGCGACGATCGCCAGTCCAGGACGGAAGGTGTGACGTGCCTTGTCCTGATAAATGTAGTGGATAAAATCTGCCGCAATGGTCAGGTCACCCCAGCCATGTACGTTCAAGGTGGTGTCTTGCACGGGATTGGGCAGGTCCAGCATTTTTTGGTAATGGACCCTGTTGGACTCATAGGGAAGGAGAAAAGTAAAGTTCCATTGGTTTTTCCAAGTGAAATTTCCCCTTAGCTCTACGGTTTCATAGGTTTCCCAGTCTTGATCCGTCTTGTTGACATACAGTCCGGTGCCTTCGGGTTCATGCATGACGATCATGTCCTGATCGAGGGATGGGGTTACCGCCGTTCTGGCTTGGGGGGCATATTTTGCCGTGGCTCCATTTTCGAATCCATTGGCCAAGCTGCTCGTGACCACCGCGGTGCCCGGGTTGGGGGAGGTGTAGCCGTATCGGTCGTATCCGCCAAATTGCCGGTGCCGGTAAAACAGCCCAATATAGCTCCGGTTTTGCAGCAAGCTGTATTCAAAGAAGTTGCAGCTGTCACAAGCCTGGGCTTCCTTGGACAGTAAAGGAAGGGAAAGCAGAATAAATAGTATGGATAATGTTTTTTTCATGATATTGGCTTACTCTTGATAAGCTTTATTATGGATAAATTGGTGATCGCTGAGGGTGGCCAAGAAAGCCAAAAGGGCCTCCCGCTCTGTATGGGATAGTCGAATGCCATTTTCCAGCTCCGGGGCAAGGCTTTCGTTGAGCTGTATGCCTTTTTCATAATGGTCCAGCACCTCGTCCAAGGTAGCAAACCTCCCGTCATGCATATAAGGAGCGGTGAATAGGAGGTTTCTCAATGAAGGGGTCTTATAGGCTCCACGGTCCATTTCGTCAAAAGAAATTCGGTATCTCCCCAGCAACAGGCCTTCCAGTTCATAAGGATCAGGATAAGTTTGGTCCAACCCGTTGTTATGGTAACGCAGGTCGGTAAACAAGCCTTCCTTATGGCAGCTGCTGCAGTGCTGCTGATAGAGGCGATACCCTTGGATTTCTTCCTCACTAAGGGTGGCCTCATTCCTTTTCCATTGGTCGTAGCGACTGTCTTGAGAGATGAGTGTTCGGACAAATTGGGCCAAGGCCCTGCCCATAAGGGCGCTGGTAATGGAATCTGTCTGAAAAGCAGCCTTGAAGAGCGAAGGGTATGCTGGGCTTTCACGCAGGTATGGAATGACCTTGTTCAGGTCTGCCCCCATTTCATCTGGATGGGTCAAGGGACCAAAAACCAGTGATTCCAAGTTGGTCGCTCCCCCGTCCCAAAACAAGCCATCGTGCCAAGCGAGGTTAAACAGCGTAGGGGAGTGCCTGTGGAGTGTTTTGCCGGACACCCCCGCTGCAGTCAAGTCTACCCCGTCACCGAAGGCCAGCGCAGGCAGATGGCAGCTGCTACAGGCTACTTGGCCATTGGCCGAAAGCCTCGGGTCATAGAAGAGGGTTTTGCCCAATAGGACGCCCTCCTCGCTAATGGGGTTTCTGGAGGGCTGTGGAAATGCTGGCTGTTGCAGGGTAGCAGAAACCTCGGGAAGGTAATATTCCGGGTTTGGTTTCATGGTTTCCGCAGCGTCTTGCAAGCATCCTGAGAGCAAACTTCCCACAGCCAAGGCCAAGATAAGGCGATATGTGACGGTTGTTTTCAATCCCGAATGATTTGACTACTGAAGGCTGAAAAAACCTTCCTGATAATTATTGGCGATGCTGATGGCTGTTTCTCCGCCCATGATGCTGGTGTTTTCCAAGTCATGGACGACAATTTCATGAGGAGCCGTAAACAACTGATCTAGGTTGGCCTCGAAGTCAAGCTCCACCACTACTTCTTTTCCTAAGGTTTTCCCGGCTGACGCGAGGTCAAAATCAATGGCCTTAAAGTTTTGTTCGCTTTCAGGGTCATTATTACCGATGTGGACGATAAGTCCTTGGCGGGCTGAACCCTCAAATTCCCATTCCCCCTCCAAAACGAAAAACTTATAGCCGGTATTCCAGTTCCAGGCCATGTCGTTGCTGGGATCCAAATCGCCCACTTGGTCAGTGGAGAGGTTTCGGGCCTTGTCAATGCCGATATAAAAGGTCAATTGGTCGTAACGGTCTGAGGGAATTTCTACGCTGAATTGCTTTTTCCCTGCCTCATCGATCAGGAAATAGCCATCTGGTACCGAAAAGCGATTGCCGGAGGTACTGTTCGTAAAGGTGATGTTGGAAACGTAATATTTGAACTTTCGCGGGGTAAAGCTTTCGCCAGAAGGCAAGGCAAAGGCAGGTCCCTCCAAGGCCAGTGGAGTGCCATCCAGGCTATGGGAAAAGTTAAAGGTCACCGCGATGTTTGAAGGGGTTTCCTCTTGGTCATTACAGCCCGTAAAGGCGATGAGTGTCAATACAATAATGAATATCTTTTTCATGTCGTTTGTTTAATTAAATGGATCCGAGAATTTCGGATTGGTAATGAATTTTTCATCCGTCAGGGTGTGCAGAAAGGACAGTATGGCTTCTTTTTCTCCGTCCGTCAGGTATAGTTTGATGTTCTCTCCAGGAGCAATCGTCTCATTGCTGGCCTCCAAAATGAGGATATCCAACGTGCTGTTCATCTGGATGTGTTCATCATAGTGCTCCAGGACTTCCGTTAGTGTTTCAAACCGTCCATCATGCATATAAGGTGCTGTAAGGGCGATGTTCCGGAGGGTAGGGGCTTTGAATTTTCCTTTGTCCTTGGGAAGTCCGGTTACTGCGGCCAAACCTTCCTCAAGGTAGGCGTCTTGGTCAAGGCCATTGTTATGAAAGCCCAGAAGGTTATTGCGGTCACCAGAGGTCAAAAAGCCCAAGTGACAGTCTCCGCAGTTACCGCCGCGAATGTGCAGGGAAGGTTCTGGGTGGGTGAAGAAAAGCTCCATCCCCAGTTGCTCTTGTTCGGTAAATTCCACCTCACCCCTGATCCACTGGTCAAACCTCGAATCACCTGAGATCAAAGTGCGCATGAACTGCGCAAGGGCCTTTCCGATCATGGTTTCCGTGATTTGATTTGAGCCAAATGCTTTCTCAAATCGCTCAGGGTAATTTTCGTCGGCTTGGAGTCGGGCCACAGCTTCTGCTATGGGCAAATTCATTTCCCGATGGTCCTCAATGGGTTGCAAGGCTTGCTCCTCCAGGCTGGCCGCCCTTCCGTCCCAAAAGAACCGGGATGTCCAGTGCAGGTTGGCCAGTGACATGGCATTTTTGTCGCCAGGGGTACCGTTCACCCCAGTGCTGATTTTCTTGCCGTCCGTGAAGGCTTTGGCCTGTTGATGGCAAGAGGCGCACGCCATGGTGCCGTCTATGGAGAGTTGTTTTTCATAAAACAGCATTCGGCCGAGTGCCACACCCTCTTCGGTCAACGGATTATTGGCCGGCATGGGCACATCATTGGGGAAGTACTCGGGATGCTCCAAGGTGATCACTGGGTTTGGCGTAGAAGGCTCTTCGGGCTCTTCCTTGCTACAGGCCCACATCAGCAAGCACAAGAGTACTGTTCCCATAAAACATGGGGCTTGGTATCGCATGGTCGGTTTGGATACAAGGTAAATGTTCCCTCAAGGCATGGTCCGTGCAGCCACACCGCGAAATTGCAGCGTAGGTGGATGCCCATTTCCTGTAGAAATACAGCAATCAAATTGCCCATCTGGGGACATTTCCAATGGATAATATTTAGAAATAGAAATTAGCTTACGGCTTTCGGCAATTTAGAAGCAAGGAATGATGGTTACTCCTTTTTCTCCTGGGAAAGCCAAAAGCACTTGAACCCATAAGATGCATTGGCCTCTCCAGGCCACGGCTCATAGAAGTTGTGGCCTAAAATGGCATCAAAGTCAGTCGCTACGCTTTTACACATAACGATTCTTCATGCATTAAACGGGTTATACCAATGGGGAAACTGCGTCCTGAGGTGGGTGAAAAATATCTGTGGTCGTGTTATAATACTTACCCCTTTGGTAAAATGAAGTGTTCGAAAATGGGGGGATAGTAAGTTGCTGAAATCCAAAATGGTTTTCTTGCAAAATGTAAAGGCCAAAATCTCGGCTGACATCGATACTGCCGGGTTGTTGCTCTTGTTGGTCTTGGGCTTCCTTTAGCTTCTCTGCCAGAAAGCATTTTCCATCACAGTGCAGTTCCGGTTTGTCCCTGTTGATGCATAGGTTTTCGGCGATGTACTCCTTGTTGAGGACATAGTCCATCTGGATCACTGAAAACACCATACTGTTCAGGACCACGATCATGGAAAGCCATATATGAAACAAGGATTTCAGCATTTGCGCACAAAAATAAGGATAAATTCTCTAAAAAGAAGCAGCTCTGGGGTTAAGATGGGATTAAAATCAACTAAAAGCCCAGGCCTGTCTGCAAACAAACCTGGGCCAGCACCAAATTGGGCTGTCAGAAAACGAAAAACTTGGTGTGTTTTTCCGGGATAGGGGTTGATTTATGGTGTATCCATTGCCGTTTAAATAGCTTTGCTGAAGACAAAGGTTTGGGATTTCTTACTTTTCATTCTATGGTCAAAGGCCGAACAAATATTGCGGATAAAGGCCCTTCCCAATGGCGTGACGATGATGCGGTTTTCACGCATGCTGAGCAGGCCATCTTCCTGCAGTTCGTTGAGCAGCTTGAGGTTGTCCATTTTCCAAATGATACTGGCTTCTTCTGTCGTGCCGGTGCAGATCAGGTCCAAGATGGTTTTTCGTGTTTTGATGTCCTCTGTAGTCATCAGGTGACCTTTGGAATGGGAGAAATGGCCCAGCATGCTTTGTTCCTCATACAGTTCGATGTTTTTGGTATTTTGAGCGTAGGCGTAATAAACATCACTGATGGCACTGCTGCCCAAACCGATCAACATGTGGGAACTGAAATTGGTATATCCCATGAAATTTCGATGGAGTTTTCCCGTGGCCTTGGCGGTGAGCAGCTCATCTCCCGGCAAGGCAAAATGGTCCATGCCGATTTCCTCATACCCCATGGCCATGAGCTTTCTTTTGCCGGTTTCATAAAGCTTTCGCTTTGCTGACTTTAAGGGTAGGTGCTGCTCAAAACTTTTTTGCGCCTGAAAGACCGAGGGTACGTGGGCATAGCTGTAAAAGGCAATCCGGCTGGGCATGAGCTTACTGATTTCATCCAAGGTGGTTTCGATGGTTTCTTCAGTTTGGTGGGGCAAACCATAGATCAAGTCAAAATTGATCTGTGAGAATCCTGCCAATTGAGCATGATAAGTAGCTTCTCTCACTGTCGATAGCGGTTGGATCCTATGGATGGCCTGCTGCACCTTCAGGTTCAAATCCTGAATGCCATAACTTACCCGTTCAAATCCAACTTCCTTTAAGGTCAACAGGTGTTCCAACGTGGTATTGTTCGGGTGGCCTTCAAAACTGAACTTTGCCTTTGGAACCACATCGGATGTCCCACAAATGTATTTGATCAAAGATCTTAGGTTATCAGCAGAGAAAAACGTTGGGGTGCCCCCTCCCAAATGGATGGTCGCGAGCTTAGGGCGTGCCGGTAACATTTGAAGATACATGTCCCACTCCCTTTTCAATGCCTCCAAATAGGGCACTTCCTTTTCATGGTTTCTGGTAATGTATTTGTTGCAACCGCAGTAGGTGCACAGGCTGTCGCAATAGGGCAAATGGATATAGAGGCTTATGCCTTCTTTTTGCCCAAATTGCTGATAGGCTTTTAGGACATTGTTTTTCCAAGTGGGGGCGTCCACATTGTTTTCCCAAAGCGGTACCGTCGGATAGCTCGTATAACGGGGTACAGCGACGTCATATTTAGCGATCAGGTCAGCAGAAATCTTCATAAAATCATTCGATTAATGACACAAAGCTATTGAATGCGACGACGATTAGGGGTGACGGAGGTCAGGTTGAAGACTGATAAATGTCAGTCCAGGTTGGTTTAAGGTGAAAAATAACTAAAACAGGTATTAATTTATTTTTATTGGTGATAATGTGTTTGTATTAGAATGATACAAGTAAATATCACATGAAAAATGTATATGGTAATGGCTGTTTTTGTGATAATCACCATGCTTTTTATCAGCATTTTCCTTTGTCAAGACATGCTCAAAGCATACGTCATAAGTACTACTAAATGGATACGTTTTCTTGTCTAAAAAGTAATGCCTTCAAAGGAAAAAATTGACGATGTTTTCCCATTCTTCTTCTAAGCTACAAGAGGGTTTGGTTTTTCCGGCATTACGGTACCAATATGCGGCATTCCATTCATCTCCTTCCTTTCGGTGGAGGTAGGCATGGACGTAGGCGGCATCTTGGCCACCCAAGTCATTCACAAGGTCGTGTGCATGCTCCCAATTTCCTTTTCCGTCGTACCAAAGCGCCTCCAGCATGATGCTGATGCCAGCAGGTGGTTGGGGTTGGGAAAGACTCTTTTTAAAAAAGGCAAGATCCATAGTTTGGGGATTGATAGGTGAAAAGCAAAGTTATAAAATCAGGAGAGAAATTCCAGGTGATGGCCAAGGGCAATGGTGGAAGATATGGTGTTAACGAATTTTAAGATGCTGTGCAGCAGCTTTTTGGAAAAAATCCATTTATTTGAGATATGAAGTTTTCGATGATTTTTTGGATGATTGGCTTGGCCTTGAGTGGGCCTAAAGGGTTCCACGCGATTGAGGTACCGTATGTATATGGGAAACCGGAATGGGGATGGGGCAGAATTTACTATGCGTACGGCGCTCCCTATGATTCCTCCAAACCGACTGTTTTGGTGGTTTCTGATGCCATTACCTCAATTACAGCAGATGATGCGTGGCCAGCTCCCCTTCGACTCAAATTCAACGTCGTCAGGGTAATGGGGAGGGCGGAGCAGTTTGGCTTTGGCGAAAAGCTATGGCAAAAGGACCGTATCGACTGGTCCATGGCTTACCGCGTGTTTGAAGCCGACCAACTGGTAAATGACCTGGAAGCGGTGAGGGATGCGGTGGCCAATGGCCAAAAAGTCACCTTGTTTGGGGTTTCATCTTCCGCTGAGTTGTTGCACCGATATGTCGCCAGATATCCTAAACGGGTGGATGGAGCCATTAGCATCGATCCGCTGTTGCTGGAATTACAGCATTCCATGGGGATAACCCCTAAAAAAGCCCCTGAAAGCATCTTTTCCAACATGAAGGCAGCGGCAGGCGGAAAAGCCACAGCAGTGGCGGTGGCCATCCGGTGTTTTGAGCATTTATTTGCCTTGCAGCCTATCGGAAAAGAAAGTGAGTACCCGCCCAAAAATACCGGATGGATGGGAGAAAAGGCCCTCCCGGTAATGAAGGCGTATTCACAACGTCCATTTCAGGTAAAAGGCATTCATTACGATCAGGTGGCTACGTTTGAGGGAAAATCGGTGGTTTTTTCAGGTGTGCAGGACAGTTTGACGGACCAAAGGGTGGATCAGGTGTTGGCGGCACATTATCGGGACGGAGATTTTTTTCTGTTTAATGATGGCCATGGTTTACCACATTATCGGCATTATCCTGCCTTTGTCAGGTTTGTTCAGGCATTTTTGGAAGGGGATATTGCCCAAAAGCAAGCGGTTTATAAAGTACTTTGGGACCAAGGAATGATCTATCCGAAGGAAGATCCGTGGGCGTTTTAAAAATGAAATCTTCCCATAAGGCGTGCAAGGGAAGTAGATGTTGGGCTTGCCTGAACGCGGCGCTAGCGGGTGGCCTTTGACCGCTGTCTTTGGGAACTTCTAGTCATATTTGGAATAAGTTTTTGTATCTTTTGAGGTGTTATTAAAATACAAACCGCTTATGAACGCATCATTTTGGCGCCCACTGCTTTGTTTGGGCCTGCTTCTGCAATGCTCCGTTTTAGTTGCCCAGACACCCAAAAGACCGCCCAACATCATTGTGATTTTTGCCGATGATCTGGGGTATGGCGATTTGGGTTGCTATGGCCATCCCACCATCCAGACCCCATATCTCGACCGGATGGCCAAAGAAGGGATGCGCTTCACGCAGTTTTATGTAGGAGCGGATGTGTGTACGCCCAGTCGTGCAGCACTGCTTACCGGCAGGTTGCCCATTCGCTATGGCATGGCGGGGGAGGAGCGGGGCGTTCTTTTCCCGGATTCTTCCAAAGGCCTGCCCCACACGGAGGCAACCATGGCTTCTGCCTTAAAAGCGGCCGGATACAGGACGGGCATTGTGGGCAAATGGCACCTCGGCCACTTGCCGGAATATCTTCCGACCACTCACGGTTTTGACTTCTATTTTGGGATTCCCTATTCCAATGATATGCGGCCCAATCCTCACAACCATGTACCGCCATTGCCGCTATACCGTAACGAAGAGGTCATTGACCTTGACATCGACCAACGTCAGCTGACCAAACGGTATACTAAGGAGGCGATCAGGTTTATAGAAGAAAACCAGGAAAGGCCTTTTTTCCTGTACTACCCCAATAATTTCCCCCATGTGCCTTTGTACGCTTCGTCGGATTTTGAAGGAAAGAGCAAGCGTGGAATTTATGGGGATGTGGTATCGGAACTCGATTGGAGTGTGGGAAGAATATTGGAAAAGTTAAAGGCCTTGGACCTTGCAGAAAACACTTTGGTGATTTTTACCAGTGATAACGGCCCATGGCTTTCTCAAAAGGAAAAGGGAGGATCAGCAGGGTTGCTCTTTGAAGGCAAGGCTTCTACCTATGAAGGGGGAATGCGCGTGCCGGCAATTGCCTGGTGGCCGGGCACCATAAAGCCCAATCAGATCAGTACCGCTTTGGTGGCATCCATGGACCTATATCCTACTTTTTTGACCATGGCCGGGCTGAATATGCCTCAGGATAAAACGTTGGATGGGGATAATATTTTGCCTATTTTGAGGAACGAAACAGATGAAGTACGTGAAATAATGTTTTATTATCACCGCAATAAGCTTCATGCTGTCCGAAAGGGACCTTGGAAGGCTCATTTTACAACCAAGCCCTCCTACAGTCGTGAAAAGGCTCAGGACCATGAAATTCCATTACTTTATAACTTGGAAGAGGATCCTTCAGAGCAATATAATGTAAACGAAGAATTTCCGGCAATAGTAGCCTCACTTACGGAAATCTATCAGAAACATGTGAACAGTTTCACCCCGCCTCCCTCCATCATGGAGGAACGTATAAAGTGAGTGGGTCTGATAGGTTATTTTTACCAAATACTGATACTAGTGAGCATAAGTTGTCGTTGAAATATTAAGGATTTGGAAATCCATAAGACAATAAGTCCTGATCTGGCTCAGCAAGGTAAACTAGCTTTGGAGACAGGCCAGATTGGGCACCAACTAGAAAAGGCGTTTTGGGGACGCCTTTTTTTTCGATAAAACAGGTCAAACGATGTTTCGGATCAAGCCGAAAAGTTGGGGCATTTTATACCATAATGAAAATTGGTAGTTCCCCCAGGGCAAACACTTTTAAACTGTTAATAAAGAGATGTCAGCCTGAATTAAAGAACTTCAAGGGGCTAAAAGCGATTTCCCTGATGGTTTGTCAAATGTGGCAAACGCATTTAATAATAATTTCGTGTAGATGAGCTATCATCCGTGCCGCTGGCACTCCTTCGGGAAGTTGAGGAGCGCTTAAGTTCCTGCGGATGAATCCGCAGGTTACATAATTTACCGTGCCGCTGGCACTTTGCCACGATTTGTACATTGGAAACTGCAGTAGCCTATTGTGCCGAATGGCGGAATAGGCTGAAAGAATGATTAGTTGATTTGGATCGTACAAGCCGTCCCAGCTATCTGCTCATGTATTGTGGTTGGTTTGGTTGAGGTTAAACCCTGGATATGCGCTGGTAACTGAGCATCTTGCCTAATCAGCCTTTGGCGGAGGGTCATATAGAAGGTGCAGGTGACTACCTGCACCAAAAATGATTATACACAAAGGGTGAGTTCCGTAGGAACGGCAGATATAAATGCAAATAGGAACATTTTTTTTAAAGCTTTTGCCCTATATTATCTCCACAAATTTCCTAGGCTTATCCTTTCCAGGGATGCGTCCATCCGTCCCGGTAATTCCGTTTCAGTAGGGAAGTGGCTTCTGGGTCATTTTTGATGATTTTTTTGATCGGATCATAGGAAACCGGCCTGCCCAATTCCATAGAAAGATTGGCCAGGATGCATGAAGCCGAAGAAATATGGCCTTCTTCAATATCGGCAATCGGCTTGGAATTGTTTTCAATTGCTTGTAGAAAGTTTTTGAAATGGTTTCGGGTAGCGGGAGCAGCATGCAATTCTATTTGCTCTTCGTTGAGGTCTTCAGGATACTTTTCCTTTTCGTAGACCACATCACCATGAATCGGGGATCCCTCATCATGTGGAATAAAGTCATATTGCATCACACTGCCTTTGAGGGTGCCTTTTTCGCCATGGAGGATAAACGCCCAAGGGTATTCAGGATCATCTGGATTTCCCCAAGTACGGTGCTGCCAGACACAGTTGAGTTCAGCATATTCGAAGATGGCCGTTTGGGTGTCCGCGATGGTCGATTTACCGTCTTTCTGTACGTAAATGCCCCCGGTGGAAGAGACTTTTTTGGGCCACCCGAGGTCCAGCATCCACCTTACAGTGTCCAGCATGTGTACACACATATCGCCCATGATTCCATTACCATATGCCATAAAGGTTCGCCACCAACTGCCGTGCGGGAGCTTATCGTAAGGACGAAGTGGGGCAGGGCCAGTCCAGTTTTCATAATCCAGATAATCCGGAACCGGCTGGGTGGGGGGATTACCATTGGCGCGCATGTGGTAATAGCAACACATTTCCACGTGGGAAATCTTTCCGAGCAGGCCTTTGTCCACAATTTCCTTTTTGGCCTCAATGAGGTGCGGGGTACTTTTACGCTGCGTGCCTACTTGGACGGTTCGATGGTGTTTGCGTGCAGCGGCGAGGATGGCTTCTCCTTCGAGTACGTCCACACTGATGGGTTTTTGGAGGTAAAGGTGTGCACCCGCTTCGATGGCAGCGATGGCCTGCAAGGCATGCCAATGATCAGGTGAGCCGATCAGGACGATGTCCAATTTATTTTCATCAAGCAGTTGCTGGTAATTGCTGTAGAGCTTAGGGGTTTTGCCGGAAAGCTGCCGCTGACGAACCAGTTCACCCGCCTCCCTGAGGCGAATGCGGTCCACATCACAGAGGGCCACCACTTCCACTGGAGCCACTTGGATCAGTTTAAACAGGTCGCTTTTGCCATACCAACCTGTTCCGATAAGGGCTACACGGTAGGTTTTATCAGTATTTGCAAGACTAATATTAAAGGCTCCTAACGAAGCAAGGGCAAGAGAAGCTCCAGCACCTTTGATAAAGTGGCGGCGATTGATGGTGTTGTTGGTTATCATGGTTTAGGTTTTAATAGGTTTATGCAATCAATGGAGAAAATAGGGGAAAATGGGCAGATTTCACAGATATTCATTGATTTTGTTATGGAAGGCGGCGTGGACGGGGGTAAGAAGGGAAAAATATTATCTTTAGCTATAAAATCAATATAAACTATTGAAAATAAGGCGAAAAATGAATAGAAAGATGATTTTACGTACACTGTTATTGTTGTTGGCTGGATAAAACTTACAGCAGGTTATTCACAAATGACCTCTGACCACATCGACCACCTTGTGGACGATGCCAGGACAAGGCTTGATTTTCCTGGTATTGCGGTGGGGGTAGTAAAAGACGGCGAAGTGGTTCATGTAAAAGGTTATGGTGTCAGTTCGTTGGCTTCAGGGAAGAGGGTGGACCGACATACCCAATTTACCTTGGCATCTGTTTCCAAAGCATTTACCACTACAGCCCTGGCCATTTTGGTCGATCGGGGAGAGATTTCCTGGAAGGACCGAGTCATCGATTATATCCCCGAATTTACCATGTACAATAGCTATGTCCTAGACAATTTTATCATTGAAGATCTGCTGACCCACCGGAGTGGGCTGGGACTGGGAGTAGGTGACCTGATGTTCAAACCGGATGATAATGATTTCACCATTGATGATATTTTGGCCAGTTTTCAGCACTTTGAGCCTGTGTCAGCGTTCAGGACCCAGTATGATTATGACAATTTGCTGTATATCGTGGCAGGGGAGCTGATCAAAAGGGTGACTGGCCAGTCGTGGAAGGTATTTGTCAGGGACAATATTTTAGTTCCACTGGAGATGGACAATTCCTTTTCGGAAATTTCCCTGATTACGGACAAAGGCAATTTGGCATCTCCCCATGTAGAAAAGGATGATGCTGTTTTGGAGCCCATCGAAAATTTCAAACGAACCGGCAATGGTGCTGCCAGTGGGATTTTTTCGAATGTGGACGATTTTTGCAAATGGATGCTGGTGCATTTGAACCGGGGCAAATATGGCAATGATCTGGAAAAGGAACTTTTTAGCGAAGAGCGACAAAGGGAAATGTGGAAACCGTACATCTCCTTTGTGTCCCATCCCACTGAGCCGTACTTTGTGAATTTCAGCGGCTATGGACTAGGTTGGGTGCTCACTGATGTCCAAGGCCACTTTGTGGCCTATCACAGTGGAGGCTTGCCGGGCATCAGCACACAGATCATGTTGGTTCCCGATATGGATTTGGGCATTGTGGTTTTGGCCAATCGCGGTTGGAGCGTCGAACCTATTTCCTTTGCTATTTTGGACAGTTATCTTGGTGTGCCCGACCAGCATTGGGTAGCTAAAATGGCAGAAGGAATGAAAGGAACCCAACAGAAAACGGATAGTGTCTCCCAAAACGTGTGGAAAACAGTGGCCATTTCTGCCACAGACCGACCAGATCCTAAAAACTTTTTAGGGATTTATGAAGACCCTTGGTTTGGAAAGGTAGCCGTATTTGAGAAAGGAGAACTTTTGTGGATCAAATCCTACAGAGCCCCAAAACTCAATGGGGAGCTGCAGTACTATAAGGGCAGTACCTTTGCTGTAAAATGGGAATACCAAGACATGAATGCAGATGCGTTCGTTCACTTTATATTGGATGAAAAGGGGATTGGCCAAAAAATCAGCATGGAAGGAATCTCACCTGATATCGACTTTAGTTTTGACTTTCAGGACCTTGATTTTAGTAGATGTGAATAACTTCGAAATATGCCTTAATCGGGATAAGGCAAACGCATTTAGAAAATCCAGTTTACGGCCATTCTCGAATTTGCCGTGTCCAAGTATGTGCTAATTGCAGTATAAGGGAAATTATCTCCTGTAAGGGAACTCATATAAGCCCAATGCAACACATAGGGACAAATAAACGGGTAATGACCATTTGCACCCTGTAAGTGCAGTAAAAAAATGATATGCTTAAATTGGGACGTTGCGGCAAAAAAGGTGAGCTGGGCTTTCAACCTGTTGGAGGCAATGGGACTGGGAAATACCCCAAGGCATTGCCTTGGGCTAAGGTCAGTAAGGCTTTCAGCCTTTGGCTTCTGGTGGTGTTTTGGGATAAAAACCAGGCTTGAGGACACCATCAGGCTTAGAAACCAAAATGGGGATGATTTCTTTAAATGTGTTTGCCCTGAGTATAGGGATAAAAGGTATGAACACAGATTTAGGCTTTTGAAAAGGTAAATCCGTGGTACTTGTGGCTGCGGAAGACCTTTGTCCATTCAGGATTAAAATAACCTTTCCCCACAGAATGTTGCTTGATCCGTATATTTAACCCTAGGATTGGAAATGGGTTTTAGCGGAAATTTGTGGGAGGTAGGAAAATATCTCCGGCTAAAACCAATGGTTTAGCAATGTGGCGTTTACCATGGACGATGCCCATGGCTATGATGATGATGCCCTTTCAGGGCTTGGGGTGTTTCGCTTGGATTATATTAATTTAACCCGCTTTTTGCATTAGGAATCGTTATGAGAGCTGAAACTGCAAGAAAATCAGGCTGTTTGGAGATAGAATCATCCGCCGCGGATGGTGAACCTGTCTGCCGCTAGTTAGAATCGAAAACAGCAGTTAATCGACTGATTTTGAAGTAGTTTCAGGTTTCTGTACTTGTGCACCGTGGTGTAGATAGGCTAATGCATAATGAGGGTTTAACTTTTCCGGAAAAACTTAGTACCTTTGAGACTTGGTGGCTATGTCAAATAACAAATTTTCGTCCCCCTTAACAAAACGGCATTGAACCCGCGATAAAAATAACCACACCTATCGAAAACGGAATGTCCTTCTTCCTATATGTTCTTCTTTTGATTTTATAAACAGATGAAAAAATTTGGAATATTTTTTAGTAGGGGGAGGCTTTTTCTTAATTTTGGCTTTGGGTATAATTAGAAAACAAAGGAAATAGGGTTGCCAAGATGAAATTAAAGCAAAAAAGGAAGCTGGTAAGGTATTTGGATATTTTGGACCAACCCGCCCGCTTCAACCCGTTTGTATTTAGCCGGACATTTTTACTTTGGGCCTTTCTGGGGCTGATAGGTGGAATTATAGCGGGAGGATATTGGATTGGGCTTGAATTTCTGATGCACAAGTTGGCCTATTTTACTGGCTGGCAGGTCATTCCTTTGATGGCCATCTGTGGCTTACTGGCCGGTTTGGTCATTCATTTTATCGGTGACCCTGGAGAGATCCACCTGATCGTGAACAACATTCGGTTTAACAAAGGCAAGCTTGATCCTAAAAACAACCCCTCGATGGTGCTTTCTTCCTTGCTGTGTGTGGCATCGGGTGGCAGCCTTGGACCAGAGGCTCCGCTGGTGCAAGTGACCGGTTCCACGGGGACTTGGTTGGGCAAGATGCTGCGCTTGAAGGGTGAAGAGTTAAGGTCGCTGAGCATTGCTGGAATGGCTTCTGGTTTTACGGCATTGTTTGGGGCTCCTTTGGGAGGAAGCTTGTTTTCATTGGAAATACTCCATCATAAGCATGCTGTCGAATATTACAAAGCCATTATTCCGGCATTTGTGGCAAGCTGCTTTAGCTATTTGGTGTTTGCCCTGATCGTTCATTTGGGCCTGGGGCCGACATGGGATTTGTCAGCATATGAATATTCCGGGGTATTTGATTTTGGATTTGCCGTACTGTTTGCCATCATCGGGGCAGCGGTAGGGTGGCTGTTTATTTTTTGTACAAAGTTTCTTAAATCCGCTTTCGAAAGGAAACCGATCCCGATTTATATCAAGACGTTGATGGGAGGTTTTTTGCTTGGCGTTATTGCATTTTATTTTCCGATTACACGGTATTTTGGCCATCATGAAATAAATGAACTGTTGTCAAGTGATTTTTCGTTGGCCTTATTGTTCGGGATTTTGGCCTTCAAGATCATTGCCATCGTGATCACCGTGACTTCGGGCTGGAGAGGGGGATTTATCATTCCCTTGTTTTTTGTCGGGGCTACGATGGGCCTTATTATTTACCAATTGTTTCCGAGCATCAACTTGACCTTGGCAATTGTAAGCTGTATGGCGGCCATCAACGCGTGTGTTACCCGTACGCCTATGAGCACCACCATTTTGCTGGCTACTTTGACTGGTTTTGGCCACTTTATTCCCATATTGTTTGCGAGCTTGACGGGATACTTTCTGGCTCCAAAAATACCGTTTATCGGTTCACAGATGGTCAAGGAATGAAACTCCCGTTGGTCATTTAATATGGCTGATTAGGGATGAAGTAAACTTTTTTTGCTTCCTGCCGTTGGGAGATTATAAATGACAAATGACGTGGAAAAAGAGCGAAGCAATCGGCAGGGGCATCCAATCACCATATTGACGTTGGTGGTGCTTTTGCTGTGCTCCCCTTGTAATGTTAGAAATGCCCTTCAGCAGGCGATAGGCACTCCACAGACCCAGGTGCTCAACAAGAGCAAAACTGTTCAGCCTTCCCCTTCCTGTCATGCTGCTCAAGAGCATCTTACGGTACATGAAGGGGTGGAGGTAGCCTTTGAATACACACCTGTATTGCCTGTGACGGCGGCATTGCCAATGATGACGTGGAACGGGCAGCAACAGTCTTCCATATATTCACCACATAATTTTGGGGCTGTATTGACGGTTCCCTTTTACATTTTGTACCAAAACCTGAGGCTCCACCTCTAAGGCATTTTTTAGTCATCTAAGCCTTTCGGGAAATGTATCACTTCCATTCCAGGAGTTGATGTGGCATTTTCTGTTTTTCCCACTTCCCATTTATCGACCCTTCATGTTATAGAAGGGCATTAAACCGTTGGGTTCAGGTCAAAAGCACTCTTTTAGCCATGACTCGAGCATCTATACGGTTTTCTCAAAAGGTTTTGATGACCAGTGGGTTTTGATCTAAGCCATTTTTAAACACCCTGATGCAATTGTATCTGGGGCATTCAAAAAAACTATGAAAATGAAACTTAAAATTGCCCTTTTGGCCATGGTATCTCTAATGCTGGCCGGCCAAGTGGAGGCACAAAATCACTTTAAAGAAAAGTCAAATTACTTTGTGCTGACCAGAAATATTAAACAACTGCAACCCATTTTGCTAACGGCTAAAACATTGGCCGCGTCAGACGGAGAGCAGTTTGGGGAATTTCACGTGGTTATTTGCGGCAAAGCCGTAAAAGATCTTTTGGACGAGAAAGCCTTAAGCCCCATTCTGAGCAAGGCGAAAAAATACAAGGTAACCTTATTGGCTTGTGGCTTTTCATTGCAGAAGTTTGATATAAATCCCGATGAACTGCCACTTGGAATCAGTGTCACCGAAAATGGAATCCTTTATGGATTCCAATTGCAAAAAAGAGGATTTTACACCATTACCCTTTAAAAAAGACCATTATGCTAAAAACGAACATAAAACATGATGCTGGCCTGATGTCGCTGGCACTAAGATTGGTGGTGGGTTGGACTTACTTTTCAGCCCTTTACCGGAGGACTATTTTAGCCGATAAACTTGATCCGGAAATCAGCGGATACATTGGAGAGAAGTTCAATCATTTTTTGCCCCATGCCCTTGGCATCAAGCCGATCATTCAGTATTTGGTAACCCATCCCGATCTACTCTGGTGGGCAATGGTGACCTTTACGATAGTGGAAGGGATCGTGGGCTTCATGATCATGATGGGGGCTTTTACCCGTTTGATGAGTGTAGGGGTCTTTGGTTTGGCCATGGGGATATTGCTCGGATCAGGATGGATAGGCACCACTTGCTTGGACGAATGGCAAATTGGAGTCCTGGGCATTGCGGCCGGATTTGTGCTTTTTTTGACCGGAAGTGGGAAGTATTCCATGGACCATTACGTGCTTCAGCAGCAACTGCCATTTACGAGAAAACGATGGTTCCCGTGGGTAGCCTCTGGGGAATTGCCCGTAAAGGCAGGTCATTACCCTAAATTGGTGCTTGCTGGTTCGCTGGCCATATTGGGCATTACCCTGATGACCAATCAAGTTTTCCATGGAGGTTTATGGGGGCCATTGCATAACAAGTCAGTGAAGCCAAAACTGGAAATTTCAGCAGGAAAGTTTACCCAGAAAGGGCTTGAATTTGATGTTTTCAGAACTGAAGGTGTGGATGTTTACGGTGCTTGGATCATTGGCATGGAGATAAAAAATGACACCGGAAAAGAAATCTACGCCTTGTCCAATAAAGCTATGTCCAACATGGATCCCTCCGCCATCACGAATCACTATGTGGCAAAGGTAAAACCAGGCAAGCACAGTTTGGTGGTGCCCCTTGGAGCCAAGGCAACCATTGCCCTTCGAGCACCGGCTTTGGAAGGGATAGAAAGGGGATCATACACTTTGAAAATCACAGATATCAGCGGAGCCAGCTGGAAATATCGAATGCGAAAGGAATAAGGTTGTGTTCTTGAACAAAGAAAGGACAGCGCATGGTTTAAGCGCTGTCCTTTTACTGTAAAGGCTCACCATGGGGTCCATGCCTATTTTTGTCAGGATAGAAACTAATTTTAGCGGATATTGCATATATTTTCTCCATTGCTTGCACTTGCCCCCGAACCAAGCTTAACTTAGGAGGACAAACCGTTTTTTAGTATTTATTAGTAATCGAAATTTCATGAAGTATACCAAACACTTTGGGGACAAGTTCCCAGGTCTAAAAGTCGGCACGTTCTTAATTGGAGCAGCAGTTATGTTGGGGAGCTGCCAAGAAAATAAGGATACGGTCACCATAGAAGTGAAAAATCCCGCTGCGGTGGCCAAAAGTGCTGCTACCGTGGAAATCCCAGTAAAAAAACTGCAATCGTTGATCGAAAAATACGGTACCGAAAAACTCGTAGTTACCGATAGCGAAGGCGGTACCCTGCTGAATCAGTGGGTGGATCTCGACGGAGACCAAACCATGGACCAGTGGTTGTTTCAAGTGGATTTGGAAGCAGGAGCATCAGGCCAGTATACTGTTCGTCCCTTGAAGGAAGGGGAGGTGCAACCTAGCTCCAAGCAGCAGACCTTTTCTCGATTTGTGCCTGAGCGGACGGACGATTATACTTGGGAAAATGATCGGGTAGCCTTTCGTACTTATGGACCTGATGCTCAGCGCAGGATAGAGCAGAACGAACCGGGAGGAACTCTTTCGAGTGGTATGGACTGCTGGCTAAAGCGTGTGGACTATCCGATAATCGATAAATGGTACAAAGAAAACGAAGAGAACGTCGGCGCCTACCACGTAGACACAGGAGAGGGGTATGATCCCTATCATGTAGGGTCCAGCCGTGGTATTGGCGGGATCGGCATTTGGGAAAATGACTCCCTTTATACTTCACGGAACTTCGTGGACTACAAGCGCATTGCTGTGGGGCCGATCAGGACTATTTTTGAGCTGACCTATGCTCCTTGGGAGGTAAATGGAAAAATGGTTTCCGAAACCAAGCGCATCAGTTTGGACTTGGGCAGTAACTTAACCCATTTTGAATCGACGGTGAAAAGTGATGCACCGGTACCCAATGTCACCATTGGCATTACCTTACACCAAAAAGAAGGGGAAGTCTCCATCAATGATGAAGCGGGCATTTACCGTTACTGGGAGCCCATGGACAACAGTGAACTTGGCTTGGGTGTGGTAGTCGATCCTGCTAAGGTAACCGCTTCCAAAGACCATCGAGTGGACTACCGAGATGGTAGCCAATTGTTGGTGATGGCCAAACCTGCCGAAGGGAAAGTCAGTTATTATGCTGGATTTGGCTGGAAGAAAAGTGGCCAATTTGCCAATGCTGCTGAATGGGATGCCTATTTGGAGGATTTTGCAAAAGGCCTGGAAAAACCATTGGAAGTAAGTGTAAAGTGATGGATGGTATATAAAGGAGAGATAAGAGCCAAGAGCCATGTATCACTTTACAAATACTGGTTTGTGCCGATCTCTGGGTTGTGCTGGGTCTCTGCCCCAGCACTTGCAAGTTTTGAGTCTCTGACCCAATTAAGCTGTTCCAGATTTATAACGCTCCCAGTTATTACCATAATAGGCTAATGCATTTTCCGGGGAATACCATTAAAATTGTCAAATCAAACGGCATTAATTTCGGAAATATGCCAAGCCTTGACCAGACTGTGTGGGTTTCTTTTCTCGCGAAATATGTTAGTTTTGTTTTCCAGAGACGCAAAAATAGCAGGCCCATGCTGGACAATTGCATTATTGCTTGTTTCTCTATTCTTTTTGCGGATAAGCTGAAAAGGGATATAGGAAAATGAAAAAGATTGTTTTGGTCACTTGGGTAATCGATTGCACAAGCTACATAAAAGTGAAAAAATTATTTTCTAATTATATAAATAAACAATTAACATGCATACGAACATCGTAACCAGATACGGAGCACATCCTGATGATGTCAAGAGCTATGACACCCAAAAGCTAAGGGATCATTTTTTACTTGAGAATATCTTTCAGGACGATAAGATCACCGGCGTTTATTCCATGTTTGACCGCTATATTGTTGGCGGAATTGCACCTGTAAACAAAGCCTTGGAGCTGGAAACCGTAGATCAGCTAAAAGCCGACTACTTCTTGGAGCGTCGTGAGCTAGGTGTGATCAATGTAGGTGCCCCTACCTTGATTACCGTAGATGGTACCGATCATAAATTAAATACGCGGGAAGCGCTTTATGTGGGACGTGGTGTAAAAGAGGTGATTTTTAATCCATCCTCAGAAGGCCAGGCATTCTTGTACTTCAATTCTGCGCCAGCGCACACTTCATATCCCACCAAAAAGGTAGGACTGGAAGATGCCGAAAAAGTAGAACTCGGATCCATGGAAGAGTCCAATCATCGCGTGATCAACAAGCTGATCGTAAACAGTGTCGTAAAATCCTGCCAGTTGCAGATGGGCATGACCCAACTTAAGCCAGGAAGTGTATGGAATACCATGCCGGCACATACGCATGACAGACGTATGGAGGCCTATTTCTATTTTGATCTTGCCGAAACAGCAGCTGTGTGCCACTATATGGGACAGCCGCATGAAACACGTCATATCTGGATGAAGAACCATGAGGCAGTGCTATCTCCAGCTTGGTCTATCCACGCAGGTTCAGGTACTTCAAACTATACCTTTATCTGGGGTATGGCGGGCGAAAACCTTGATTATGGCGATATGGACAAAGTGGCTGTAACCGATATGAAGTAAGGGGACGGAGTGCGACAGTCCCTAAGGCCGCTTGACAATGCTGATAGCAGTGGACGTTTTAGCAAATAACACCCTATCCAAATAACTATTAACCAATAAGCAAACATGAAGGAATTATTTGATCTATCAGGAAAAGTAGCGCTAGTGACGGGCGCCACTCATGGCCTAGGAATGGCCATGGCGAAGGCCCTTGCCAAAAGCGGCGCCACCCTGATTGTAAATGGACATACTCCGGCCAAGATGGAGAAAGCATTGGAAGAATATGCTGCCGATGGCATCGAAGCACACGGTTATCTTTTTGATGTCACCAATGAAAAGGAAGTCGATGAGAAGCTATCTGAAATAGAAGGCAAATTCGGCACGGTGGATATTCTGGTCAATAACGCCGGCATGATCCAGCGAACTCCTGCCATGGAAATGGAAGTGGCAGATTTTGCCAAGGTAGTGAATATGGACCTTGTTTCCCCTTTCTTGATGTCCAAGCGCGTAGCCAAAGGCATGAAGGAAAAAGGTGGTGGCAAGATCATCAATATCTGTTCCATGATGAGTGAACTCGGTCGTAATACCGTTTCTGGATACGCAGCGGCCAAAGGTGGCCTGAAAATGCTGACCAGAAACTTGGCCACGGAATGGGCAAAATACAATATCCAGGTAAACGGCATTGGTCCGGGCTACTTTGCCACGGAGCAAACCGCTCCCATCCGTGTGGACGGCCATCCGTTCAATGACTTTATCATCAACAGAACGCCTGCAGGCAGATGGGGAGACCCAGAGGACTTGCAGGGTACGATGGTCTTCTTGGCCAGCCAAGCCAGTAACTTCGTTAATGGACAAATTGTATACGTAGACGGAGGTATCCTTGCCTCGATTGGCAAACCACATGGCGAAGAATAAACAATTGAAAATTAACTGATGAGAGGCCTTCCCGGATGTATTTCTGGGAGGGCTTTTTTAGTACTTAAAATGCAGGACATGCTTCCCGGCATAGCGGGGAGGTTTGGTGCGGTTTTTAGTGGAAGAAGAAAGGGTACAAGAAGAATTTTTCATAAATGATCACGACTCTTGCCATAACCAAGAAAACCATTGCCTAACCCTTTTGACACTAATCAATTACATCTCCAATCAAACTTAGGCAGGAGCATATTTAAAAGTCGCTTTGACGATGCCGTGGTCGTTTGTACCGGTATTTTTATGGTCTTCATCTGCCAAGTGGTCATTATAAATTTCCATACCATCAAAGGCCCAAATCCGCTTTCGGGAGTTGTCATAAAATTCTTGGGAAACCAAAATATGGTCAAGGGATTCCCGGATATTTTGATAGATATGGGTATAATAAACGTCTCGGAGACTCCGGTATTCCTGAAGGGTAGCCACCGTGTAAAGATCCACATCCCCGCCTCCTGCATAGAGTCCATGGAGATAGCGCGGTTGGCCCGTCATGATGTTCAATGTATCGCTGAGTTGGGAATTATTGAGATCGCCTAGAATGATCACAGACTGATCGGTATCCTTAAGTTTGTCCAGGAGGATCATTCGCAGGGCCGCTGCTTCTGCGGATCTCCTAATGGTAGAAAGGGTATATCCGAGCGTTTCAGAATGTTTTTTATAATAATCATATTCATCCCTATACCACCCTTCTCTGTAAATGGCCGTGGGTGCCTTGGACTTTAGATGGGCAACAAACACTGAGACGGCATCGCGGTCTTCCCTGGGTTTTATCCTAAAATGAAGTACCGGTCGGGAAAAGCTGCTGATTTTTACCGAAATATCAGGGGTTTGGGGATCATCCCCCGCACTTTCCAAAATAAACTTTTCGGGGAAGGTCTCTATCCATTCCGGTGTTTCTTCTAGCAGCCCTTTTTTGACCGCTCCGGCACAGATGATTTTATTGCCATCGTGATGGGGAGGAGTGAGGATGTCGTATGCTTCCAACAGACCTGCTCGCTCGAAGGCAGCTGTCAATGCATCCTCGTGCCAAAGTTCCTGAAAGCCAAAAATATCCGGCTGTAGCAGGTGGAGCATATAGGAAGTCCAAACAATTTTATTTTCATACTGTTCGCTGCTCCATCCGTCATAATCGCGATACATGGAATGCCCCGGTAGGTTGAGATTATAGAGGTTAAACGTAACCAGGCTGAAAGCTCGTAAATTGGGCATGGCGAAGTGAGTTTAGCAAAACAAAACACTGTTAAAAGGAGTAGTAGTTTCTTTTTATTCACTTACAATACTGAGAGCAAGGTACGAAGACTAATGCATATCCGAAATACCGTGATCAGGGTATTTTGTATTAAGTGATTGTTGATCAAGGGTTTGTGCGAAGCGGGAATTGTTGGAGAACCTTTACGTTTTCTTGCCGTTGATACCAGTCATTATACACCAGCTCTAGGTTATTGATGGTGAAGGTGCCAAAATGAGTCGCTCTGTTCTTTTCTAATACCTGGATAAAATCGGAAATGTTTT
The DNA here is from genome assembly GCF_000325705.1 of Echinicola vietnamensis DSM 17526. Lineage (NCBI taxonomy): Bacteria > Pseudomonadati > Bacteroidota > Cytophagia > Cytophagales > Cyclobacteriaceae > Echinicola > Echinicola vietnamensis. The sequence goes on along the minus strand of NC_019904.1, from coordinate 4,796,098 downwards.
TTAAGGGTTGTGGGTAGCGCATGATGGTGCTGTGGGCGGTTTGGATGGCATAGCGCTTGTCCAAGCTCTGCTGGAGGGTGGAGGATTTAAAGTGCTGGCGTAAGGAATCCCTCAACCGCTCCAACGCGTCCGTGGAGGGGTATCCTTGCAGAAGTACTCCCGCTTTACTGAGCGTAACTCCCTTAAAGTGGATCTCAAAGGGAGGGATTTGGGATAGGCTTTCCCTAATGATGGCAGCATAATCGTCTATATTGATGTGTTCCAGCTTAAATTCAGGATAGCAGGAAATAATGGACATCACCGTGATGTGCAGGTCGGTGCTTGGGTAAAAGTACTGATAAGGATCGATTTGGTGTAAGGTTTCCAAAAAGTCAACAATATGGGATTTGCAGCGATCGTCAGGGCGTGCCAAAAGGGTAATGCCCCGTCTGCTATCACTTGGATCGTTGATTTTTTTATCCACCTCATTTCCTTTTATGATCAGTTCTTGGCGGGCTTTTGTGAAAAGTGAGTGGTAATGTGCTTGTAGGTCCATGAAAAGCAGTAAAAATAATTGTCAGTAAGAAGTGATTATAAAGGTAACATAGGAAGCCTTTGGGGTCAAGTTTATGTGATAATAACCTTAAGCCTCGTTTTTTAATGTATATACATGAATTTTAAGTTTAGTGATTTTGTTGATAAAAAGTAATAACGCTTCTTTTTGTTATGAAAGAAGAGAAAGGCTGATATAGATGAAGAATTTGAATGAATTTAAACGATTTGCAGGGGACTTGCAGGAAAAGGATACCTTGATGCCAGTAGTATTTATCGGACATGGATCACCTATGAACGGGATAGAGGACAATGTGTTTTCGGATTATTGGAAGCAACTTGGTCAAAAGATTCCAAAGCCGTCAGCCGTTTTGGTGGTTTCTGCCCATTGGCTAAGCCGTGGTACGCGAATTACCGCCATGGATTTCCCAAGAACCATCCACGATTTTGGTGGGTTTCCAAGGGAGCTTTTTGAGGTCAATTATCCTGCGCCAGGTCAGCCTGATTTGGCTAAATCGACGGCCGAAAACATTTCCACTGCTCAAGTGGCCCTTGACCATGAATGGGGGCTGGATCATGGAACTTGGACAGTCGTACGGCATATGTACCCGGCCGCTAATATCCCTGTGCTCCAACTGAGCATCGATTATGGGCAATCGCTCTCTTACCATTATGAACTTGCCAAAGAACTTCACCACCTTCGCCAAAAAGGCGTATTGATCATTGGCAGTGGCAATATGGTTCACAATCTCCGTATGGTCGCTTGGGACAAGCTGAATGAACCTGAATATGGATATGATTGGGCCATTGAGATGAATGAGCAGTTTAAGGAGTTGATTGTAAAGGGTGATCACAGGGCCTTGATGGATTATCATAAACTCGGAAAACCTGCACAACTGGCCATCCCCACTCCGGATCATTATATCCCTTTATTGTATACGTTAGGGTTGAAAAGTGAAGCTGAACCGACGGCATTCTTTAATGACAAGGTGGTCGGAGGTTCTTTGACCATGACTTCGGCAGTTTTTGGGGAATATAAATAGTGATTTTTCTGCCTCTGGTCACTTTAAAAAAATGAACCAGAGGAGCAGCGATATGGCTTTTCCATAACTGTTCTTTTGGAGTGATCATAAACCCAAAGCAGATGCGATTTGTAATCCCTTATGGCCATTTCATCTTCCTATTAAAAAAAAAATTCAATTTTAGCAGGACCTACTGACATAGGGCTGTCAGTGGTGGGTGTTTTCTTTGTTATAGAAATTGATCTTAAACCTTTTAAAGAAACACCATTATGAAAACCGAATCAGTTGCAACCAGTCAGGAATTGTTTATTTCCACAGAAGCCATGTTGGCACATTGGCAAGGTCACCGGAACCTCACCAGAAGGACCATTGAGTTGTTCCCTGAGGACAAATTGTTTGATTATTCCATTGGAGGCATGCGGCCATTTGCCCAGTTGGTCATGGAGATGATCGATATAGCCTTACCGGGAGTAGAAGGACTGGCCTCTGGAAAGTGGGAAAAAGTCGAGGAATTTGACCATACCAAGTCCATGCCCAGCACTAAGGCAGGCCTGCTGGAACTGTGGGACAAGGTCACCAAGGTCATCGACGAGACCTGGCCGCGCATCACTTCCGAGCGTTTTCAGCAAGTGGAAGTTGCCTTTGGCCAATATGAGAACAGTAATTATGCTACCTTGCTGTACTTTGTGGACAATGAAATCCATCACCGTGGTCAGGGATATGTCTACTTGAGGAGTTTGGGCATCGAGCCACCATTCTTCTGGGAGAGGTAATATGAGTTTGGAGTAGTCAGTATAGCGTATCGAGCATAATCCATTTGTTGCTTTTAAGGAAGCGACAGGTGGATTTTGCTTTGTAGCCATCGTCCAAGTCTTTAACGTAGTGGAGACTTGGACAATTACTATTACCAGTCTTCAGACTGGGGTGATATTTAAAGTCTGCAGCCTTTTGCAAGTTTAGGTCCGAGTCTGCAGACTCGGACCTGATTATTTTTTGGTTATTAAAAAAGAGAAAATTTTAATAATTCCACTCGATTACCGCCATGACAGGAAAGTGATCCGAAGGGTAGAGGTTATGGTAGGTATCGGTAAGGATACCATATTTTTTGACATTTAGAAATTCACTGACAAAAACATGATCGATTCGTCTATCTGTGCTTTTGGTATTGTCAAAGCTATTGAAGGTACCGTTATTGGCGTAGCGCAAGTCAGCGGCTTCATAACAGTCCTTAAGCTCGGATGAATTTTCCAAAAGCAGGTAAGCAGGGTTTTCCTGGTCCACGTTGAAGTCGCCGGTAAGCATCACCGGTATTCCGGCCTTATCGGCTTCTTTGATTTTGCTGAGGATCAGCTTACCACTTTCTTGCCGGGCTTCTGTGCCCACATGGTCAAAGTGGGTATTGAAGAAATAAAACTGCTGGCCGCTGGCTTTATCCTCCAGTTTTGCCCAAGTACAGATTCTAGGGAGTGCCGCATCCCAACCTTTGTTGGGCTGGGTGGTGTCTGTGGAGAGCCAGAAGGTGTTGCTTTCGAGCACGTTGAATTTTTCCTTATTGTAAAAAATGGCGGAATATTCGCCTTTTTCCTGGCCATTGTCCCGGCCTACACCAACATAGTCAAATGTAGGGAGGTGTTCGTCCAAATATTGCACTTGATGGTGCAGTCCTTCCTGTATGCCAAAGATGTCAAATCCGTGGAATTGGATCAAGTTGACCACCACTTCCTTACGGTGGTCCCAGTGATTGGGAGCATCGCCCGGATTGTCATAGCGAATGTTAAACGTAGCGACGGTCATTTGTTCATGTTGTGCTTGAGCATTCAGGGACAGGAGAAATGCTCCCAACAGGGCACAGGCAGCTATCAAATAGGTTTTAAATCGGTTTCTGGTCACGTCGTAAGATTTTTAGGATTTGGATTAAGGTTTGATTGTATGAGTAAATGGATAAATGGCCGCGAAAATGACCGGCTTGGTAACCCGCCAATTCCGCGACCAATTTACTGGTTATTTTTTGATTTACCAGCCTGGATTTTGTCCCAATGCAGGGTTAATCAGCAAGTCATTTTCAGGGATGGGGTAGAGGTCCTACGGTACTTCCAGAGGTTGATGAAAACCTCCTGCGCCAAGTCCTGGGCCAAATCAGGACATTTGGCTTTGGCAAGCGCTATCTGGTATAATTCGTCCCAGTAACGATCAAAGATGACGTTAAAAGCCCTCTGATCGTTACGTGATGCCATCAGTCCTAAAAGTTCGGTATCACTTGACCTGCTGTTTGCCATGGGGAAATTATTTACTCCAAAAGTAGCGTTAAGAACCACTCGACGATTAGGAATTCAATTAAGAAAAAGTTAATAATTTAAGTGGATGGTAAATTCTCCCAATAATAATAGATGGGGAACCAAAAGAAAAAGTTACCTGTCGATATTACGTTTATTGGTTTGCTAAAATGGTTTAGTTATTTTGATTCTTGGATCGGAAGATATATATTGGTAACATGAAACAGGGATAAAATAGATTTTAAATCTTTTGTTATACCCTTAACCAAGACACCCAAAATGACCTTTTCGGATCAAATTAAACCGTTAAATGGAGCCCAATCGACTACTCGTAAGCAAGGTTCGGCAACAGCCCTTTCGAATGAACCTACAGAATCAACCCTTTGGTTGGAGTTTCAGCAGGGGAGTGATGCTGCATTGGCCACCATTTTTGAGCGATATGCCCATAAACTTTTCCATTATGGAAAGCAGTTTACCAAGGATGCTGAAATCATTAATGACGCTGTCCAAGACGTTTTTTATCAGGTCATTAGAAGTAAACATAAATTGGGGTTGGCCATTTCCATAAAGTATTATCTTTTCAGCAGTTTTAGGCGGAGATTGTTACGGTTACTCAAGCAGCGAAAGCGAATAGTCCTCGATGGAGATTTTGAGCAGACCCATGGCTTCCAGTTGTGGATTGATCCGGATTACCATTCCATCAGCACCCAATTCACCTTGGATCAACGTAAAATCTTGGAAGAAGCCTGTGATCGCCTTCCTGTGAGACAGCGGGAAATTTTGGCACTGTACTTTTTTGAGGGATTGTCCTACAAGGAAATCGCACATATCATGGGCTTTTCCCAGGTGAAATCAGCTCGAAAATTGCTCTATAGGACATTAGACAACCTTCAGGGAATGTTGGGCAAACACAAAGAGGTCCTGCGATTGCTTCTGATGCTAATGGGAACGTAAGGGGAAGAGCGTACATGCACTATTTCTAGGGAAAAGTGGAGCAAGCGGAAAAGTCGGGGGCTAGTCTATTCCGATGGGTAAATTCATTCCTTGCTACCGGTGGTCTCTATTTGGCCTAGGATGAGCCCTGATAAATACAGATAGGAGCTTGAGTCATTGCAAATCTGCGTTCATTCCTTTTATGTGGGACTTAATTGACTTTTGCCCGATTTATGCATTAGCCTATTTTGACCGCAGTGTACAAGGTTGAGTAATTGTTAGCTGGTGTGAAGTAGCCGATGACACTTGTCTCATGACAAACATTCATTTCTTGATGCTTTTTAAAGTTCTTTTATCTCTACACTGCTTTCAAGATGGGAAGAATAGTTTCCGGTATAGGTACCGTCCACGGGTAACGTAAGGTGGGGAAGGAAACTGGCAGCAAGTGGTATATAGCCAGCATCCGTCAGTAGTCCTAAGCTTGGATCCAATCCGATCCATCCAGCACCTGGGCAATAAGCCTCTACCCAAGCGTGCAGCTCGTGATTTTCTTCCAAGTCAGGGTTATAAGCATAACCACTTACAAACCGGCTAGCTATTCCTACTCCCCGAAGAATGGTGATGAGGAGCCAGGCCAGGTCACGACAAGACCCTTTCTTTTCCGAGAGTGTTTTTTGCGGGGACCATATCCCTGGATCTTCTCGGATGATGTGGGTGCACAAATGGTGAATATGTGCGGTGATTTTTACGAGAAAATCTACCGCATTGGTACTTTCGCCCATGAATTGGCGAGCAAGGTCACAGATGTTTCCCGAGCTGTCATGGGTTAGGAAAGGCCTAAGGTAGGCTTGCTTTTCCTCATCATAACGAAAGCTCAGTTCGCCTGCTTCATTTCGTTTTTCGAAGCTTTTCTCGATAATGAATTCAAAAGGGTTGACGGGAAATACGGTCAGTTCCATTTGGGTGTTGATCTCAAATTTTTCCACTTCCTGGTCAAACCAAACCTGTTGGAATAGATTTCCCTCCATGTCCAGCCGTTGGTTAATCCCTTTGGGTGCTGGTGAAAAACTGGTATGGACCGAATGCACTTGAAAATAGCGTCTGTTGGAAGGGGAAAGCAAAATCTTTTGTGGACTGAGCTTTACCTTTCCAGCATACCTGTAGCAGGTGTTATGAATGATTTGGAGACGTTTTTCAGAATTCATCTATCGGTGATTCGCTATCCTGTAATGCTCTATTTAAAATGTCAGCAGGAAGATCAGAAACGGCCTTTTTTAACCTGCTATTCCAGAAATCTGAAATATGCAGCAATTCATTCTGCTCAAACCGGTTTTCGTGAATATGAAATGCCCCGTTTTCCATCGTTACCGTATCGATGGGGAAATCTACGTCATTTGCAGAAATACGGGTGGCATCGAATGCCAAAAAAGCACTTTTGATGGCAAAATCAAGGGTTTCTTCATAGGTGATGGAACGGCGGAGCACCGGGTTCCCAAAACCCGAATTCCCGATGATCACAAAGGGCGTTCCCCGGCGGATCTCTATCCAGTTTCCTTGGGGATAAAGCAAGTACAGCTTGGGCTCGGAATCCTCTTCAAGTTGTCCCCCGATGATGGCATGGAGGTTAAAATCCAATCCGGATTCGTCTAAATCCTTTTTGTCTTCCTTGGCCACTCGTTTGATTTGGTTGCCCAATTCATTGACCGTTTTATAGAGTTTGTTGAACTGATCATCCTGTTGTTCAATAACCTCCGTAAAATAAGTAATGGCCTTGTCCCTCACCGAACGGAGGCCTGAAGTCATGACAAAAAAGGAATGCTTCTTTTTATTGACCACATATACTTTCTTGGAGGTGGTCGTTTCGCTTCCAGAGGTGATTCTGGTATCGGAAAGCCCGACAATACCGTGCTTGGTCTTTATTCCTAAACAAAAGGTCATTACTGTGATTGGTTTTGGGTAAAGGGTTCGTGCTTAATCTGGAAGAAATTTAACTCAATTTTTGACGAAATAATATTTATTTTTTGTTGAATTTCATCGATCGACTCGTGGAGGCCATCCTTGATGATATCAGAAATATCACTAAATGCCAGTTTTGAGCGCAAAGCTCCAATTTCTTTTTCCGCACTGTTTTTATAATCGTAATTTTGGCTGTCAGAAATCATGTGTAGGCAATCTTCAGCTTCTTTGATACAGAAATAAATGGATCGAGGGAATCGCCTGTTGAACATTAGGAACTCCAAAAGGCCACTGGATTCGATGTTTCCGTAAAGCCTTCTGTACGTGTTGAACGCCGATACGGATTTTAGCAAGGCCGTCCAATGGAGAAAATCCAACGGGCTGCCGACTTCTTGTGGAGAGGGAAGGAGCATGTGGTATTTCACATCTAGGATCCTACTGGTTTTGTCACCCCTTTCCAGGTACATGCCCAAACTCCTGAAGTACCATGCTTCGGTTCGGGCTACCGTGCTGTCCGCCAATCCGTAGAGCAATTGAATTTGATATTTGATGTTTTCAAAAAAGCTTCTAGGGTCTTTTTTGCCCCATATTTTTCGTTCCGAGGCATTGTTGAGCATGTGGTAGAGTTCATTGATCTTTTCCCATGTTTCTTTGCTGAGGTGCTCCCGGACGATTCGCCCATTTTCACGGGCGTAGGTAATCGTAGATAGAATAGAGTTAGGATTCGAGCGGTCCAATGTCATAAAATAAATGACGGACCGTTTGTCAAAATCCTGATGGCTTTTCAGGTAAAGGGCTTGGTCCCCAGTAGCGAGCACTAACGGTTCCCATTGAGCCTTTAGACCAGGAGGCAGGTCTAGCATCAGGTTAAAGTTTACGTCAATGAAACGGGCGTAGTTTTCTGCCCGCTCGAGATATCTTCCCAACCAATAAATTGAATTTGCAACGCGACTTAACATAGTGGTTTTTTTAATAAAGTACCCAAGTATCCTTGCTTCCGCCCCCTTGGGAGCTGTTTACGACCAGCGACCCTTTTTTTAAGGCCACCCTTGAGAGTGCTCCGGGCACTACATCAATTTCCTCACCATAGAGGACGTATGGGCGCAGGTCGACATGCCTGCATTCCACACTGTCTTCTATCAGCGTGGGAACGGTGGAAAGGTTCAAAGTGGGTTGGGCAATGTAATTGTTGGGGTTTGATTTGATTAAATTCCTGAATTTTTCATGTTCTTTTGGAGTGGATTTCGGACCGATCAACATCCCATATCCTCCTGCGGCATTGGTTTCCTTGACCACCAGCTCCTCGATATGGTCAAGTACATATTGGCGATCTTCCGGCTTCCTGCAGAGATAGGTGGGGACATTGTTCAGGATAGGGGTTTCATTTAAATAATACTTAATGATCTCCGGCACATAGGCATACACGGCTTTGTCATCTGCTACACCGGTTCCGGGAGCATTGGCCAGCGCGATATTTCCGGCCTTATATGCTTCAAATAGCCCGGGTACGCCCAAGAGGGAATCGGGATTAAACACTTCTGGATCCAGAAAAGTATCGTCTATTCGCCGATAAATTACATCGATCTGCTCGAAACCTTGAGTGGTCTGCATGTACACTTTTTTATCCTTTACGATCAAGTCTTCTCCAGTGACCAGTTCGGCACCCATTTGCAAGGCCAAATAGGAATGTTCGAAGTAAGCCGAATTATAAATTCCAGGGGTGAGGACTCCGACAACGGGCTTTTCTTTGGTACTCAGGTTTTGGAGCATGTCAAGAAGCCTGGCAGGGTAATTTGAAACCGGCATCACACCGGCTTTGTTGAGGATATTCGGAAATGCCCGTTTGATAATCTCTCGGCTTTCCAGCATGTAGGAAACTCCTGAGGGGCACCTTAAATTATCTTCCAATACAAAATATTCTCCGCTTTTATCCCGGATCAGGTCAGTTCCCGTGATGTGGCACCAGATCCCTTTTGGAGGGGTGAGCCCCATGCAAGGTTTCAAAAAATCCTTGCTGTTTTCGATCAGGTCCCGGGGCACAATACCATCATTAAGAATGTGTTGGTCGTTGTAAATGTCTTGAATGAAATGGTTGAGGGCGTTGATGCGTTGCTTAAGCCCTGCTTCAAGCTGGAGCCATTCCGAATTTGGGATAATCCTCGGAATAATGTCCAAGTGGAGGATCTTTTCCAATCCTTCTTCATTATGGTAAACATTAAAGGTCATGCCCATGGCCAGCTGGCTCTTGTTGGCCGAAAATTGTAATTGTTTAAGTTTCTTGGGGTGTGTTTTTCTCAGTAATTTTTCGAAAGGATGATAGTGGGCTCTACAAATGCCATCTTCTTGAAACATTTCATCGTAAAGTCCCATGCATTGGTAATTGCTTAAATCCATTAATGAATTGTTTGAGTTGGTAAAAAATGTAGCTATAATTTAACTAAAATTAAATAAAATGCAAAATCTATTTCGTTTTTTGTAATAAATCGGCAGGAGGTTTTTGCTTTTATGGTGATATTTGTGTGTTTTATTTGGTGTTTTTAGGTGTTTACTATTAGGTATAATTGTTTTTTACTAGTCTGGCCAGGAGCAAATATTGGCTTATCGGAAAGGAAGCTTGCATTTATTTTTAAAAAATATATTTCATGGTGGGGTCACTTCTGAGGGGGCGGTCTCTTTGTATATAGCATGTAGGCAATAAACCAAATTTCCCCATGAGCTTTGAGCCAAAAGATGAAGCAGACCTTTTAAAGCACCCGCTTTTTATAAAGTGGATATCCGGTTCCAGTGTCGAGCTGGATGACTATTGGAACAACTGGCTGAAGAAAAACCCTGAGAAGAAAGTCTTCTTAATAAGGGCCAAGGATCTGGCAGAATCCCTTTCATGGAAGGAGCAACACCGGATGCCTACGGAAGACTTCAGCCGGATCAAGGACAACCTGATGCTGTATCATGCAAAGCAAGCACAATATCAGGAAATTGATCGGAGTCATTTTAGGCATTCAAACAGTATGAAAAAGTGGTGGCTGCCAATGGCTGCGGCGGTGCTGGTCATGGGCCTATTGGTATTGAGTTATTTCGAAATAGGGGATGCAGAACAGGGGAAGTCGCAGCAGGTTGATGAATGGATCGTCAAAAAAGTCCCCAAGGGAATGAAGAAAGTATTTAGGCTTCCGGATGGCTCCCAAGTGACGGTAAATTCTGACAGTGAAATCCGGTTTCCTTCTAGTTTTGAAGGAGCGCGCACGGTGGAATTGGAAGGGCAAGCCTTTTTTGAAGTGGTAAAGGATCCAGACAGGCCTTTTCGTGTAAAGAGCGGTCAGCTGTATACCACGGTTCTAGGAACTTCCTTTGACATCGGGGCATATCCGGGAGACAAAGGTTTTCATGTGGCAGTGGTGACAGGAAAGGTAGCTGTAAGGACTGACAATGGCGTCTCGGCCACTATTTTTCCGGATGAAGCGACATTTTTTGATATAGATGACCAGTCCCTCACCAAAGGAACCTACGACTATGACCAGCTGATCGGCTGGAAAGAGCGCATCCTGAAGTTTCGGGAAGAATCCTATCAACATGTTTTTGACCGCTTGGCCAGGTGGTACAATGTGGATTTTGAACTGGCAGAAGGGGTGGAGTTTCCAGGGAAATATAGCGGTGAGTTTAAAAACGAAAGCTTGGAAAACGTGCTCAAGGGCATGGAGTATTCCTTAAAGTTTACATATGAAATACAAAATGGAAAAGTAAGAATCAGCAATAAAACAAGTAACCGACCCGGTGTCGAATAGTATTCACTAAATAATCCCAAAATAATGAAACAACAACTACTCGTTTTCAGGAGGAAGCTGCTGATGCGTTGTTTGTTCCTCTTGATGTGTATGACAGGAGGATTGGCCCATCAGCACACTTTCGGAAGTCAGCAAAAAGACCTGGAAAGTGTTTTCGTAACCTTGTCGATAGAGGATGAGCCTGTGGAAAAGGTGCTCTATGTCATCGAACAAAAAACGGAATTTAGGTTTGCCTATGACTTGGATCAAGTCAGAAATTCAGCGATGGTAAGCATCGAAGCCAAAGAGCAATCCCTGCTTTCGGTACTGGAAGCTATTTCTTCCAAGACCCAGCTAAAGTTTAAACAGATCAATAACACGATCCATGTTTCTAAGGCTGCCCCAACTACCAAATCCAAGGTCGGCCCCGTTCAGCTGGAGATAGTGGAGGTCACGGGCAAAGTACTGGACGATACCGGGGCTCCTTTGCCCGGGGCATCGGTGGTCGTGGAAGGGGAACCCAGTAGAGGAACCGTGACGGATATGGACGGCAATTACACGATTGATGCTCCAGAAGGGGCTACGTTGGTGTTTTCCTATATTGGTTTTGAGTCCAAGAAGGTCGTCGTCGGTTCCCAGTCTTCCATCAACGTCACCTTGGCCATGAGCACCTCCTCGCTTGAGGAAGTTGTAGTGGTGGGTTATGGTACACAGAAAAAACTCAGTGTGACTGGAGCAGTGGACCAAGTGGGCCAAGAAAAGCTCGAAGGACGCCCTGTGGCCACGATGAGCCAAGCCCTTCAAGGTGTTTCGGCCAACTTGATCGTGCAGCAGCGAAATTCTGAGCCCGGCGCGGGCATCAACCTCAATATCAGAGGTATCAGCACCTTGGGCGATAATAGTCCATTGATTGTGATTGACGGAGTGATTGGGGGGGATATAAACCTGCTGAATCCTTCAGATATCGAAAGTGTGTCTGTGCTGAAGGATGCAGGGAGTGCCGCTATTTATGGTTCCCGTGCCAACAACGGGGTGGTGCTGATCACAACCAAGCAAGGCAAGAAAAATACCCGCCCAAAAGTCACGTACAATGGCTTGGTAGGCGTCAATACCCCGCAGTTTTTTACCCAGCCGGTTCACGGCTATCAAAATGCCATGCTCCGCAATGAGTCTGCTTTCAATGCAGGCAGGAGTGAGGCGGTATTTAGTCCTGAAGAAATTCGACAAATAAGGGAAAATGGCGATACCGAGTGGTTTGCGAAGGAAATTTTTAAAAATGCCCTGCAGCAAAATCATAACCTCTCGGTTTCCGGAGGCAGTGAAAACTCCACTTATCTGGTATCGGCAGGTTATACCGACCAACGCAGCAACTTTGTAGGGCCTGAAAAAGGCTATACCCGCTACAATTTCCGCATGAACCTTACCAACGAATTTGGAAGGTTCAAGATGAGTTCCCGGTTAGCCTATACCAGAAGATTGATCAAGGACCACAGCTTTTCCAGTGGCACCTTGATGGCAGATGCCAACAGGGTTCCGCTGTATTACACACAGAAAGATTCATTGGGCAGGTACCTGACCAATGACATCCTGCAGCAATTCAATCCCCTTGGGATTTTGGAAAAGGGCGGTTTTCGGGAGCATACGGACGATAATGTCTTTGGTAACCTCAGCGGTGAACTGAAGCTGACCGATGACCTTACCATGCGAGGGGTGTTTGGATTTAACATGTATTCCAACAATATGTATGCGAGGACCCTCCAAGTGGATTTTTATCCAAGAGGGATTTATGGCGGTGATCGCAATACCAGGGACGAAAATAGGAAAGGCCTGGACCTTAACTCCCAGCTGATGCTGCAATATAATAAGGTGTTTTCCGACCGTCATGAAATAAATGCCCTTGTAGGGGTTTCCAATGAAAACCACACCGATAGGGGAGTTGGGATTTATAAGCGGCTCACAGATCCAGAATTGGGAACTCCCATTACTGAAACCATTATCAATCCGGATTCTTATAACTCCAACCAAAGTTCATCAGAAAACAGCTTAAATTCCCTTTTTGGCCGGGTTTCCTATGATTTGGATAAGAAATATTTTGCCGAGTTTAGCTTCCGGTATGATGGGTCTTCCAAATTCCGCGAGGACATCCGCTGGGGATTTTTCCCATCCGCCTCCATCGGCTATCGGATTTCAGAGGAGGATTTTATGCGCAATTACCGCGATCGATTTGGCGAGGTGAAAATCAGGTCTTCTTATGGGGTGCTGGGAAACCAGAATGTGGGAAATTACCAGTACCAAACCACCTTCTTCACCTTCCAGAATGCCTATGGCTTTAACAATGACGCGGTGGGAGGCACAGGGTTTAATTATGCCAACCCCAACATTCAGTGGGAAAGAGCCGCCACTTTCAATATCGGTGCAGACCTGGACTTTTTGGACGGTGCGCTGACGTTGAGTTTGGATTATTTTGATAAGGTGACCTCAGATATTTTGGTGCCGCCAGCTGTCCCTGGTGTCTTCGGGACCTCTTTGCCGGATTTTAACAACGGAAAAGTGGGCAATAAAGGCTGGGAAGTGACCACCACCTACCGCCATCGGGGAGAACTATTTGAGCATACCTTCTCCTTTAACCTTGCTGATTCCAAAAATAAAGTGCTGGATTTTCAGGGAGAGGAAAGGCTTACCGGCGTGGAAGAACTACAAGTGCTGCTGAAGGAAGGTTATCCGTTCAATTCCTATGTAGGGCTGAAAAGAGACGGTTATTTTCAGACCATCGTTGAAGCAGAAAACGGCCCCAAGCCAGAAGGACTCAATGTCCAGCCCGGTGATAACCGCTATGTGGATGTGGACGGAAATGGAATCATTAACGACGAGGATAAATACGTTTTTGGAAATCCCTTTCCAAGGATGACTTTTGGTCTGACCTATAATGTTCGCGTGAAGGGTTTCGACCTGAATGTCTTCGCCCAAGGGGTCGGCAGCAGGACCATGATGATCCGTGGCGAGATGGTGGAGCCGTTTCACTATAACTACGGCATGACCATGTACGAGCACCAGCTCGACTATTGGACGCCCCAAAACCCCGATGCCCGGTTTCCCCGCTTGGCGGATAATGGCAGCCAGTCCAATACCAATAACTTCAGAAGGGGATCGGACATGTATTTGTTTGATGCGGCATATTTACGGTTGAAGAATGTACAGGTGGGCTATACCTTGCCAAAGTCCCTTGCTGACAAGCTGGGCATGCAAAATTGCCGGGCTTACCTGTCTGGCCAGAACCTCTTTACGCTTTCCAAAGTGGACTTTGTGGATCCGGAATTATCGGAATTTGACAACAGCATGAGAAATGGAGGAGCCAACAGTGCCCGCGCATACCCGACCATGGTCTATTATGGTTTTGGATTGGACATCACCTTTTAAAGCATCTAAAAATGAAAAAACTCACGAACTATACCATCATGATATCGGCGTGCTGCACCTTGCTTTGGACGGGATGCAAAGACTTGGACCTGGCGCCGGAAAATACCTTTACGGACTTGACCTACTGGACATCTGCCGCCAAAGCGGAAAGCATGTTGAATACGGCTTATTCACAGATGTTTAGCAGTAATCGCTTCTTCTATAATGAAGGAGCCTCTGATAATGCCTATAATGGCCGGGGGGACAATGCCGGTGCGGCATCCTTGGCAGCAGGTACCTATGATCCTTCACTGGGACGCCTCCAAAGCCAATGGGACAATAATTACAGCGCTATCAAAACCTGTAACATCCTACTCGAAAACATCGATCGGGTGGAGGATATCGATGAAGGGGAGCGAGAGCGGATGAAAGCGGAGGCCCGTTTTATCCGAGCATATCAACACTTCCAGTTGATGACCTGGTTTGGGGATGTGCCTCTATTGGACCAAGACATATCCATCGAGGATGCCCAGACCATCTCACGAACACCCAAAAGTCAGGTATTGGAGTTTATCCTGAGTGAGTTGGAGGCGGCCAGCGAGGTGTTGCCTACCCAGCAGGAACTGCCGGAAGCAGAACGAGGTCGCATCACCAGTGGAGCGGCCATGGCCCTCAAAGCACGCGTTCACCTCTATGAAGGCCAATGGCAAGAGGTAGTCGCCACTACCGAGCCATTGATCATGGGAAATGAATATGGCAATTATGGTCTTTTCCCTGCGTATGAAGGCTTGTTTATGCCTGAAAACCAGTACAGCCAGGAAGATATCCTCAGCCTGCAGTATGTGCCGCAGTTGCGCACATGGGGCGAGTTTTTTGACATGGCACCTTTGTCGGCAGGAGCACGGCTAAATGCCTTGGCACCGACCCAAGAGCTGGTAGACAGCTATTTGATGGAAAACGGATTGCCGATTACAGATTCCAATGCGGGTTACGATGAAAATGATCCGTATGATCATAGGGATCCGCGGTTGACAGCGACCATCGTTTATCACTTATATGAATGGGAAGACAATGGCGATACCCACACCATCTATATCAAGCCGGGGACAGATCCTGATGAATCAGCAGCGGACGAGTATGTGCCGGGGTCTTCCTCTACGACGACGGGTTATTATACCAGGAAGTACTTTGATCCTTCACGCAATACGGATTTTGCATCAGGGCTAAACTTAATGCTTTTGCGCTATGCCGATGTGTTGCTGATGTATGCCGAGGCCAAAAACGAATTGAACCAAATGGATCAGGCCACATGGGACCAAACCATCAGAGCGCTTCGTGAACGGGCCGGATTTGAAGCGCCAGCGGCATTGGATTTTGATGCTGATTTGGGGCAGGATGGTTTACGGGAAGTAATCCGAAATGAGCGCAGGGTAGAACTGGCCATGGAAGGCTTACGGGTGTTTGATATCCGTAGATGGCGCATCGCCGAAGATGTTCTCAACGGCTGGGCACATGGCGCCCAGTTTGGGCCACCTTCCGAGGACAATGGCTACCTGCGGGTAAACTTGAGGTCCTTTGATCCCGCCAAACATTACCTATGGCCTATCCCTCGAGATGAGCGTAACCTGAATCCTAATTTGACCCAAAACCCTGGATGGGAATAAACCTGAACAATAACCTGAAAACAATACGTACCATGAAAAATACAAGCTATAAATTCCTTTCGCTGGTGATGATGCTGGTGGCCTTTTGGGGCTGTCAGGAAGATGCAGAAATGCATACCGAAGTGACTTCGGTAAAGACCCTTTACTCGCCAGAAAACAATGCATACATGAACCTTGGCGCACAGAGTTCGGCCATTTTTGAATGGGAAGCCGCCAAAGCAGCCGATAACGGTGTGGTGCTCTATGATGTGGTGTTTGATGAAGAAGATGGAGATTTTTCCGATCCACTGTTTGTCCTTCCGTCAGATGGAAGGGGAATGCAGCGGAGGTTGACATTGCCCTTTTCGGAGCTGAACAGAATCGCCGAGATGGCAGGCATCCAGCCGGAAGGAGTGGGGAAACTCCAATGGTCCGTGCAATCTTCCAAAGGCATCAATGTGCAAGAAATTCTGGACATCAGGACCATCGAAGTGGAAAGGCCTGCTGGTTTTCCTGCTCCAGATGAATTGTACCTGACAGGAACCGCTACGGAAGCTGGAGAGGACCTTGGGAATGCTATTTTGATGAAAAAAACCAGTGCCAATACCTTTGAAGCCTACACTTCCTTGAAAGCTGGATCGTACTTCTTTGCAGAAAGAAATGCTGGAGAGCCGGACACCTATTACATCGACGGGGACAAACTCCGGGCAGATGGAGAAACAGCCTATGATGGGGAGGAAAAAGTTTACCGAATCCGAGTGGATTTTTCCAATGGTACTACAGAAATCCACGAAATCGGTGCGGTGGAGCTTTGGTTTGCTCCGAATGGGGAATTCCTTACGGATTTGCCTTATACGTCAAACGGTACTTGGATGGTGGAAGACTATCCGATTGAGTTTAAGCAAGAGAGCTGGGGTAGGGACGAGCGCTATAAGTTCCGCTTTATGGTAATGGATGCAGCAGGCAACTCCACCGAAGAATGGTACGGAAGCACCAATGGAGACAACCAACGACCAAATGAGTCTACAGGTCCTGCTTATTGGTATATGGTGCCCGTCACCAATGACCGCTGGAACAACTGCTTTAAATTTGCCACAGAGGTGGACAATGCTGCTGCTGATATCCAAATAATTTTCAATGCCGACGTTTCCAATTACACTCATTCCGTGAGCGTGGAATAAGGTTGAAAAATCCGTCATTGCGATCGCAGCGATAGCGCAGAGAAGCAATCTTTCCTTTGATTGAGAAGATTTCTTCCTTCCGCCGTAGCTCCTTCGCAATGACGTTGGATTTGAAACCCCTTGACACTCATTTCACGAGAGCAAGGAGAAGCACGAAAGAAATTGACCATTATAGGAAAAATAAACATGATGAAGACATATAAAGTAGTACTGTCACTATTGGCCATAAGCGGCATGTTTACCGCTTGTATAGAAGATGATTTGGGGCCGCTACGGAAGGATTTTGATCAAGTCGAGGAGGTGCAATATGATTATGCGGCAACAGCGGATTCCATGCAAAACAGCCTCTACTCCCTTTACATTGCCCAAGATGGAGTTTTTAACTTTAATCCGGGCGGGAACTATGGAAATTACTGGCCAAATGCCCATGCGCTTCATGTGTATGTGGATGCCTACTCCAGGACGGGAGATGGCTCCTACCTGGACAAAATGAAAAAATTGCTGCACGGGATTAGAGATCGGAATGGGGGAACCTATTCGAATGTTTTCAATGATGACATGCTCTGGCTGGGCAATGCCTGTGTCCGGGCTTATCATGAAACAGACGATGCCGAATACCTGCAAGTGGCGGAGTTTCTTTGGGAGGATATTCTAGAGAGCTATAGCGACGTTTTTGGAGGAGGGATTACTTGGAAGAAAGATACCCCGAACCTTAAAAATGCGGTGTCCAATGGCCCCACCATCGTTTTGGCCACCAGGCTATACCGCGTGACACAAGATGAAAAATATTTGACTTGGGCAAGGGAGCTTTATGATTGGCAAAAAGCTAACTTGGTCGATCCACAAACCGGTTTGGTTTGGGACCATATCGAACTGATCGAAGGGGAGCCAACCGTGAAAAAGGATTGGATATTTACCTATAATGCCGGCACCTGGATCGGGTCAGGGCTGCGGTTGTATCAAATTACGGGTGAAACAGGCTATTTAACGGATGCCCTGCAAACCGCCGAATCGGCCATGACCAGGTCTGAATTGTCCACAGAAGGGATCCTGAAAAATGAAGGCCAAGGTGATGGTGGGCTGTTTAAAGGGATCTTTGTGCGTTATTTTACCGAACTGATCCAAGAACCCGCGGTGTCCGATGGGGACAAAGGAGATTTGGTGGCCTTTCTTAATTTCAATATTGAAACCTTTTACACGAGCGGCCTAAGACGCCCCGATATGCTCTGTGGTCCTAATTGGCGACAATTGCCGGGCGATCAAGTGGACCTCTCCACCCAACTGTCTGGGATCATGCTGATGGAAGCAGCGGCCTTGTTACAAGAAGAAGGAGTCTTGGAATAGGGGGGTATCTCCTTGAGGAAGAATGGCCGTCGGTGTTTTTATCAAAGGACACCACGAGCCTTTCAATAAAAAATAGTCAAATGGATTGGTAAGCTGCACATCCAGGTTTGCAAAATGGATGCCTGCTGGAAAGGATTTATCATCCTCATTTGCCCCAGGTTCCTTTAGTGCCGATCCTTTAGGTAAAATTCTTTGTTTGATAACGCTAAATCGATTAATTTACGCAAAAATTCAATCAATAACCTTAAAATTATGTGCGTCATTTAGTGCTAAGCAGGACGCAAAACAACCCTAAAATAATGATCAGAAGAGATTTTATAAAAACAAGCGCAGCAGCTTCATTTGGATTGGCGATGGGATCAGGCATGTCCTTGGCTGCAGGAATTCCCTTTAAAGAGACCAATCGCCCCCCAAAAGCCCAACGGAATTTCACCAGCAAGGCTGTAGAGAATACCATTGATGAAATTAAAAAAAACATCAAGGACAAGGAACTGGCTTGGTTGTTTGAAAACTGTTTTCCCAATACCCTGGATACTACAGTGGAATACGAGGTAAATAATGGGGAGCCAGATACATTCGTGATCACAGGAGATATCCATGCCATGTGGTTGCGGGATTCTTCAGCGCAGGTTTGGCCTTATGTTACCTTGGTGAACAAGGACAAAAAGCTGAAAAAGCTTATTCAAGGGGTCATCAACCGCCACAACGAGTGCATCATCATCGATCCTTATGCAAATGCCTTTAACAATGGCCCGGCTGGAAGCGAGTGGGAGAGTGACCACACCGATATGAAACCCGAGCTACACGAGCGCAAATGGGAAATTGATTCCTTATGCTATGCTGTCCGCTTGGCCAATGGCTACTGGAAGGAAACGGGTGATACCAGCATCTTCGATGACCGATGGGAGAAGGCCATGAAGCTGGTCGTCAAAACCTTCAAGGAACAGCAGCGAAAAGAGGACAACGGACCATACCATTTCCAAAGGACCACGCCAAGGGCTACGGACACCTTGTCTGGCAAGGGTTACGGGAATCCTGTAAAGCCGGTTGGTTTGATCTGTTCGGCTTTCCGGCCGTCTGATGATGCCACCATTTTTCCATTTCTCGTGCCTTCAAACCTGTTTGCTGTTCAGTCTCTCCGGCAGTTGGCGACCATTTACAGGGACGTGAAGGGGGATGTTGCTTCTGCCAAGGAATGTGAGGAACTTGCAAATGAAGTGGAAGGGGCACTCCACAAATATGCGGTAGCGGAGCATTTGGATCATGGGAAAATCTATGCTTTTGAAGTGGACGGATTTGGAAACCAGCTCTTCATGGACGATTCCAATGTACCTTCTTTGCTGAGCATGGGGTATTTGGGATGTTTGGAAATAGATGATCCCATCTATCAAAACACCAGAAATTTCGTTTTGAGCGAGGATAATCCCTACTTCTTTTCAGGAAAAGCGGCCAAAGGCATCGGAGGCCCACATGTGGGCATGGACTATATTTGGCACATGAGCATCACCCTACAGGCCATGACTGCGACGGATGATGAAGAGATCAAGCAGTGCCTGGAGTGGCTGAAAACCACCCATGCCGGGACAGGATTTATGCATGAAGGATTCCACAAGGATGATCCGGATAATTTCACCAGAAGTTGGTTTGCATGGGCCAATACCTTGTTTGGTGAGCTGATTTATACCTTGTACAAAGAAAAGCCGCATTTGCTGGCCTAATGAACTATTACAATTCTTGCAGGGACGCCAATCAGCCAAGATTTGCATGTCTCTGCGAGAATTTTATTTGATCAAGCCCCGTGGTAGTGTACCGTACATCTTATGACTAAATACTCAACACTCAATACTCAATACTCAATACTGATTACTCAATACTAAATACTTGATACTTTTTAACCTACTCATTACTATCAACCTATTAAATAACCTATACTTATGAAGCGTTCTTTGTCCTTTAGCTTACTGATCATCTTAGCCTTGCATTTGGTGGGCTGTGGTGCTGTTTCGAAAGAGGAAGCAGGCTTATCCCGCTACGTCAATCCTTTTATTGGTACGGCACCTTTGACAGATCCAGCGCAGATTGGCTATACACCGCCAGAAGGATGGCGGGTCTGGGCTGGTTTGACCTATCCGGGGTCCTCTCTTCCCAATGCCATGGTGCAGCTGAGCCCCATCACCCAGTTTGGGTCTGGCGCAGGATATGAGTATGAGGATACCGAGATCATTGGATTTACCCATACCAACAAAGGACATTGGAATCTCTGTAATATTCCCATTTTACCGATCAGTGCCGATGCGAAGGCACCTTTCAAATCCACGTTTAGCCATGACCGGGAAAAGGCCTCTCCGGGGTATTATGAAGTTTACCTGGAGGATTATCAGGTAAAGGCAAGGCTGACCAGCACCTTACGTGCCGGCGTTCACGAGTACACTTTTGAAAACAATGAAGGCAGAACAATTCTCTTTGATTTGGCGAAGGCCAATAACGGAGTGTCCGACTGGGAAATTTCCAATCCTTCGGTCAGGACCCTGCAAGGTTTTCAGCGGGTGGGACGGGACAAGGTCCACTTTTATGTAACCCTCAGCCAAGATATAGCAGCGATGGACGTCATCCAGGAAGGCAGCAAAGAAGGCTATGCCAAAATCCAATTGGCCGATGGAAGTTCAGCTCCTGTCGTGCTTAAGATCGGTCTTTCATATGTCAGTGAAGCGAATGCAGCGGAAAACCTGCAGCAAGAAGTGGGAGACAAGTCCTTTGAAGACATCCATCAGTTGGCAGTAAAGACGTGGGACAAGCTCCTGGGGCATATCAAGGTGAAAGGGGGAAGCGACAAGGAAAAGACCCTGTTTTATACCTCACTTTACCGGTCCTTTCAGTGGCCTGCACTGCGCAGTGACGTGAATGGGCAATTCGCGGATGAACGTGGAAAAACCAAAAAAGCGGATTTTCGCTATTATACCTTGCCATCGCTTTGGGATACTTATCGTAACAAGGTGGTGCTGCTGAGCATCATGCAGCCAGCGGTGACGGCCGATGTGATCCAGTCCCTTGTCGAAAGGGGCACTCATTCAGGGTTTATCCCCACATTTTTTCATGGTGATCATGCGGCCCCTTTCATCACCGGGGCATACCGTAGGGGCATTACGGATTTTGAGGTAGAAAAGGCCTATGAATACCTGCTGAACAATGCCTACAAAGAAGGCGGCACCCGTCCGTATATCAAGGAGTACATCGAAAAAGGGTATATTTCCGATCCGGCAGTAGAAAATCCCCACGTAGAAACCAAGGCCAAAGCCGGGGTTTCCAAGACCTTGGAATTTGCTTATGACGATTATTCGCTGGCGCAGTTTGCCAAAGTCATGGGGGATAAAGAGCATTATGAAGACTTGATCAAGAGAGGGCAAAATTACAGGAATGTGTTTGACCCGTCGGTAAATTTTATGCGGGGAAGGTTGGAAAATGGGGATTGGATCAGCCCGTTCAACCCAACATATCCCTACTACGAATACATGTATCGTGAAGCCAATGCGTGGCAATTGTCCTTTTATGTGCCCCATGACATGACAGGCTTGGTGGAGCTTTACGGAGGAGCTGATCCGTTCGAAAAGAAATTGGATACCTTGTTTTCCAAACCATGGAACCCGGAGTACATTGCGCGGAATGTCAGTGGGTTTATGGGACAGTATTGCCATGGGAACCAGCCTGATCATGAAGCACCCTTTTCGTACTATTTTGTCGATAAACCTGAAAAATCCCAAGCGATAATCGACAAGTTATTGGCGGATTATTATGGTATTGGCGAGCATGGACTGGCACTATCAGGAATGGACGATGCCGGAGAAATGTCCTCCTGGTACACTTGGAATGCCATGGGGCTTTATCCGCTCAGTCCAGCAGATCCGGAGTATTTGGTGACCATACCAGTATTCGAGGAAGTGGAGTGGACCATGCCATCAGGGGAGAAATTGGTGATAACCAATCCCTCAGGAGGAAGAAGTTTGAAGGGGATTGAAGTTGATGGAAAGCAAATAGATGGTTATTTTGTGCCGCATGAGGTATTGGAGCGGGGAGGACAAGTGACTTTAATTACTGAATAAAACAACATGAGAGAGCATAAATCAATTGTATTAGGCGTAGACGTAGGAGGGTCCCACATTACGGTGGGGGTAGTGGATTTGACGACCCGCGCCATTGATAGGGAACGGCTGGTGCGTCACCCGGTAGATTCCAAGGGCAGCATGGAAGAAATTTTGGAAGCCTGGGCGGGAGCCATCGCCCCTTTTTGTGGCGAAGGAGTACGGTCTACTGTCCAAGTGGGCATTGCGATGCCCGGGCCATTTGATTACGATGCCGGTATTAGTTTTATTGACAGCACCCAAGACAAATATGAGGCGCTCTATGGAAAAAATGTAAAGGAGCTGCTGGCCAAGAAGCTGGGGATTTCCAATGCCCAAGTGCGGTTTAAGAATGATGCGGCCTGCTTATTACAAGGGGAACTCTTTGCTGGAATTGCGAAAGGGTATAAAAGGGCCATTGGCATGACCTTGGGAACAGGAGCGGGAACGGCCTATTATCACGGTACTGAAGCCCATGATGCAGCCCGTTGGGGAGAGGAGTTTGGAGACAGCATCGCAGAGGAATATTTTTCCTCCAGATGGTTTGCCAAGAAATACCTGGAAATAACGGGGAAAGACCTCAGCGGTGTAAAGGAGTTAGTGGACATGAAAGAGGAAAGCTGGGTGAAGGATATATTTGAAACGTTTGGCTGCAATTTGGGAAGGTTTTTAAGCAAATTTGCCTTTGAAGAACATGCTGAGATCATCGTGCTGGGAGGAAGTATTTCCCATGCATCGGATTTATTTCTTCCCGAGGCAAAAAAAGTCCTGGCGCAATCCCTCCCAAACGTTTCCATAAAAAAGAGTATATTGGGCGAAGAGTCAGCCCTTATCGGTGCGGCAAGCAGCTGGTATGAAGGATGAGGTTTAGTATCATGCAGCCAGACGAAAGCATCAAGATTGATGAGAGAAAATAGAACCAATAAGGAAGAGAAATTTTGTAACCTTCCAATTTCCCAACCTTTCAATAAAAACCCATGATGATCGTGCCTAAAATTAGCCTTGCCACCTTTTTAATGCTGATGACCTTTACTGCCGCTTTGGCCCAAAAGGCACTTAAAACGGAATACCTGATAGATCCGCTGGGCTTGGACACTTCGCGGCCAAGGTTGACCTGGCAGATGGATGATGACCGGCAGGGGGCAAAGCAAAGTGCATACCGTATACTGGTCACAAAAGACGGAGCAGGATCCGTGTGGAATAGCGGAAAAGTATCAAGTGACCGCCAGTTGGTAGCATATGACGGGAAAGCCTTAGAGCCTTTTGCTGCCTATTTTTGGACTGTGGAGGTGTGGGATCACGAGGGGAATTCCCTGGGAATCTCCAAAAAGGCACACTTTGAAATGGGCATGATGGATGAGGCCAATTGGCAAGGCGTATGGATTGGGGACGGCCAGGGAACTTCGGTAAAGCCAGCCCCTTATTTCCGGAAGGAATTCGCCATATCCAATCCCATTAAGAAAGCCACGGCCTATATCGCGGTAGGCGGGCTCTATGAGCTACGCATTAATGGTAAACGCATTGGGAATCATCGGCTGGATCCTGCTTACACCCGTTTTGACCGAAGGGTACTGTATGTGACGCACGATGTAACTGAGGCCCTCCAAAATGGCCAAAATGCCTTGGGGGTCTTATTGGGAAATGGCTGGTACAATCACCAGTCTACGGCCGTTTGGAATTTTCACCATGCACCATGGCGAAATCGCCCCACTTTTTGTCTGGACCTGCGGATTACCTATGAGGATGGTTCAGTGGAGACCATTCGCACGGAAAAGGGATGGAAGACTGCTTTAGGTCCAGTGATTTTTAATAGCATTTATACCGCAGAACATTATGATGCCCGAAAGGAGCAGCCTGGATGGGATAAGCCGGGTTTTGAGGCCGGTGATTGGAAAGAAGTGATTTATCGATCCGCACCAGCCAAGGAAATTACAGCGCAGGCCATGCCTCCCATTCGGTATAACGAAACGATTCCCGCAGCGACAATGGATAAGATCAATGATTCGACCTTTGTTTTCGACGTGGGCAGAAATATAGCAGGAATCAGTGAAATCAAGATCAAAGGTGAAGCGGGCACAGTTTTGCGTTTGAAGCATGGAGAGCGGCTTCACGAGGATGGACGAGTGGACATGTCCAATATCGATGTGCATTATCGTCCCACAGATGACGGCGACCCTTTCCAGACCGATATTTACATCTTGAGCGGGAGGGGTGAAGAGACTTTTAGCCCAAAGTTTAATTACAAGGGCTTTCAATATGTGGAAGTTACGGCAGATCGGCCTATTTCCCTTACCAAAGAAAATCTGACAGCCTATTTCATGCACAGTGATGTCGAACCGGTCGGTACCGTCAGTTCTGCGAACGCTACCTTAGATGGCATTTGGTGGGCCACAAACAATGCCTATTTGTCCAACCTTTTTGGCTATCCTACGGACTGCCCACAGCGGGAGAAAAATGGCTGGACAGGAGATGCGCATATCGCCATCGAAACGGGGTTATATTCATTTGACGCGATCAAGGTTTATGAAAAATGGTTGGATGACCATCGGGACGAGCAGCAGCCCAATGGAGTTTTGCCTTCCATTATCCCCACTTCCGGCTGGGGCTATGAATGGGGAAATGGACCGGATTGGACAAGTACCATTTGCTTGATACCATGGAATGTGTACTTGTTTTATGGCGATAAGCGTATCCTTGAAGAGAATTACAAGTCGATGAAGCGATATGTGGACCACCTTACGGCCATCAGTCCTGACGGGTTGACCGCTTGGGGTTTGGGAGATTGGGTTCCGGTAAAATCCAAATCTCCAGTGGAATACACTTCTTCTGCCTATTACCTTACTGATGCCAGGATTTTAGCCCAAACAGCTAAATTACTTGGTCATGAAGCCGAGGCAGAAAAGTACACTGAGTTGGCCAATAAGATCCGGACTGCCATTAATGAGAAGTACCTGAATCGGGAAAAAGCCGTTTATGGAAGTGGTTACCAGACAGAAATGAGTGTGGCATTACAGTGGGACATTGTTCCCGAAGAGCTAAGGGGCAAAGTGGCGGCAAACTTAGCCAAAAGGGTAGAAGCAGACGGATTCCACTTGGACGTGGGCTTACTCGGAACCAAGGCAATCCTCAATGCACTGAGTGATAATGGTTATCCTGATATCGCATATAAGGTAGCGGCTCAGGAAACCTATCCTTCATGGGGCTGGTGGATAGTTAATGGAGCTACCACCCTTTATGAAAACTGGAAGATCGATTCAGAGCATGACATTTCCATGAACCACATCATGTTTGGTGAAGTAGGGGCCTGGATATATAAGGCACTTGGAGGGATGAAGCCTGATCCGGAACATCCAGGCTTTAAGAATATCCTATTGGAACCACACTTTGTGGAGGGATTGGAGCATTTTGAGGCCAGTCATGATGGGCCTTACGGTAAAATCATTTCTTCTTGGAAACGAGATGAAACCGGTGCGGTACAATATACCGTTAGAATCCCAGCTAACACCACAGCTACGTTAATTTTACCAAAAGGCACGCGGTTTCTTAAGGGAGAATCACCTGCAAACGTTGAGGTATCGTTGCAAAAGACCGCTTATTCCATAAGCTCAGGAAGCTATCAATGGATCATCAAGTGAGTGACGACAAAGGGGAGGTGTTGATGATGAGTAGCCGGATTTTAAAACAGGTTTTGAGGTAAATGGCTGAAATATAATTTTGAGTTTTTGATAACCTGTGTAATTATTAGGGGTATTCCTTGTTTTTTATAAATCATTTATGTTCTTTTAAGAAAAGAAGGCTCTGCAGCCTTTTTTATTGAGTAAATAGCTAAACCGATTTAGTTTATTTATTAGTTTTTGTGATGACCATGAATAACCCAATAACCCTCGAACATACCGATTCCGATCTTGTAAAAAAGGTCAAAGAAAGCGACGAAGTAGCATATTATCATCTCTATGAACGATATGCTTCCAAGATCTATCATGTAAGCAGAAAGATGGAATTGTCACATCACGATGCGGAAGAGGTCGTTCAAGAGGTGTTTTTGTACCTATGGAAGAAGCGGAATGAACTAAGATCAGACCTGTCCATCAATGCTTATATTTTTTCTATTGTTCGGAGTTTGGTGATCAATCGATGTCAGAAAAAGGCACGTTTTACGGCCTTTCAGCAATATTCGGTTCCGATGAACAAGGATTTTTCCAACGTGACCGAGGATACGGTCATCTATCGGGACCTCCATGCCTATGCCTCGAAAGCCATTGATACCTTGCCCGTAAAACAACGTGAGGTGTTTATCATGAAAACGGTTAACCACATGACCGCAGAAGAAATCGCCGCCCAGCTCAACCTTTCTGTTCGAACCGTCGAAAATCAGCTTTATAGGGCCACCAAGTCCCTTCGCCATCGATTTAATGCTGCTGAAGAAGTTCCTTTTGGTCTTATTTTAATGCTGTTGGGTTTGATAAGTTAGGAGGAATGTGGAAATTACGGCATTGTGTTGACCAGTATTTCTTAACCCTTGCCCCGACCCATGCAGATAAAATACCTTTTAATCAGTTTGATAGGTTTGATGATGGCATCTTGCCAATCCGGCCCATCCACCGAGGACCAACTCGAAACACTTAGGAATCAGATCACCGCTCACCTTTCCGAGGTACAAGGTGATTTTGCTGTAGCCTTTAGATCCTTGGGATCAGACACCCTTTCGTTAATGATCAATGAGAAGGAGTCGTTTCATGCGGCCAGCACGATGAAGACCCCGGTAATGATTGAACTTTATAAGCAGGTGGCCTTGGGAAATATCTCTTTGGATGACTCGATTACGGTGGTGAATGAATTTAAGAGTATCGTAGATGGCAGTCCTTTCAGTATGGATTTATCTGTAGATAGTCAAGAGGGCCTGTACGGGAAAATAGGCCAGAAAAGCACCTACAAAGCGCTCAATTTTCAGATGATCACCATGAGCAGCAATTTAGCGACCAATATCCTCATCGATAAATTGGATGCGAAGAAGGTTACCCAGACCATGCGGGACTTAGGGGCGAAGGATATTGAAGTGCTCAGGGGGGTAGAGGACCTGAAAGCGTATGAACAAGGACTGAGCAATACCACCACGGCCTATGACCTGATGGTGATCATGGAAGCCATAGCAGCGGGAAAAGCAGTCAGTAAAGAAGCTTCAGCAGCAATGTTTGAGGTACTGAAAGCCCAGCATTTCAATGAGATAATTCCGGGCTTGCTTCCTGAAAATGTGACGGTGGCGCATAAAACGGGTTCCATTACGGGAGTTCGGCACGATTCTGGAATAGTAGAATTGCCATCTGGGGAACGATATGTGCTTGTATTGCTGTCCAAGAACCTCAAGGCACCTGAAAAGGGCATTCAAGTAATGGCCCAGATCAGTAAACTTATATATAAATTTGTGGAAAATAAGGAGGGGTGACTACGCTTAAACCTCCTTCAGAAAGCCTATTTAGACCTTATGTCCAGATAGGTTTTAATAAAACTAAGAGCAGATAAGTTAATTATTGTGTGGATGATTAAGCCTTTAGTCCCCCCTTATTTTCTGTATTTTGTTTTCTGATAAATGGTAGGATTTTTCATTTTGAATTATATAAAATGATTTTTGTACTTTTTAAAATGTTGTTAACAAAGATATTTTAAATTACTTGAAATCAAAATTATCCGTAATTGATTGTCGAATTAGAAGCTGAAAATATTTTTTGTTAGGGAATTTGTAAATTATATAGGCTTATTGTGCGGTAATCTGGTGATTATTAATGCTGGGTTTGAAGAAAATCCCTGAATGCTTCCGTATCAAAATTACTCATGCCTTCCTGTCTGAAAAGAATTTTTCCTTTAGGGCTGATCACCAAAGTGGTGGGAATAGAGGAATGTTTCAGGGAGGCATTGAGCCCGTAAGTGGCATGGACCACAGGAAAAGTAAAGCCTTGGGCTTTAATGTATTTTTCAGGTTTTTCAACTTCTTTGTCCAAGCTGACCATGAGAAAAGCGATGTCCTTTTGGTCTTTTAATTTTTCATATAAAGAAGCAATATGAGGCATTTCAGCCCGGCAAGGAGGACACCATGTGGCCCACAGGTTAATAAAAACCGTTTTGTCCCGGAAGTTTTGCATGTCCACGAGATTTCCCTCAAGGTCCGTAAATTTTACACTATAGTCGAAATCATTGCCCACTTCATAGCGCTTTTCCACATTCGGTTTGATGAGCCCAGTGGAGAGGATGATGGATTGGATTTTACCTACAATCGGCGCATACCATCCCATTACATAAAGTAAGGCGAATACCCCGAGTATCACGCTCCAGCTTTTTATTTCTTTCTTCCAATTCATTTTTCGGTATATTAGAAAGTGCTGTTGATTTGAAAATTAAGGTTTGTAACTTTTTTAGCGTACGGGAAGTGAAGTGCAAAGTTATGTTTTGATTTACAATCCTTTATTGTCCGTGGCCTTAATAAAACAGGATTCCCCTCAGAAAACTCTTCCAGAAGCTTTAAATTGCAGCTTATAACGCATGGCAATAGTAACCTAATTTTATGAATATCAACCATTATCTAAAAATAGCCGAGGAGCTAAATATCAGGCAGAAGCAAGTGTCTGATACAATTGAATTATTGGATGAAGGAGCTACTGTTCCCTTTATATCCAGGTATCGGAAGGAAGTGACCGGTTCACTCGACGAAGTACAGGTAGCTGCTATCCGTGATCGTGTACAGCAACTTCGCGATTTGGATAAAAGGAGAGAGGCGATATTAAAGTCCATTAAGGAACAGGAGAAGCTTACTCCAGAGCTGGAAGGTAAAATCAACGACGCCGAGACCATGGCAGCCTTGGAGGATTTATACCTTCCCTACAAGCCCAAAAGGCGGACCAAGGCGACCATCGCCCGTGAAAAGGGGCTGGAGCCGCTGGCGGAGAAAATTTTCGGACAGGAATCTTGTGACCTGGAAGAAGAAGCCAAAGCGTATATTGATGAGGAAAAGGAAGTGGGGAGTACAGAGGAAGCCTTGCAAGGAGCTAGGGACATCATTGCTGAATGGGTCAATGAAAATGCGGAGCTACGTAAAAAAATGCGGGACCTTTTCATCGAAGAAGGGAAGTTTGTGTCCAAGGTGATTCCAGGCAAGGAGGAAGAAGCGATCAAATATAAGGATTACTTCGAATGGTCGGAGCCCATCAAAACGGCACCATCCCACCGGGTATTGGCCATGCGAAGAGGGGAGAAAGAATTGTTTTTGATGCTGGATTCTTGCCCGGAAGAACTGGATGCTTTGGCGTTGATGGAGAAAATGACCGTCACGGCTCAAAACACCAGTTCCGAGCAAGTAAAGCTGGCCATAAAAGACTGCTATAAACGTTTGATGAAGCCTTCCATGGAAACAGAAGTAAGGCTGTACACCAAGAAAAAGGCAGACGAAGATGCCATTAAGGTCTTTGCGGAAAACTTGAGGCAATTACTCCTAGGGGCTCCTTTAGGCGAAAAATCAGTGATGGCCATCGATCCTGGCTTTAGGACAGGTTGTAAACTGGCTTGTCTTGGCCCACAGGGGCAGGTGTTGCACTATGATGCCATTTATCCCAATGAGCCTCAGCGCAAAAAGGCGGAGTCCGCAGCCTTGGTGAAGCACTTGGTGGAAAAGCATCAGGTGGAAGCCATTGCGATTGGAAATGGGACGGCCAGTAGGGAGACAGAGCAGTTTTTCAAATCCATTGGCTTGCCCCAGAATGTCTTGATCGTAATGGTAAATGAAAGTGGAGCCTCCATTTATTCGGCTTCTGAAGTGGCCCGGGAGGAATTTCCGGATCTAGACCTTACGATCAGGGGAGCGGTCTCCATTGGCCGCAGGCTGATGGATCCGTTGGCGGAATTGGTGAAGATTGACCCTAAATCCATCGGGGTAGGCCAATACCAGCACGATGTGGACCAATCTGCCCTTAAAAACTCCCTTGATGATACGGTCATGAGCTGTGTTAACGGGGTAGGGGTAGAAGTCAATACGGCTTCCAAGCAGCTGCTTACCTATGTCTCAGGATTGGGCCCGGCACTGGCACAAAACATCGTCAACTTCAGAAATGAAAACGGCCCTTTCAAAAGCCGTGAAGATATCCGTAAGGTGCCAAGATTGGGCGACAAGGCCTATGAGCAGGCGGCAGGTTTCCTCCGCATCCAAAATGCCCCCAATCCCCTGGACAGAAGTGCCGTGCACCCGGAGCGCTATGACCTTGTACAGCAAATGGCCACTGATTTGGGTTCCAATGTGTCAGACCTGATCAAAGACGAAGAGCTACGGTCTAAGGTGGTGTTGAAGAATTATGTCACGGAAACGGTAGGTTTGCCGACCTTGCAGGACATTATGGAGGAACTGGCCAAACCGGGAAGAGATCCCAGGGAGACCTTTGAAGTGTTCAGCTTCCAGGAAGGCGTAAATGAGATGAAAGACCTCAAGGTGGGCATGAAGCTGCCGGGCATCATTACCAATATCACAAACTTTGGAGCATTTGTGGATGTGGGCGTTCACCAAGATGGATTGGTGCACCTGAGCCACTTGGCGGACCGCTATATCTCCGATCCCAACGAGGTGGTCACCGTCAACCAAAAAGTAGAAGTTACCGTGATGGAGGTAGACCTGAACCGCAAGCGTATCGGACTGAGCATGAAATCCGCCCCATTTGCGGAGCGGAGCAAAGGAAAATCCGGTGGTGCCAAGCGTGAAAGAAGAAAAGAAAAGGAACCCGAAGGTGACCTGGCCGCCAAGCTGGCCATGCTGAAAGGGAAGTTTGGGAAGTGATAAAGCATAAGAGCAAGTAGTTTGTTCTTGACTTGTTACAGACTGAAAAGAGATTTCGATTTCTGACGATCTTAACTTAATAAGTTCTTACAATCAAACTATAGTCAAAATTTGAATATAAATTTTGACTATAGTTTTCAAAGTTCTCTTCTTTCAAAAAAATATCGAATAGCAATCATCTTGATGAGACAATGAAGTCATGAATAAGTCTATGATGGAGGTTAGAGATTCTACAGAATTATATTATGTAATTAGGCAATTTAGAACAAGAGTGTTCAATGAAGAAGAACTTAGTAAAGAACAAAGGTTACAGTTGCTGTCCATAGTTGAATATTCTTATGCATTGCATGAATATTTAGTA
Organism: Echinicola vietnamensis DSM 17526; assembly: GCF_000325705.1. Lineage (NCBI taxonomy): Bacteria > Pseudomonadati > Bacteroidota > Cytophagia > Cytophagales > Cyclobacteriaceae > Echinicola > Echinicola vietnamensis. The sequence continues at coordinate 4,764,773 of NC_019904.1, read as the reverse complement.
GAGGACGGTATTTCGGCTATTTCTACATTGGTGCCTACTTTGAAAGAAGCGGAATGAGATTATGCGAAAGTGATGACTGTGATAAAGAAAAAGGAGGTAGTTATAAGTTATCAAAAAAGGATGATTTGGAAGGGGGAGGAGGATGTTCTGTTAATTGGAGGAACGTTTGGGCGGGTGCAGTCGTTGGATTAGTAACGGGAGCGACGACAGGAGCCTATACTGAACCAACAGCAGGTACAGTGACTTTTCCAGTAGTAGGGGCTGTAACAGGAGGTGTTAGTGGGGGAGTTGTTGGAGGAGCAATAGGCTTTGTCACTGGGGGAGTTAGTGCCACAGCGGCTGAATTACTCACAACCTGAGTTCGATTAATAATTCCCCATAAATTGTCCGCCAAGAAACGTTCAAGCAAGAATAACACAAAAATTAATGTTAAAATTTATTTTATAAAAAAATTCACATATATAGATAATATTTTCTATGTATTTAATTAAAAACTATAATTAGAAACATAGAAAAAGCCATGTTTTTTCGTTATATTAAAGTGTTGAAGTTCAATACATTAACTACTAAAACATGACCTTAACTGACTCCAAAATTACCGAAATTTTCTATCTTATCGATGAATTCTGCATCCAATTTGAAAAATCCACTGAAAAACATATTCTTGGAAACAGGCCCAAGAGAAGGCCCAGAATGAGCCTGAGCGAAGTCATTACCATTATGGTGATGTTCCATACCGGGGGATTCCGAAACATGAAACACTTTTATCTCTATTTTATCAAAGTCCATAAAAAACACCTTTTCCCCCAGACCGTTTCCTACAACAGGTTTGTTGAACTGATGCAATCCGCCACCCTTCCGATGACTATATTCCTGAAAACCTGTTGTTTAGGAGAGGGGACAGGTATTGCGTTTATCGACTCAACTCCGATCAGGGTATGCAAAAACAAAAGGATAAAAAGGAACAAGGTTTTCAAAGATATTGCCCAGGTGGGCAAATCCACCATGGGATATTTCTTCGGCTTCAAGCTCCACCTGGTCATCAATGACAAAGGGGAGCTGTTAAACTTTGTGGTCACCCAGGCCAATGTTGATGACAGGGAGCCGCTTAGGAACAAAAGTTTCGTAAATAACCTAAAGGGGAAATTATATGCGGACAAAGGCTATGTTTCAAAGGATTTGACCGAATTGTTGTTTTCAGACGGGCTTCACCTAATTGCCAATATTAGGAATAATATGAAGAATGTCCTTATGGAAATGAAGGACAAAATCATGCTCAGAAAACGATCTGTTATTGAAACGGTAAATGATGAATTGAAAAACATGTGTCAGATCGAACATTCCAGGCACCGCTCTTTTGGAAATTTCATCACCAACATGATTTCAGGACTCATTGCCTACTCATTTTTCCCTAAAAAGCCCGCAATCAAATACCAAACAGTCCAAACTAACCAAATAGCCCTGTTTTAAAATCGAACTCAGGTTCACAAGTTGTGGAAGATAAAATTCTTGGTAGCTATGAAACTATTCATCAATAAAAAACATAAGGCCAGATTTTGGATATCATGGCTGGTCATGGCATTAATTTTTATGTGGTTAATGCCCTATGGATCATTTAATCCAACTATAATAGGGTTTTGGATGAGTGTTTTAACTGCGGGGATTATAGCAATCCTCACCTCAGTTTGTATTGCTTCTTTTAAAAAATAATGGGGGATCAGATTCAGTAATGTGTTTCTTGATATAAGAAAATTGAAATCACTTTGTTTTAGGAACCACATAGTTACATAAGGACACATAGCACAGCGAAGGCCCTATGTTGTCTATGTCCCTATGTGGTTCCACTACACTTGACGAAAGATCAATTATAGTTTAAAAATTGTACCGTGCACTAAATAGTGCAATCCTGCTTTCCCACTCCGCTCTGAATTCCTGGTAGAAATCATTGGATTGGTTGTAGCCACCGAAGTTTCGGGTATTGAAGACATCGCGGACACTAAGCGATAGCTGCAGTTTGTTGTCCATCAACTTTTTCAGTAAAGTGGCGTCCATGCTGTATCGAGCAAAATCCCGTCCTTGTGCTTCTACTTCAGGAGACTCATAATCACCCACCAGTTGAAGGGTAAAGGCATAAGGAAGGGTAAAATCAGTGGTGATTTTAGAATTCCAGGAGAACCCTTTGCTGACAAACTCCTCACCGACATTGGAGCCATCTACTTTGCTTTGGAAGAGCGAGACACTTCCATTGATGTTCCACCAGTCGGTCAGCTCGGCCATCCCGATAAATTCCAATCCATACGCTTGGCCTGTATTCAGGTTGGCTGGCTGTTGATAGGAAATGCCATCTTCCACCAAGGTGATATAGTCCAACACCCCATCGACATGTCTATAGAATAAGTTGGTGGTCAAGCTGGCCTTTTCCATGTTGATCATGTGTCCTACTTCCAACGAGTTGATCATTTCGGGTTGGAGGTTGGGATTACCTCTTCTAACGCTGAGGGAGTCGGTGATATCTGGAAAAGGATTAAGCCTCCAAGCAGTCGGTCTGTCGATTCTCCGGCTGTAGGTAAATTTCAGGCTGTTTTCCTCATTCAGCTTGTACAGGGCTTGGACACTGGGGAAGAGGTTCAGGTAATCCTGTTCGTTCAGTTCATTGGTGTTGTATAGCAATCCTTCCACATGGGTCTGTTCTGCCCTTGTCCCCAAGGAAATGTCCCACTTTTCTCCGGATCTGGAATAGATGAAATAGGCCGCGTGAATTTGGTCTTTGTAGAGAAAGTGATTGCTGATATCAGTATTTTCTACGAAGTCGTTTTCACTTTCTGACAACTGGTAATATTTGTAGTCGTTGTCAAATTTTCTAAAGGTTGATTTTAAACCCATTTCCAGTTTTACCCTTTCATTTACAGGATGGATATAGTCGGCTTGGATGACAGAGGTGTATCGTTTTTCATCCGTCAGTGCCCGTTCTTGACCATTAAGGTTTTCCGGTGTAGCTTCTGAAGTATTTCGGTAAATGTTGATGTTCTGGGTTTTGTACTGGTTCTGATAAGAGTTGTTTGCACTGATTTTCAATTCGCGGTTCTTATCATCAAACGTCCGCTCATAGATCAAGGCATTGTCATAGCCATCATCCGTTTCAGATTCGTTATTTTGCCTCACGTATTGGAGCAATAGGTCATCGGTTTCACTATCGGTCATTTTGGAATACAGGGAATTGTTTTCCGAGTCTTTCCCGGTGAAATATACCCCTTGATAGCTCAGGATGTTTTTGCCAAAGTAATAGTCAGCGCCATAATTAAAATTATGGTTTTGGCGCCTATCGCGATTATTTCCTTGTTGGTTGAGGAGTTCGTTGTCTTCATATACCTCTCGGAAAGTGGAGCGTTCACTCACCCCTTTCCAATCTCGGTAATTGTAACCTGCATACACATTGTACTTCGTAGTGGTATGGTTAAACCTGGCACCGGTATTTAGCCGGTTACGTGTGCCATAGGTTAGTTCCGCACCGCCGTGAGTACCCATGTCTTCACCACGTTTCAAGATGATGTTGATGACACCACCTTCGGCTTCGGCATCATAACGGGCATTTGGATTGTTCACGACTTTGATCTGCTCAATTGCGCTGGCCGGGATCTGATCGAGGTTTTGCGTTAGGGAAGAATTCCTGCCGTTTATCAGAATGTTGGTGCCGGAGCTGCCCCTAAGGGAAATAGAACCATCATCGGATACACTGATGGAAGGAGTATTCCTCAAAATGTCCAATAAGGTACCTCCAACATTGGCCAGGTTTTGTTCAGGCGTGATGACCAGTCCTTCGACATCAGTCCGCATGGGAATGGTGTTGGATTGGACGACCACTTCATCCAGCTGCTTTCCTTCAGAAGTCAGGGTGATTTTACCAAGGTTGCGGTCTTCGTTTATTTGAAGGTTTTCGATTTTTTTATTCTCATAACCGATCAAAAACACTTTGACATCATAAGTGCCGCTTTCCGTTCCGAGGGCGAAATCCCCGTTTTCATCAGATTGGGTATAGGTGATGGTTTCCTCACCACCAGCTTCAAAAAGTGCCACTTGAGCAAAAAGCAGGGGCTCATCATTCTCGCCATCCACAATTTTTCCAGAAACGGTCAACTGGGCAGATGCTATCAACGGCGATAGGCATAAAAATAAGAAAAGAATGTAGTTAAATGGTTTCATCGTTTGTCAGGTTTATACTAATGATAACCAAAATTAGGTTGGATGGGTTTAGGATTAAGGATGCTTTTGGATCAATGGGGAAATGAGCTGATTTGCGGTACCTATAAAGGTAGCAGGAGGGCGATAATCCATTGTTATACCGGAAAAATGGAGTTGCATGATGAAGGATGGAATTATTGTGACAATTAGCGTCATATATTAGTTGTTTATATGAACTTAATTTTGTTTATATTAGTAACATCAATAGATTAGCGGTTGTAATCGTAATCATAATAGACACTTAAGGCATATGGAAAAGTCTCCCAAAATCAGAATCGTAAGCAAGCTTCTTGCTTCTGGAAACCATCAGGTAAAATTCTTCGTAGAAGATGAAGTGCATCCACGTTATGGCTATTTGTTGGTTCATGGGGATCGGGCCGTTTCTGATGTTATCGAGGAAATCCGTGAGCGTATGGAATCGATGGAGCGATCGAAAATGGATTTAAACCGGTTTTCGTTTAAAAGCCAGTGGAGGGATGATCATAATTTTTATCTTTATAGTGCTTAACAATCACTAAAAATGCTACTAGGGAAAAACCTAAGATATTTAAGGAAGCAAAAGCAAATGACCCAAGAGAACCTATCGGATCAATTAGGGATCAAAAGGACGATGATTTCCGCTTATGAAGATGGGAGGTCTGAACCTAAATTGGCTACGCTGAAAGTAATAGGAGATATCCTCTCAGTTTCCATCGACGAATTGCTGTTTCATGATATTGAGGAAAAGGGGAGAAGAGCTTCCCAAAAACGGGACATCAAGGTGTTGACGGTATCACTGGATCAAGAGGAAAACGAAAATATCACGATGGTTCCCCAAAAAGCCTCGGCGGGCTACCTTAACGGTTATGCCGATCCAGAGTACATGCAGCAACTCCCGCAGTTCCATTTGCCCAATCTAGCCAAAAACACCACTTACCGTGCCTTTGAAATTAGCGGGGACAGTATGTTGCCCTTGCCGTCAGGGACGGTGATCGTGGGGGCATATATCGAGCAGCTTTCACAGATCAGAAGTGGTAAAACCTACATTCTTATTACGGCCTCAGAAGGTATTGTTTATAAAAGGGTCTTTAACTACCTTGATGAAAATGGCAAGCTGTTTTTGGTTTCAGATAACGACATGTATAAGCCTTATGAAATTCCCGGTGAAGAGGTAGAGGAAGTTTGGGAGGCCAAGGCCTTTATCAGTACGGATTTCCCTAATCCGAAGGATAAGAACAAGGCCGTCACATTAGAGGATTTGGCAGAAATGATTTCACAATTAAAATACAGCATTACGAAATCCGGTTAAGTTTGCCGGATTTTTTTATTGACCAGGTGAAGTGATCATGCATTGTTTTTTGGATCAAGCGGAAAAGCTGGGGACTGCCAGTTTTACTTATTGGCAAAACCACGGAAAAAAAACGTCACAAAGACATCAAGGCACCAAGTGCATGTTGGCTTTGGCGGCGTATCATTGCTCTGAAAACTAAATTCATCATCTGGTCCGCATTTGAAATGTGGACTGCAGAGAAGGGCATTTGTCATGCCCTCGCATAAAGACTTCATGATTATCACTTGATCACATTTTATCCATGGTATATTCTGAGGAGAGCTGAAACACAAGATATAAGGTGTTTTGTAGTTAGCATTATGTCTGATATACGCTCGAAAGCCAGAGGCTGTCTCATAAATAAATAATCTGTCATCACGAGCGGAGTGAAGTGATCTCGATGTGTTTGCATTGCACGTATGAGGAGATTGCTTCTTCCGATATCCATCGGAATCGAAATGACGAGGAGTTATGAGAAAAACTCGACACATTCTTAGCCATGGGTGAAGCTCATGGTAAAGTTGCCCATCCAACGTTTCCCGTTTTAGCGGCATGGGCCTAACTATTCCGCATAAATTCCCGCTAAAACCCATTCGAGCGGATAGCGGAAAACCATCGTTTTAGCGGTGTGAAATTTCCTTTAATAAAAACATGTCGAAAATCATCCCCCAGAAATATTACGTGATACTAAATCAAACGGTTAAAGAGTAGTTAATTGATTTGATGAAGAGGAGCAGTTGATTTTTTGTATCATTAACCAGGTCGAAAATAGGGTGGGAGGTATTTTCGTCTTTGATTTAGACCGATTCAATAAGTTATTTATCAAAAAAAATAAACAAAGAGCGAATATATGTTTAAAAATATTATATTTATGCTCTTAGATTTTGAATAATATGCTGAACAGATAAAAGGCAATGTAACCAGGTGATCAGCGTTCTTTTGATATTGATTATTTAAAGGGTGCATTTCGTTATATAAAATTAGGGAACAAAATTAAAGATATCATAAACTAAAACCTGAATAATGAAAAAGACAACACTGAGCATTTTCGCATTGGCCACATTGATGGCGGCTTGCGATGGCGAGAAAAAGGAGGGTGCAGTAGAAACAGAGGTTTCCGAGGTAAAGGCTTCCGATGTAGGAGCTGAAGCCAAGGACAATACCCTTACTGAAGATGAAAAATCTGCCGGATGGCAGCTGCTGTTTGATGGGCGAAGTGCCGAAGGGTGGAGAGGCTATGATGCTGAAGAGCTTCCTTCCGGGTGGATTATCGAAGATGGTAACTTTATTGCTTTAGGAAAAGGAGGAGATATCGGTGGAGATGTGGTTTACGGGTCTGAAGAGTTTGGAGAGTTTGAATTGATGGTAGACTGGAAAATAGCTGAAGGAGGAAACAGCGGTATATTCTATCATATCGTGGATGAATCTACCCATGAAGCTCCTTATAATACCGCTCCAGAATACCAAGTGATCGACCAGATTGGTTTTCCGCAGAAATTAGAAATGTGGCAATCCATCGGTGCGGATTACGGGATGTATACACCGGATTTTGAAGGAGCCGTAAAGCCGGCAGGAGAATGGAATACGACCAGGATCGTTTTTACTGAGGACAAAGCGGAGTATTATCTTAATGGTAAAATGACCGTTTCATTTGATCCTTGGTCTGAGGACTGGGAAAAGAGAAAATCAGAAGGAAAATGGAAGGACTATCCTGATTACGGTGTG